>NZ_PDJF01000001.1:1500000-1800000 GCF_002563965.1 Corynebacterium renale | reverse complement strand
TCAGCCGCCACGGGCCTCGTTTGGAGCTGGGTTTTCAAGTCCGAATCCGCTTTAGCCTTGGCTTCCACGAATTCCGGGGCTCCAGGAATGCTTAACGACGTCTGCGCCAGCTCTCGCAGCCCCGGTTCTAAAGCAGCCACCAGCGCGTCGCGGCGATCAAGTGCACTCATCAATTGGGCGAGCGCTGAATCGGTCCGAATGTGAAGTCGATTGAGACGTTGGGCCGTAAAATATGCCCACGCAGCAAGCATTGTGACGACAACGGCGAGGACTATTGCCAGGTAAACGTTCATAGGCGCACTCCGTGGCCGTCGTCGATAGTTTCGTATACCGTTACAATCTGATCTGCTATCGTCGCCCAATCAAAGTCCTTGGCGCGCGTGACCCCACGTTCCGCCACGTCTCTCATTCGTTGCGGTTTATCGATGAGTTCTTGAAGCCTCCGCGCCAAGTCATGAGGCGAACCGTTTTTAAAAACCACGCCCGCAGGATTCGGGGAATCGGCCTCGCATACTAACGAAAATGCCTCTATGTCACTTGCAACAACGGCACAACCTGCAGCCATTGCTTCCACGAGAACAATCCCAAAACTTTCCCCACCGGTATTTGGCGCCACGTAGATGTCTGCACGCCCTAGGATCTGCTGCTTTTCCTCGTCAGACACTTTGCCTGCAAATGTCACGCCAGGTACGGTTCGGGATTCGCCTGCTCCCATAACGGTGACCTTTACCTCTCTGTCGAGTAGCGTTAAAGCTTTCAACAACACCTTAAGCCCCTTACGTGGCTCATCAAGGCGGCCTAAAAACACAATCTCAAACGGCTCCCGCTGAAGTGGATTCGGCAGTTTCCGAAATTGTGCGTAGTCACGAATATGCACGCCATTGGGTATCAGGATTGGATCGCCTCCGAGTGCTTCTACCTGCCACCTACGCGCCATCTCACTTACAGCAATTCCCGCCCGAATTTTCTCCAAAAATGGACGCAAAAATGGGAGTGCAAGTTTTAGTACACGCGACTTCTTCGTTGAGGCGTGGTACGTTGCCACAAGATTTCCGTAGCAGTACATGGCTGCGGCCATCGAGTAGCTCGGCGAATTAGGTTCGTGGATGTGTAAGACGTCTAGTTGCTCTTCGCACACGAACTTCTTGAGGTTATTAATTACGTGCGGGCCGAAAGAAATACGGGCAACGGAACCGTTATATGGAACCGCTATAGCGGGCCCACCTTTGACCACAAAATCCGGCAGCTGTGTCTCTGTGGACGCCGGACCAAGAACAGCCACTTCGTGCCCTTTAGCTTTCAGCGCCCGTGCTAGATCGATGATGTGTGCTTGGACACCACCCGGCTCATCAAACGAATAGGGGCATACAATGCCTACCTTCATTGCTCCCCTTTCTTAACCTGAGCCTCTTTTCTTCTTTTCCGCCTCAATTCACGATCGTGTGGCCATAATGGCTGCAACATGTGCCAGTCTTCAGGATGTTCGGCAATGTTCCTGGAAAAGATGTCCGCTACCTGCTGTTGCATGGTCGTAGCTTCTGAACGTGGAATTTCCTCAGAGACAGACAACCCCCACCCCTCATCATCGAACCACGAGTGGACAACGTGCAGTGCTGCCCCAGTGCTTAATGCCAATTCCACCGCCCCGGGGGGCATAGTAGTTTCTTCATCGAAAAACGTGACCGGTATGCCTGATCCTTTGAAATCCCTCTCCCCGACCAGGCAGACCACTCCTCCTTCTCGAAGAACCTCCTGAAGCTGTGGGTAAGGAGCCTGGCCTCCAGTGAGCGGCAATACTTCAAACCCGAGGGAATTCCGGAAATCCACGAAGGCGTCGAAAAGCACCTCAGGTTTCACACGTTCGGCGACTGTAGTGAAGCTTCCGTATTCCTGAACCAAGAACATGCCGGCCATGTCCCAATTCCCAGTATGCGGCAAGACAAGCACGACACCTTTGCCGCGCGAGTATGAAGCGTCAAAACGCTTTCTGCCTTGTACACCCGCTGCGATAGTGTTCATCACCCTAGGATCGCCAGCCATGGACGAAAGCGAAAAGGCTTCAACCCAGTACCGGGTGTAAGAACGAACCGCATCCCTAACTAGGTGCGACGTGACGTTCTCTGCCCCTACGACCCGTATGAGATTGCGCCGTAACTGCTCCATTCCACGGCCGTTTTTTGAAACACAATCCGCAGCGCAGTTTCCGAGCGAACGCAACAGATGATGCGGTATGAAGCGCGCGCACTTCCACCCAGCTAGATAACCGACGGTAGCAATGTCCACGCTATCGCCTTCAGCAAGCTCGGCACCCAGGGCGCGTGCTAAAAATCGCAAGATGCCAGACACTGCGTCATTATCCTTCCATCGAGGTGAGCGTAATTCCGTGGGTACATCCAGGCCTAAGCTGTGTGTTCCGGTTGGAGCTGTTGGGAATCGGGAGCCCCAGCTGGCGGTTTAATAGTGTCGCAGGCCCGCGGGTCGCGCGAAGCAATAATAAGCCGTTGAATTACCGTAAATACGGAGCCGATGGCTAAAAGATACATTGCAATATCTACCGCATAGGGGACACCGAGCCCGTGCAGTCCGATACCGAGCAAACCCACGATGAGGCGTTCGGGGCGCTCGACAAGACCCCCGTTTATCGTGAAGCCACTTGCCTCTCCCCTGGCTTTGACATAAGAAATGACTTGCGACGATACCGTCACCACTAGTGCCGAAACGACAAGGATGCCGGGGGCATCATAGCTATACACCAACCACCACGTGATAGCAGCAAAAAGAGCCCCGTCTGTGATGCGGTCACACGTTGCGTCGAGCGTGGCACCAAATTTTGTGCCGCCTCCGCGCAAACGAGCCATCGTTCCGTCAATCATGTCCGTAGCTGTAAAAAGTGCAGTGAGAATAGCTGCCCACACCAGATGCCCCTGGGGGATGAGGGCGATAGCTACGATGCATGCGCAGAGTGCGCCGACGATTGTCACCATGTTCGGCGATATTCTAGCGCGCAATAATGTCCGAGCGATCGGCTCGATAACTACAGCGGCAGGCTTACGCCCCTTGATACCAAGCATTACGCCTCCCCTTGAGGTGCATCACTGGATTGCGGAAGGTCTGCGATCTCAGTCCAGGCTTCGGCAAGCATCGCCCGAGTATCTTTAAGCAATTGTGGCAGCACCTTTGTACCGCCTAGGACAGTCATAAAATTTGCGTCACCAGACCAACGTGGCACAACATGCAAATGTAGATGGTCACGGACAGAACCTCCTGCCCCGGATCCTAGGTTGAAACCGAGGTTAAAGCCATCAGGGTTAGACACACGTTTGAGTGTTTTGATGGCGTGCTGGGCAAACTGCATGAGTTCCAGGGATTCGTCGTCACTCAGTTCTTCAAGCTGCCCTACTTGGCGGTATGGCACCACCATCAAATGCCCATTGTTATATGGGAAAAGGTTGAGTAATGCATATACGTGCTGTCCCCGGGCAATAATCAGCCCGTCTTCATCACTGCCCTGCGGCGCGGCAAGAAAAGGGTCCTGTGTAGGAGCCTTCTCCGCAGCCCCTTGCGAGGTTTTCGCGGTGCTTGCACTCCCAGCATGTGATTCCGCGTTAGAGGTGATGTAATTCATACGGTACGGGGCCCATAAACGCTGTAGACGGTCAGGGGTGCCTACGCCAGAGTCTATGTAGGTGTCGTTGCTACCCCGTTTTTCGGGATCCAGACTCTCCGACTCACTCATAATCTCAGCCTCCATAGCGATCTCTACACACCTGCAGCGCTTCCACACCGGTGGTGCACAACACGTGCAAGCATAGTCTGCAAAACCAGAAACGGGTGGACTAGAACTAGCCACCCGTTTCATCTTTCTCGAAGCACCTCGTCTTCATAGAGGAAGGAGCTGCCTCGATCTACGCGGACATCACAGCCGTGGCTCGATGTTGTCCTTCGTAGGCTGATCGTTGATCCGCTCCCCGATCCAGGAGGCAATGAGCTCCACGGCATCAGTAACAGGTACACCGTTAACTTGAGTTCCGTCTAAGAAACGGAAGCTAACGGCGTTAGCCTCGACATCCCGGCCACCTGCCAGCAACATGAACGGAATCTTTCCGGTGGTGTGATTACGAATCTTCTTCTGCATCCGGTCAGCCGAAGTATCAACGTCAGCGCGAATGCCGCGCGCCCGCAGGGCAGCAGCCACCTCCTCCAAGTGAGGAATGAATTCGTCTGCAACCGGGATACCCATGACTTGGTGTGGTGCCAGCCATGCTGGGAATGCGCCTGCGTAGTGCTCCAGCAGGACGCCGAAGAAACGCTCAATGGAGCCGAAGAGTGCGCGGTGAATCATAATTGGGCGCTGCTTCGACCCATCAGGCGCGGTGTATTCCAACTCGAAGCGTTCTGGCAAGTTGAAGTCCAGCTGAACGGTAGACATCTGCCAGGTGCGGCCGATGGCGTCACGGGCTTGGACAGAAATCTTTGGCCCATAGAATGCTGCACCTGCTGGATCTGGTACCAGATCTAGACCGGAGGCTGTCGCAACGTCTTCCAGAATCTTCGTTGCGCGTTCCCACACGGCGTCGTCGCCGACGTACTTGTTGGGATCCTTGGTGGACAACTCCAGGTAGAAGTCGTCCAAACCGTAATCCTTGAGCAGCGAAATAATAAACTCAAGGACAGAGGTCAGCTCTTTTTCCAGCTGGTCCTCGGTGCAGTAGATGTGGGCATCGTCCTGTGTAAAACCACGAGCACGGGTCAGACCGTGGATCACACCAGACTTCTCGTAGCGATAAACGGTGCCAAACTCGAAAAGACGCAGCGGAAGTTCACGGTAAGAACGACCGCGAGACGCAAAGATGAGGTTGTGCATCGGGCAGTTCATCGGCTTCGCGTAGTAGTCCTGGCCGGGCTTAGTCTCCACACCGTTTTCGTCGTATTCGGCATCAAGTTGCATGGGAGGGAACATGCCGTCGGCGTACCAATCAAGGTGGCCGGACTTCTTGAACAATTCGCCCTTAGTGATGTGCGGAGTGTTCACAAACGAATAACCTGCGGCGAGGTGACGCTTGCGGGAGTGCTCTTCCATCTCGAAGCGCACAATGCCGCCGTTTGGATGGAACACGGGGAAACCGGAGCCAACCTCATCCGGGAAGCTGAAGAGGTCAAGTTCAGTACCTAGTCGGCGGTGGTCGCGCTTTTCAGCTTCCTCGATCATGTGCTGGTATTCTTCCAGCTTTTCCTTGGATTCCCAGGCTGTACCGTAAACACGTTGTAGGCCCGCATTGTTCTGGTCACCACGCCAGTAGGCCGCAGAAGTACGAGTCAAAGCGAAGGCTGGAATGTAGCGCGTGGTCGGCACGTGGGGGCCACGGCACAGATCGAACCATTCCACTTCGTTGGTACGAGGGTTCACGTTATCGTAGGCGGTTAGGTCGCCAGCTCCGACTTCGGTAGCTTCATCAGAATCAGGGTCAACATTCCCTTTGTCGTCGATAAGCTCTAGCTTGTACGGCTCATCCTTGAGGGCTTCGCGCGCCTGCTCTTGAGACTCCCAAACACGGCGCTCAAAGCGCTGACCTGACTTGATAATCTTCTTCATCCGCTTTTCCAGCGTCTTCAGGTCTTCTGGGGTAAACGGCTCGGCAACATCGAAGTCGTAGTAAAAACCGTTCTCGATTGCGGGACCGATGCCCAGCTTCGTGCCGGGGAATTCTATCTGCACAGCCTGCGCCAAGACGTGCGCACATGAGTGCCTGATGACCGCACGGCCTTCCTCAGTATTGGCAGGAACTGGGATGAAATTGGTGTCCACATCAGGAGTGTGGGAAAGATCGAACAGGTGGCCGTGATCATCTTTGACCACGACGATGGCATCTTCACCCTTGTTGGGAAGGCCAAGGTCTCGCATCGCAGCACCAACCGCGGTGCCTGCAGGAACCGTGAAAGACTGATGTTCTGCAGGATTCTGGTGAGAGTTCTCCATGTGGACGTGCGCTCCTTCTTGCGCTCGTGTGCTCCCGGCATACCTGGCCGACAGCACGCTAATAGGTCATCTCGCCGAAAGAAATCGACAATAGTTAGTTACCTTACCGCGTAAGCAACCAAGCTCACCCGTCGACTCCGTTCTTCACGCTTATCGACGCCTCCCGGCGTCACACCGTGAATAGCCCTTCACCCCAATACTTATCCCCATCGGCGCCTACCCCCGGAAAAACTGCGTACACCCCGGAGCCAATATGGGTGATCCATTCATTGAGCCGATCAACTTGATCAAGCCTGCGTTGAATCGGTGTGAATTGCGTACGCGGGTCTTTCTGGAAGCAAATGAAAATCTGCCCGGTATTTGAGGTGTCCTCCATCACGTCCACCGGTGGCAAATCGAAATTGTATGGTCGGCGAAGAATTTGCTGTTCCGGGTTTTCAGCGGGCGCCTTGGCTCGTGCAGCATGCGAGCTGGGGTCAATCGCAGGCAGGCCATATTCGTCTGTAACCGTCATATCGATTTCATCGAACTCATCTCCACCATGAAGCGGCGCACCTGTGTCGAGTGTGCGTCCCACCACGATTTCACGTGAACTGCGGTCCAGCTTTTCCCACTCATCCATGTGCATCTGGATCCTTCGGACAACCATCGCGGTACCGTCCACCATCCATGCCGGAGAGCTATCCTTTGTTGCCCAGACGTGCTGGTCCAATTCTTCCTGTCCGCGGGGGTTTATGGTGCCGTCCTTCTGCCCGAAGAGATTACGAGGGGTTTCTCCGGCGGTCTTCACCCCTGCGGCATTCATGAAACCTTTTTGGGTCCACACATGCTTGGCATACGAGACAGACGACCTCAGCATGTGCCGGGTAGCATAAGCGACGCTCAAGGGATCATTACCGCAAATCTGCAGAACAAGGTCGGTTTGTCCCCATTCCGGACGTAGCGCATCACGCTCAAAGGGTTCAATATCGGCTAACCATTCGGGTGTGGCGTGATCCAAGCCGACGCGTTGTAGACCGGGTGCGCCTATTCCACCCGTGATGGTCAGCTCGGCTGGATCTCGTGCGAGTTCAGGCTCAAGCGAACCTAACGGAGCGCGCCCTTCGCAGAGCGCACGGGCATCTTCGGTCCACAAGGTGAGCAAACGCCGAAGCCCATTTTTATCGACGCCCTCCAACAGATTCATTCCCACAAGGTTCAGGTGCGCTTGTTCCGGGGTCGAAATTCCGCCTTGATGGAGCCCGTCAAAAGGAATCGTGAGAGCTCCCAGCGAGGTCTGTTGGTCCCCTGTCCGATTGTCTTCACTGGCCTGTGAACATCCCGTAGCCGCCAGACCTACAGCACCAGCTACCCCACCTGCCAAGAAATGGCGTCGCCCGATACCAGAAGATTTCATGATTCCTTCCTGAATTTCAAGTGAGTTTATTGCTCAAGAATACGGCGGCGGCGCCTGCATTCCCTAGTAGGAATCAGACGCCGCCCATACACTTCACAACCGCTGGACTCTCAATCGTTAGTGGCCCGCGTGCTCGCCGTGATCCATGCCTTCATGGCCTTCACCATGACCACCATGCTCGCCGTGGTTGTGCGCCATATCGCCATAATCTTCGTCACCAGGCAGCAGGTCACGTACCGGCACTCCCGATACGTGTGCCATGGTGCCGCCGTCGAGAAGCAAATCAATGTCGATGGTGTCGCCTGCGTGTGCCTGGCTCTTCATCTCCATCACCATGAAGTGGTCACCGCCTGGCTTCAGCTCGTGGGAACCACCTGCGGGGATAGTGATTCCACCTTCCTTCTGGCGCATCATGCCGTCGACGACCTCGTGAATTTCGTAGCGTGCTTGCCCGAGGCTCTCGGAGGTGAAACCAATGATCGTGACGTCCTTGTCAGTGTTGTTATGCAAGGTTCCGAAGATCGACGTCATGTCATTGCCTTCGACGGATGCACGAACAACACCCTCTTCCAATGTGACGGAATCTTCTGCAGCAGCATCAGCTTTTGTGGTCTCCGTGGCAGTAGCGGTGGTTTCCGACGTCGTGGATGCTGTAGTTGTCGCAGTAGTGTCATCACCCGAGGCGCATGCGGACAGCGTTAGTCCGGCAGCCAACACGACAGCACATGGAGCTAGGAAACGAATGGACATAATTTCTCCTTAAAGTTCTTCAATTCGACGCGACTTCACGCGCACCATGATCAAGACAGCGACAAGAGCCGCAAAAGCACCGAAAGCAATAAGCGCGAGAACAACTGGGCTTAGTCCAGAGTCTCGTTCTGTTCTATCGTCAGCGGAAACCGGCTGATTCTCGGGCGGAGCACTCTCACCAGCTACACGAAATTCAGTTTTGCCACGGGTAGCGTGTCCGTCCGACGATGTAATCTGAAAACCCACGGTATATGTGCCGGCGCCGGGGTTGACATCAGCTGGGACGTCGATGGTCAGGTTCCGGCCGTCCAGCTTAGGGGTTCCGTCAAACAAAATTTCCCCGGAGCTTTTATCAGTGACAGCGAACATATTGAACGTATCGCGAGGATACCCAGAAAACTCCAGCACTATTTCACGAGGAAACTGTTCCACAGTTCCACCCGCAGGTGGCTGCGCATCGACGACAACATCATGTGCTACCGCCGGGGTAACAGCACCTGACGTCGCAAACATTGTCGCACACAGCACCGCGTAAGAGCCACGGCGTAAACGTTTTACGCGAGAGCGCGCACATTGTGCCACTTGAGAATTCCTTCCTCGCCACTGCGCATATGACTTTGAAAGTGCGATGCGCACAGCGTCCTACGGACAGAGGGGCATAACCAGGTTGTATGCACTTCCTCCACCGTACCCAAGTTGTCGTAAGCAAACCGTCAATAGTTCCAACGAAAGTTAAATGATTCTAAACAACCTGGCTAAGAGGGTGAAAACCCGCCCGGGCCGGTTGGGGCGAAGCGACAGCATCTAGATCTCGAGGGCTTCTAGATGCTGTCGCCAGCCACGCCAACCGGCAATGAAAAAGCCCGCCACTGAAGATGACGGGCGACGCGTGGTCCCAGCTGGGATCGAACCAGCGACCTTTCCGGTGTGAACGGAACGCTCTTCCACTGAGCCATGGGACCTTGTTTCTACGGCGTGTGCCGTACATTTTTGAAATGTACACCCGATGCATTCAGAACCCAAATGGCCAGCAAAGCTTATGTCGAATCAGATGCCTTTCTTACAAGACAAACCTTCGCTAGCCCACAAGGCCTTTGGCGACTGTGAAAGAACTTCAGATTAGGGCGTTTCCCTGGGGATTTGTCATAACTGTTCCAATGAGGATATAGTTTGTCCTCGCACCACGCAGTTGGTTACACACCATGTAATCCGGCAGGTTGTGCATATGCGGATGTAGCGCAGTTGGTAGCGCATCACCTTGCCAAGGTGAGGGTCGCGAGTTCGAGTCTCGTCATCCGCTCTCATTTCACCGGGCCTGTGTGAAATGAATTTGCGCGATTAGCTCAGCGGTAGAGCACTACCTCGACACGGTAGGGGTCACTGGTTCAATCCCAGTATCGCGCACGGTTCTTCCACGTTCACACCCGTGAACTTGCAAGATACTATGCGGATGTAGCGCAGTTGGTAGCGCATCACCTTGCCAAGGTGAGGGTCGCGAGTTCGAGTCTCGTCATCCGCTCCAAGTACTATGGTACTTCTGGAGGAAATCCACGGTGGATTGGTCGAGTGGTTAGGCAACGGTCTGCAAAACCGTGTACACGGGTTCGATTCCCGTATCCACCTCCAACGTATGTTGAAGCGCGATTAGCTCAGCGGTAGAGCACTACCTCGACACGGTAGGGGTCACTGGTTCAATCCCAGTATCGCGCACGGTTCTTTCAGGTTCACACCAGTGAACTTGCAAGATACTATGCGGATGTAGCGCAGTTGGTAGCGCATCACCTTGCCAAGGTGAGGGTCGCGAGTTCGAGTCTCGTCATCCGCTCCACTACTGCGGGTTTGCTATTTGCAAGCCCGCAGTTTTTTGTAACCTACAAGGCTACAGTGGCCGAGGTCATGTTTATAAGATCGCTCCAGGTACGCTAAAACCATGTCCAATGCTTTTGATCGCGATGACATCCCTGCATTCTTCGAGCCATCCGACTCTCCAGTCGGAAGTGTTCGGAGCATTCATGCGATGACCGCCAACGGCGCCTTCACCATTGATGGTAAATCGGGCGGTATCGGCAATGAGATTGACTCGGCACTTCTTCACCACGCACGACTCTGGGCTGACTGCATTCTAGTCGGTGCTCAAACTGTGCGTTCTGAAGAATATTCCGGTGCTAAAGCGAACCCATCGCAGCGCAAAGCACGCGAAGCCCGAGGCCAAGAACCCGTGCCGGTGCTGGCTGTACTCACTGGGACGCTGAATTTGGACCCGACATCCCCCTTTTTCACCGATACATCTATAGCCCCTATTGTCCTCTGCCCGGAGGAGAGCCTCGTCGAGCACCAGGGAAAGGCTACTGAACTGCTCGCCACCGGCGCCCAGCTACGCGCAACCGGAACGAAACCCAATCAGCTACTGGATACTTTGCGGAACCTCGGTCATCAGAACATCCTGATAGAAGGTGGGCCGTCACTGTACCACGAGTTCTTCGCTGCTCAACTGGTGGACACAATGTACGTCACGATTGCACCAATGACCAGTTCTTTTAGTGGCCACGGCAATTCGCCCTCGAACGTGAACACCATGTGGGCTCTAGATAGATGTGCGGCTTCCGGCGATGGATACCTTTTCTTACGCTACCGGGCGCTAAAGTAATGAGTCGGTCGCCTCTGGCCGCCATATGCTGTTCATACCGTGTGCACCCCAGGGTCGTGCACCCGTGAGGATTGAGGATTTGCATTAATGAGTAATCGCTTCACCGCTATCGCTCGGACAACGTGGACCACTCAGTCCGCGCTGACAAGCGACGGCGATGGCTACGTGAATTCTCCCGCGCAGCGTGATTGCGGGCGAGCAGACCGACTCCTAACAACTGCCGGGTGGCCAGTAACATTCATCCTCATTGTGCACACTGTTTTCGTGCAAGCGGCTAACGGTCACGTTACTGATGATTTCACCACTGTATATCAAGCAGTCCGTCGATTCCTGGACGGCGTACCGGTATACAACGAGATCTACCACTACGTGGATCCGCACTACCTGTACAACCCGGGCGCTACTCTTGCGCTGACCCCAATGGCGATTCTGGGGTCATCAGCATTAGCCCGCATGCTGTTCGTGTGCGTCAATGCCGCGGCAATTATCGCAGCGCTTGCGTTAATGTGTCGTCTCTTTGGTTTTCGATGGAGTTCAGGCATCGTTCCTGTCACTATTGCGCTGGCCTTCCTTACAGAAGCCGTTCAAAATACCTTAATTTTCGGGAACATCAATGGCCTCATGCTTTTGTTCATAGTCCTTTTCCTAACAACTCTCCTCTCAGGACGAACGGTATGGGCTGGAGTTTTGCTGGGCCTAGCGATTTTGATTAAGCCCCTTTTTGCTCCGCTAGTTGTGCTTCTTATCATGCGTGGCCATTGGGCAGGCACGTTTGCTGCAGTGATTGTTCCATTCGGAGCCAATGTCATTGCCTATCCCCTTGTGCCGGGCGCGCAGGACTACTTCGACATTGTGGTGCCATATCTCGGTATCACCAGAGACTACGCAAATGGTTCCCTGGCGGGCATGGCAGTGTATTTAGGAATGCCGCAGTGGGCCCACGCATTCATGTTCTGCCTCATAGCGATTATTGTCGTGATCGCTCTCATAAGCCTGGCACGTTTTAGGCTTGTCGACGGCCTCCTGTGGGCAACGTCGACGACGGGAGTCTTACTCGTAGGCGTGTTTTTCCTATCGTCTTTGGGGCAGCAATATTATTCAATGTTCGCTTTTCCCCTGTTATTCACTGTGTTCCAGGCACGTTCCATAATGCATTCCTGGTTAGCGTGGCTCGCAGTGGTCCTTTTCTACGCCCCGTTGTCATGGAACTCAGTACACTGGGTGACCTTGATGCGGTGGTGGGAATACTTTAGCGCAACGACTGGGTGGGCCCTGCTCCTCGTCGTCGCTGCTGGAGTTTCGCTCGGCTGGGCGATATCAGATCTGAAGCAATCCCCCACCCCCAACCAGAAGAAAGGACCATTCGATGGAAGATTTTCGGAATATCAGCGAAGCCGAATGGAAAGAACGCCTGACTGCAGCTGAATATCACGTGTTGCGGGAGGCCGGGACTGAGCCTCCCGGAGTCGGGGAATATACTGATACCACTGCTGCAGGTGTGTACTCGTGTCGCGCCTGCGGGGAAGAACTATTCCGATCGACAGAAAAATTCGACGCCCACTGTGGATGGCCCGCTTTTTTCAGCCCGCTGGCCGGCGACAAAATTATCGAACGCGCCGACGATTCATTGGGGATGCGACGCACCGAGGTACTCTGTGCACGTTGCCACTCTCACCTAGGCCACGTATTTGAAGGCGAAGGCTTTGACACCCCAACCGATCTGAGGTACTGCATCAACTCGATCTCGATGACTTTCGAACCTCAGGAATAGAGAAGCTGGGGCGTCGATAAGCACGCCAAAAAATGAGGCCTTAATCCTTGCACAAGGATTAAGGCCTTTTCTACGGTGTCTTTATGGCAGCGCGTTGATGAGATCCGCGAGGTCTGCCACGCGACGACCGGAGAAGAACGGAATCTCTTCACGGACGTGGAGACGAGCCTCGGTATAGCGCATGGTGTGCATCAAGTCGACGATGCGATCCAGGGATGGGGCCTCGAAGTTGAGCATCCATTCATAATCCCCTAGCGCGAATGCTGTAGTGGTGTTCGCACGAACATCTGCATAACCACCAGCAGCGCGTCCGTGAGCCGCCAGAATCTTGGAACGCTTTTCCGGCTCCATGATGTACCAGTCATAGGAGCGGACGAAGGGGTACACGGTCATCCATGCCTCTGGGGACTCTCCCATAATAAACGATGGCAGGTGAGCCTTGTTGAACTCAGATGGGCGATGCAGGCCGTTACCGCACCAGATGAGGTCTGAAACCTGACCCAGAACTGTGGTGCGGCGGAAACTGTTGAGTGCCTCCTGGATTTCGGAGAATTCGGTAGCGTGCCACCAAATCATGAAGTCAGCATCGGCTTGGATGCCAGACGTCAGATAAATGCCACGAACTTCTACCTTGCCTTCTTCAGCAAGGGTGGCAAAGAATTTTTCAGCTTCGGCGATTACTTCGGAACGGTCCTCAGTTAACGCACCAGGCACAAGCTTAAACACTGCCGTCTGGATGTAGCGTTGAACGTCGTTAAGCTTCTGCAACTCTTCGTTCTTTTCATGGGAGTGTGCATGATCACTCATAATTCTGCGGTCCTTTCACCCTTAATCCTGATACAAACACGAATTCCATTCGCGACACTTGCCACACTATCAAAACCCACGTATCAATAAAAAGTTTGAAAGACCTAAGTGGCACCGCCACTGATTTAGCTAAAGACGCACCACGGCGCGCCTTCCCCCCTCTTCACTACATCCCCGTTAGGTTGGTGTGCGTGACCAACTCCGATGCCATTTCTTCACTGCCATCGCATGGCGACTCCACTGACACGAGTGGCGAGGGCTCCTACCCCGTAGAGTTTTCTGACACCGTCGAGTCAATGCATTCCGCTCGACTCCGTAAAGAAATCTCCCTCGGAACTATTCGCCCCCCTCAGCGCCTAGCCCCATACAGTCATGCCATCGGACTCGAAATCTCTCGGCCCAGCACCGACGGTCCAGATACTTATGACCGGGCTGGAGACGCGTTCGGGCGGCTCATCCTACTCCACGACCCAAAGGCTGAGGATGCGTGGGACGGCAGCATGCGGCTAGTTGCTTATATCCAAGCCGACATGGAAGATGCTGTCGCCTCTGACCCCATGCTTCCCGACGTTGTCTGGCAGTGGCTCACCGAGGGCCTCGAAGTAAACGAAGTTACATATTCCAACCTGGGAGGCACAGTTACATCAACCGCTTCTGTGCGCTACGGCGACATTGGAGGCCCACCGCGCGCTTACCAAGTGGAGATGCGTGCCTCATGGACTGCAGAGTCTACAAATTTACAAGGGCATGTAGAGGCTTTCGCTGACGTGCTAGCTAATATCGCTGGACTCCCCCCTGAGGGCATCACTCAGATTTCGTTCAGATCCTAGGCCTCACTACCTAGACCCATTTTTCACATGGTAGAACTTTCCCAACCTCGCGAGGGTATACCTAAAGTATATTCAACTCCGGACATGTTTCTTGAGGCTGCACATGCCTTGGCAGCCGGACACGGACCATTTGCGATAGACACTGAACGAGCTTCAGCTTTCCGTTACGACGACCGCGCATTCTTGATTCAAGTTCGACGCGAAGGCGCAGGCACGTATCTGTTTGCTCCCGAAGGTCACCGGGATGCTTTCGCCTCGATTGTGAGCCCTATCCTCTCCGGGGAATCTTGGGTCATGCACGCCGCCCACTCAGATTTTCCCGCGCTCAACGCACTCGATATGTATCCCGGGCAGCTATTTGATACGGAGGTAGCCGGCCGCCTAGTAGGCGCCGCGAGGGTCAATCTAGGTTCCATGGTTGAGCACTACCTAGATATACGTTTGTCCAAAAATCACGGGGCCGAAAACTGGTCGCGAACTCCCCTGCCTGAATCGTGGCTAGTGTATGCGGCACTTGATGTCGAAGTTCTCATCGAACTCTCCGAGGCACTTACCATCCAACTCGTCCATACCGGCAAGATGTCAGTCGCCGACGAGGAGTTCAATGCCATCATCGCTAAGGGAAGATCACTGGGCCTGAAGCATCACTGGTACGACATGAAAGGCATGTCAACCCTGAAAACGAGGCGACAGCGGGCAGTTGCTCGCATGCTTTGGGAACGACGCGATAAAATAGCCCGCGAAAAAGACCTATGCCCATCTTCGTTACTGCACGATAAAGTGATTATTGCGGCCGCTAAAGCTCCACCACATAACCAGTCAGACTTCCAGGACTTGGATGGGTGGCGTGGACGTTACGCTCGCTATGTCCGGCAGTGGAAATCTGCGGTCGAGCAAGCCAATGCATCACCGCGATGCCAATGGCCGCTGCATAATGAGCCTGAGCTGGGGGCACCTCGTTCCTTATCCACGTGGCGCCGTATTGCGCCGGAGGCCGCTGAGATTTATGACGCAATCCGCGAAGAACTCAATTCCACTGCAGATCGTCTAGAGATCAAACCGGAAAACTTGCTGGAAACTCGTGTTTTAAAAAACACCGTGTGGAAAGCTGCCTACGAGAACACGCTCCGCGATGCGCACGCGATAGCTATCTACATGTCATCACAAGGGGCAAGAACTTGGCAGATTGAAGCAACACTGTCAGCCATTACTTCCGGTTTAGCCCGCTAGTTCATTAACCCATTCGACCAGCGAAGCAGTAATTCCAGCGCGGTCCAAGCCGACTTCAGCCAGGAGCTGACTACGGCTGGCGTGCTTCGGGAACACGTCAGGGAAAGCGATGTGACGAATAGGCGTATCGATGCTGCTCGAGTTCAGCGCTTCTGCCAGCTGGGCACCGATGCCGCCCCGGATAATTCCGTCTTCAACGGTTACGACAAGGTCCGCGTTCGACGCGCCGTCGAGAACGCTGGGCGCAATCGGGCTCACCCAGCGTGGATCGACCACAGTGAAGGAAACGCCATCCCCGAGCTCTGTGCGAACGTCCTCAACAGCACCTAAGACGTCGGCAGCGGTTGCACCAACTGCCATGATGTACACGCGCAGGTTATCGTCGTTAGCTGCATCCTCGAGCAAAGTATCCACCCCGTCACTGCTGCGGTGAAGCGCAGGGATGTCTGCAGAGACTTCACCCTTCGGAAACCGTACGGATGTCGGGGCGTCGGAAACTTCAATTGCTTCTTGGAAGAGCTCTCGCAACTGCTGCGAGTCGCGTGGGGCGGAAACTCGGATGCCTGGGACAATCGATGTCAAGGCCATGTCCCACACACCGTTGTGGCTGGCACCGTCAGAACCGGTTACACCAGCACGATCAAGAACTAAGGTAACGCCCTGTTTAATCAGTGCCACATCCATGAGGAGCTGGTCGAATGCACGATTCAGGAACGTTGAATAAACCGCTACAACTGGGTGCAGACCTCCGAGAGCAAGCCCAGAAGCCGACCCAACCGCATGCGCCTCTGCGATACCCACATCGAAGAACCTGTCCGGAAAGTTCTCTGCGAACGGTTGCATACCGGTGGGGCCGGCCATCGCAGCAGTAATAGCCACGATATCTTCACGGCGCTGGCCTGCCTTAAGAAGTTCGTCTGAGAACACGGAAGTCCACGACGTTCCGCTAACGCTCGTTGCCTTTCCCGTGACTGGATCAATCACGCCGGTAGAGTGCATGAGGTCTGTTGATTCCGTAGCCGCAGGAGCGAAACCTCGTCCCTTTTCAGTAACCACGTGGACAATGAGCGGACCAGAATAGTCACGTGCGTACTCTAATGCCGAAATAACCGAATCCAAGTCATGCCCGTCGACTGGCCCAACGTACTTCATCCCTAATTCTGGGAACATCTCGGTAGGCAGAACGGACGACTTCACGCCTTCCTTAAAAGCGTGGAGGGCTTCGAAAGAGCGTTCCCCTACCCAGCCCAAAGATTTGAGCGTCGACTTGCCATGCTCCATCATCTTGTCGTAGCCACGGGTCATCCGCAGCTGCGACAGATTTTCAGCAAACCCACCGATCGTAGGCGAATAACTACGCCCATTGTCGTTAACGACGACAACCACATTGCGATCTTCAGACGAGGCTACGTTGTTGAGGGCTTCCCAACACGGGCCACCAGTCATAGCCCCATCGCCTACGACAGCAATGACTTTTCGGTCCTTTTCGCCCGTGATGTGGAAGGCTTTAGCAAGACCATCCGCGTAGGAAATCGCCATCGATGCATGAGAGGATTCAGTCCAGTCGTGTTCACTTTCCGCGCGATCAGTGTATCCAGATAGGCCGTCTTTCTTGCGCAAGGTGTCAAACTTATCGTGGCGCCCGGTCAAGATCTTGTGAACATACGACTGATGCGACGTATCAAAAATAAACGGGTCACGCGGCGAAGAGAAAACTTTGTGTAGCCCTACAGTGAGTTCCACCACGCCAAGGTTAGGCCCTAGGTGTCCCCCCGACGCGGACACTTTTTCGATGAGAAATGCACGGATCTCTGAGCACAGCTGCTCAAGCTCAGTTGCAGAAAGCTGCTTAAGATCCTCCGGCGATTGAATACCGTGCAGAATTGTCATAGCTGTGCTTCCGCTCCTTCATGTGTCCGGTCAGTGTCGCGTATGTAGGACGCCATACGGGGTTAACCCCGTTGTGACGTTCGTCTTGAATTCTTACTCTACCCGCAGGAGGCTATCGCCTACGAACCCCGGTGTAGGTAATGCCCTATCGAAGACTGAGTAGTTTGCCTTAGGCAGTGGCCGCATTATCTGCAGCGAGCTTTGTTGGCATAAACGCTGCAATAATTTCCGTGTGATGAGTTCCTGGGAAAGCGTCTACGACGAGGCCATCCACCATCGTGTACCCAGCCGTGTCCCAAGCCTTGAGGTCACGAGCAAATGTAGCTACATCACAACCGAAATGAATTACTAATTTCGGTTGGGCTTCGGCAACAGCCTCGATGACTTCATCTCCTGCTCCTGTTCGTGGCGGATCGATGACGACAAAGTCTGGGGTTGGAAGCTGGCCTACGATTGCCTCGACCCGGCCGTGCTTACGGTAAGCGACGAAATCAGAGCGCTGGTCTTCCGGAATGCTATGCATTGCCGTCTCCCCAGCGTAGGCGGCAACGGTGGCCTCGGAATAATCAACGGAGTACACCTCAGCAGCCGCAATCTCATGAGCAGCCACTGCACGGTGCATGGGAGGAACGAAGAGGCCGACGCCTCCGTAGAGGTCCCACCCAATCGCTTTCTTTACGGCCTTCGTAGGACGCCACTTTTCTGACAGCCACTGCTCGATGACACGAGTGTAGAACTCAGGGGCGGCAATGTGTGCCTGCCAGAATGCGGTTGCCGGAAAGCGAAACTCAACGTCGCTAACAATTTCGGTCGCGTAGCCGTCACCTTCGATGATGTCTTCAACGTGTTCCACACGGCGCCCGCGACCGGTCTTTTTGGCTTCAATGACACTTCGGTTACCCAGGGAGTCCAAGGCAGCGATGATTTCAGATCCTGGAGTGAACGTACGTGCGTTCTCGCCCACGATACCGTCGAGAAGCCCTGGTACTACCTGCGAGCATTGCACCGGGACAATGGTGTTACCGCGAACCGCACGAAAACCGGCGCGGCCCTGCTTATCGACGCCCAACCGCACCCGAGTGCGCCACCCGCGGTCAGGTTGCAGCGCCACAGTCTGCATATAGGCAAGGTTGTCCAAGCCAGATAGTTTCTCTATTTCCTGTTGCGCGGTGTGCGACTTGATGTCGGCTTCGTCTGCAGGCGACATTTCGTGGAAATCACAGCAACCAGCGCCTGCGGCAGCTGCCTCGCACCTGGATTGAACTCGAAAAGCGCTAGCCTGGATAACGCGGCTGACAGTTCCGCGCGCAAAGCGTTTCTTTACTTGTGTGATGTCGATTTCGACCTCATCGCCTGGAATGCCACCCGCAACGAAAGTAATTCGACCATCGATGTTAGCGATTCCATCTCCACCGACAGCCATACGCAAGATCTGAACGGTGCGCTTGTCACCTTTCTTCACATCTGGAGTAGACGGCAGGCCAGAGCTCTCACGTCCAGAGCCGTCGCCTTGCTCGGTAGTCGAGGCATGGGCGTGCTGAGTGCCAGTGTTGTCTGTCATGTGGAAATTGTTCCTCGCTGTAATCGTGTGCGTGTTTATTCTGCTGGCGTATCGCTGTCAGCGGTGGCAGAACTCTGCTGCGCTGCTTCCCGCTCTTGCATGTTCTTCTGGATTTGTTCAACGAGAGCCTGCGGTAGCGCAATTGGAAGTGAATTGCCGGCAAGAATCGGATTGTCGCCACGGTACACGAAGGTTCGAGCTGCGAGTTCACGTGCCAAGGTAGTCAAGTTTGCGGCACGGTCAGCTGGCCCCATAAGGGTGAAACGAAGCAACCACCGAGGACCTTCGACGCCGATCATACGGACTGCAAGTTCATTGGCGCCGGCGCCTACGATTTCATGGCCCCACGGTCCTTGCTCGATGTGAGTGGTCAATCCGTCATTATCCATTTGCGAGCGCAGCTCTGGTACAGATTCTTCCCACTGACTAGCTACTTTTGGTGCCGCAAACGCGACAGGCGTGATGCGACCGTACGTTGTCACGATATGAAGCATCTTCGGGCCGTTTTCACCCATTTCCACCTGTACTTGGGAGGATTTCGGCAAAGGGAGCTGCATCGATCCTAAATTAAGTACGCCATTTGCAAAGTCCGAGAAATCAAACTGTGTGATATCAACACTATCCCCATCGAAAGGTCCGGTTTCCCCATTGACTGCATCGTGTTCGACCGCAACTGGACCGAGACCTGTCTCCTCGTCTCCTGACGCGGCATCAGGTTCGAGGTCTGAGTCGACAGCTGGCGGTTCGTCGGTAACGGGCATGCTAACGCCGGTATTTTCGTCCGGTCGCTCCTGCGATTGCGCGTGCTCATCGTGTTTTTTCTTTCCGAAAGGCCACAAAGCCATGGTGAGAGTCCTTCCCTTAAACTGAATGATTTTCTCGTGTTGTCTTATCGCGTAAGCTGCGTAGCCTCCACGATACGTCGAATAGTAAATCGCGCACTTCTGCTAATGAGTTTGATTGACGCTATGTGCGGGGTTCGCGTTAATCGTGCAAACCAGTACTACCGTGGCCCCCAGAGCCACGTTCGGTTTCTTCTAATTCGTTGACCTCTTCAAAGTCAACTAGTTCGACTTTCTGCACCAGCAGTTGGGCGATCCGCATGCCCGGAGTGATAGTGAATGCGTGCTCGGGGTCAAGGTTAACCAAGCTAATTTTCAATTCACCACGATAGCCAGCGTCGATAGTCCCCGGAGTATTGATCACGGTAATGCCATTCTTCGTGGCCAAACCGGATCGCGGGTGCACAAGCCCGACTGTCCCGACGGGTAGCGCGATGGCAATGCCGGTGCCCACCAGCGCTCGCTGTCCCGGCTCCAGCGTCAACTCTTCAATACTGTATAAGTCAGCCCCGGCATCCTCGGCGTGAGCACGGGTGGGAATATGCGCTGCAGGGTGCAGTTTCTTAAAGCGAATCGTTGGCGTGTGGGAATCCATGGCTACAGACTACCTGCCGCCCAAGCGACATCACGCACAAGGCCTTAGGGGCAGCAAAGGAGCACGCAAAGGGATCAAAACACTTCACGACGTCCATCCGGCGCACCACCGCAAAATGAAAATTATGCGTCACGAAATCTGCACGATTCTCGTCGCAAAGCAACCGCAGAGCCTTGTCTGGCTTGTACCCACCTATCCCGAAGCTAGGAGAGGAACTTCAGATGGGTTCAGTACACTAGGGAAGAGCTTGCAAGAATTGTTCGTACGGAAGGCGTATGCGGGTGTCTAATAACGAGGAACCGAACGTGGTCGCGCAGCCTCAGACAGCGGAACCGAGCACAGTTTTATACCGGGAGCGACAGTGGGTTCCCTGGTATTGGTGGATTTTTGCTTTTATAGTTGTGGGCATCCTCACAGCACAATTTGCCCATAACCGATCTTTTGCGTGGCTCATTGGGCCTTTGGTTATTCAGTCAGCAATCGCAGTATGGGTCTTGGTCTGGCTGTCTAAAACTACCCTGATCGTGGAAGAGGATACCCAGGGAACGCGGTGGCTAATCGCTGAATCAGCGATTTTGCCAGACGACGTGGTCTCAAGGTCAATTGCAGTCCCGGAATCAGCGCGACGCAATGCGATGGGAAGACAGCTCGACCCGGCCGCGTTCGTGGTATCTCATGGCTGGGTAAAAGAAATGGTGATGCTGGTCCTTGACGATCCTCGGGACCCCACGCCTTACTGGCTGGTTGGGACGAAAAATCCCACGAAGCTCCTTCGTGCTTTCTTACCAGAACAGGCAGAATTCGCGGTGAAACCGCTCACTCAAAAAGCTTAAGAGGCATACCTTCCGCGTTTGGCGGGAAGTATGCCCCTTGCGTTCTTGCACCGCTCCCTGTGCCGAACAACGGTACAGAGAGACTTTATTATTCGCAGTCGAGACAGATCATAGACCCATCATCTTCGACGTAGGCGATGCGCTTCTTGGACTGGACCAGGAAGCAGGAGGCGCACGTGAATTCATCGTCTTTGCGCGGAACTACGGAAACGTTGATTTCTTCGCCACTTACGTCCATCAGTGGCGGCTCGAAGGAGTCAACGATTTCCCCATCATCATCCATGCTGGAGTTGCTGGCCTCTGCAGCCTTCAGTCCTTCAAGGGAGTCTGCGTCGAGCTCGTCTGCGACGTTGCCGCGTGGACTATCGTAATCAGTAGCCATAGGTTCACTTCCCTAGATTTCGACGTTGGCAACAACCAGCGAGAAGGCTAAACCAACGAGTAATTTTTTTACTTCTTGGACCGGCATAGTAAACCATGTTGAGCCCGCTGTCACATTAACTGCATTAACCGATCAAAAGAGCAGTTCAGAGGGGCGGACCTCAACCATGCAGGTAAGGTCGCAAGAGCAGACCTACCTAAAAGGGCTTCCCTGAAATTGCCCTGCTAATTCTCTTCCGATAGATCAAGTACTGCAGGCACACCGATTCGCCGCGCGGCACGCTGCCATGTTTCTTCGAGCCCCGGCGCCCAAGCAGACACCATGTACCACTGTGTTTCCGGCATACCAAGCGGAGGTCGCAGTACTCCGGCTCCAGCCTCCTGAGCAATCAACGCACCGGCTGCCCAGTCCCACGGGTGCGTCCCGTGTTCGTAGTAGATGTCAACAGAACCTTCTGCCACTCTGCAGAGGTCAAGGGCTGCAGATCCGATGCGACGAATATCGCGGACCGCGGGCAATAAACGCGCAACGACCTTGCCTTGCTGCTCTCGTGCAGAGGATTCGTAGGAAAAGCCAGTAGCTACCAAACTTTGTTCCACGTCGTGGGCGCGTGAAGTATGGATACGTTGCCCATCGCGAAATGCTCCTCCACCTCGTGACGCTGAATAAGACTGCCCAGTCGCTACGTTGACGACCGCACCGGCAATCAGTTCATTTCCTTGTGCGACTGCAATTGAGACTGCGTAAGCGGGTACACCGTAAAGAAAGTTGACGGTCCCATCGATCGGATCCACAATCCAATGGCGTCCGCCTGCGCCCGAACGGTCGGTTCCCTCTTCGCCCAGGATCGAATCATCGGGAAACTCTTGGCTAATCCTGGCCACAATCAGCTGTTCTGCAGCTTTGTCTACTTCCGTCACAGGGTCAACCTTGGAAGATTTGGTAGCAGCCACGGCCGATTCCATGCCCCGATGAGCAAACTGTAGCCGCTGCGTCCGTATGAGGTCAGCCGCTTCTTCAGCCAGCTTGAGGCAAAATTCTTTAAGATCGTGGGGTTTCGGAGCAGATGTGCCTAGTGTCATGGATTCTATTGTTGCACGACGTGAGTTTTACGCGCTGCATTCCTGTTGCCAGGTGATACGTAACTATTTTTTGTACACTAACAGCCATGACACAGGATGCTACTTCTACTCGCGGTTTTGGTATCGATATCGGTGGATCTGGGATCAAAGGTGCCATCGTTGATTTTGCAACCGGTGAATTTGTGGGTGAACGGCTAAAAATCGCCACTCCACAGCCCGCGACTCCGGAGAAGGTCGCGGAGGTTGTTCGTACGCTCGTCGAGAAGTTCGAGTGGAAGGGACCCGTAGGGATTACGCTGCCTTCCGTAATCAAGCATCAGCACGCGCGTAGCGCGGCAAACATTGACGCCAGCTGGATTGGCACCAACGTCCAAGCGCTTTTCCAAGAAGCCTTAGAGCGCACTGAGGTGATGGTGCTTAACGACGCCGACGCCGCGGGACTCGCTGAAGTGAAGTACGGTGCCACATCTGCACGTACTGGCACTGTTTTGTTCCTTACCTTAGGTACCGGGATCGGGTCGGCGTTCCTCAATAACGGGGTTCTTTTCCCCAACACCGAAATTGGTCACCTCTACGTCGATGGCAAAGAGGCCGAGCACCAAGCCGCTGCGTCCGTAAAGAAAAACAACGACCTCTCATACAAGCAATGGGCAAAGCGGTTAAGCAAAGTCCTGAGGGAGTACGAGGCGCTGTTCTCGCCAGACCTCTTCCTTATCGGAGGCGGAATCTCGCGGAAAGCAGAAAAATGGGTGCCGTTGTTAGACGTCGAAACCCCGGTAGAGCCAGCTATGCTGTTGAACCGGGCAGGGATTGTTGGCGCTGCCCTGGCGGCACGCGAAGGCATCGAGCCATAGAACATCAAGGCGGGCGACTATTCTCAGGGGCGCACGTCACCATACGTGGTTGGACTGGTACGCTGTGGACGTGGTAAACACGACCAGCTTAGTTTGACCTATACTGGGCGATTGTTCATTACGGAAAGCGCCTTCAATGCACTTTGAGCTTCACGGTGCTTCCCGTAGGCGGCAGCCGCGTTTGTTCGCGCACACGCTGCCTTTAATTGTTGGTATAAGCAGAGTTCACTGGCGAAAGGGCGTACGTGGCAGTCAACGAAAATACAGAGAACGCGGCCCCAAACAATGAGGCGGGGAACGGTGCAACTGCACCTCGCAAGGCTGTAAAGAAGACGGCGCGCAAGACCGCACGGAAGACCGCGCGCAAGGCAACAGCGCGTACTGCTACGACCACCGCTGCTGCAGCGGCGCAGGTCGCTTCTACCCCACCTGCAGAGGCCGAGGCAGCTCCTGCACCGGTCCCTGAGGAAAAGGAAGCTGCTCCGGCTAAGAAAGCCACCCGCAAGGCTGCGAAGAAGTCTGCAAAGAAAACAACTAAGAAAACAACCAAAAAGGCCACCAAGAAGGCTACTCGGAAGTCCACCGCCAAAAAGACTTCGAAAAAGGCAACCAAAAAGGAAACTTCGCCAGCTGTTGAAGAACAGACTGTAGCGGATGAAGAAGTTCTCGAAGACGAGTTCACTCACGACGATGACGAGCAGGACTACGATCCCGACCTGGAGCACGACGACGAGGATTTCCAGGATGATGCCCTAGTCGATGATGAAATCGCAGAGGACGACGACGAGGACGAAGATGACGGAAGCGATTCTTCTGTCTGGGACGAGGACGAATCAGCCGCTCTGCGCCAGGCACGTAAGGATGCTCAGCTTACTGCCTCTGCAGACTCAGTACGCGCTTATCTGAAACAGATCGGCAAAGTTGCCCTGCTCAACGCTGAGCAGGAAGTCTCCTTGGCTAAGCGGATTGAGGCCGGCCTTTACGCCGACTACCGCATGAACATGATGCAGGAGGCGTTTGATAACGGCGACAAAGAAGCCAAGCTGACCCCTGCTGTGAAGCGCGATCTTCGTGCGATTGCTCGTGATGGCCGCAAAGCAAAGAACCACCTACTTGAGGCCAACCTTCGCCTGGTGGTCTCGTTAGCGAAGCGTTATACGGGCCGCGGCATGGCATTCTTAGACCTTATCCAGGAAGGCAACTTGGGTCTGATTCGTGCCGTCGAGAAGTTCGACTACTCCAAGGGCTACAAGTTCTCCACATACGCAACGTGGTGGATTCGCCAAGCTATTACCCGCGCTATGGCCGATCAGGCGCGTACCATTCGTATTCCAGTCCACATGGTGGAAGTTATTAACAAACTGGGACGCATCCAGCGCGAGCTACTCCAAGACTTGGGTCGCGAGCCAACTCCACTTGAGCTGGCCAAAGAGATGGACATCACCGAAGAGAAGGTACTGGAGATTCAGCAGTACGCCCGTGAGCCAATCTCACTGGACCAGACGATTGGTGATGAAGGCGATAGCCAGCTAGGAGACTTCATCGAAGATTCGGAGGCAGTGGTTGCCGTTGACGCGGTGTCCTTTACCCTGCTCCAGGATCAACTGCAGGACGTTCTGCACACCCTCTCTGAGCGCGAGGCTGGCGTTGTTCGACTCCGCTTTGGCCTTACCGACGGCATGCCACGCACTCTCGATGAGATCGGCCAAGTCTACGGCGTGACCCGCGAACGTATCCGCCAGATCGAGTCGAAAACAATGTCTAAGTTGCGCCACCCAAGCCGTTCCCAGGTTCTGCGCGACTACCTCGAGTAGTCATCCCGTTTTGTTAAATAAGCCCGTTCTGGAAGTTTCCAGAACGGGCTTAAACATGACAACGATTAACTCGGTGATCTAGCATTCTGCCTTGCTGCCGGAAACAGGCGAACGATAATCGAGCGTCGGTGTCCAGCGTTGAGGGAGACCTTGTTTACCGTAACTCAGCCTCCTATGGAGCTTTTCTAAAGGCCCAGGAATTGCATTAGCTTCCAGAATCCAAGCAATCAGAGCCGTCACCAACCAGACCCCTATCGCTAGCAGCGATAGTTTTGTAGCTCCCCACCCTTCCGTGAGATTCAAAGTAAACGGATACACAAGGATGAAGAACAGGATTGACTGCCCGACGTATCCGGACATGGAGCGCTTACCCAAAGCACTCACCGGCTGGAGGATTAGCGGCAGCCGGCCACCGGCATCTACTAGGCGCTGTAGGCCCGAACATGCAAGCGCGAAAAACGCGAACAACCCTGGCCCCGTTAATGGACCGAATGCGGTGTTAACCAAATCTAAGGTTATTGCCCACTGTGCTGGAAGCACACCGATCTGCGCTAAGCCGAGAGGAAGGCCAATTCCGAAAGAAATACCAAGCATGAGGGCGCACCATGTCCAAAGTGCACGTGAGTTCTGCGCTGTCACGCGCCCATAGCCTCTTCGGGCAAAGATAAGCCCCACGAGCATCGGAGGCAGAATCATTGGAAGCTGTGTTACTAATCCGAATGAAGACATCAGCAATCCGACAAGTCCGGCAAGCAGGGCTTCGCCGTAGCTGTTCAAGGTTAGCCCAAATTCTTCTGCAAGATTGCCTGTACTGCCTAGTGCTTCGACATCGAATACTGCTAACCCGGCAGCTAAACCGAGGAAAATAATCACATTCAACGCGTACAGTAGACCAGCTATCCAACCCAATGCCTTGTTGCTCAAGCCGATAAGCAACGCAATAAGGATGCCTGTTAACCCGTACGCCAGCATAATGTCGCCGTAAAAGAGAAATAGGCAGTGGACGGCTCCGATTGCAGCCAGTAAGCTATAGCGCTTCGCAATAGCTGTTTTCGCTGCACCACGCGGGAAACAGCGACGTTGCAGTGAATTGCAAATCAAACCGATACCAAATCCCAGAAGGGTGCAAAATAGTGGCAGACCACGGACATGCACACCAACAGCACCTATAACAATGGTGACTGCGTCGGCGACTGAACCGTCGTAGACCACAGGGCTATCTGGATTAGCATGAGGTGAAGCATCGTTTTGCCCCCAAGCTGTGACGACGTTCGCTAAGGCGATACTCAGCAGCATGAAACCCCGGGCAACGTCTGGGAAGACGAGCCGGGGTTTCCTGCCCTGAGCACTGTAATGAGTGGTAGTGACCATAACGTGTGCTCCAGATGGTGTAACTGTCTAGCGTAGCGTTTCGGCGTCCACCCCAAAGACGTCAGCGATACATTGCTCTTGTTCCGCGCCAGACAGGTCGGCGCAGGCTTCGCCAACCTCGGTAAACAATGCGATCATGCCAAAGATAATCACGGCACCGATGACAAAACCGAGAATGCCGGTTATCAAACCGCCAATAGCCATTCCCTTACGTTGGCCAGGTCCCTGGAAATTCTTCGCCTTAACCAAGGCGACAATCCCCACAACCACAGCGATGATGCCTGCGAGAATACCCAGCAAAGGGCCGATTCCGATGATAATAAGAACTGTCGAGCTTACTAACGAGAAGATACCCAAACCGAGAGACCAGGGGCTCAGTTTATTCCGAGCCTGATTAGCAAGTTCCCATCCGCCAGCAGCCACAGGAGCTTGGTCTGGGATTGCCCCATAAGGCTGGTAGGCAGGCTGTGCGCCTCCATCTGCGCCCTGAGGTGAAGTAGGGGTAGAACCTGGGTACTGAGGAAAGTCCGGGTACGCGCCTGAGGTAGTTTCTTTGTTTTCTGCTTGGGCGTTACCGTGACCAGATGCTGCGTCATTCCGGTCATCCGCCGAAGCAAATGGATTCGTGTGGTTAGCTTCGTTGGCTCCGTTAAAAGGATTAGTGTTACCTTCTTCGTTGGGGTTATTAAATGGGTTCGTCAAGGTGCACCTTCCTACATCACTTCCCCCTCGCTTCACGCAAGTGGCGAGGGCTCACTGCACCCATGATACGGACCGCCCATACTGCTGTCTACAGGCTGCCCTTTCGTTGCCGAAGATTTCCGAATCGCCGGAGTCACCATTTGCGCAAGTAAGCTATGCGTTCACGAATCTGTTCAGGCGAGCAAAGAGCAGTCGGAGGTCCCCCACAGGCACGACGCACCTCATTATGAATTGCGCCATGCGCGCGCCCAGTGCGTGCGGCTGTGATGGAAACCAAAGCATTCAGCTGCTTTCTCAACTCTGGCAGTTCCTCTGAGGAGACTCTCTCACGAGCCTTTTGGGTTCCTTCAGCGTTGCGCGCGGCCTCTTCTTTGCGCTTGCGTTCCTCAGCCTCAGCCGTGCGCGCATCGAGTTGTTCTTTTTCACGCTGTTTGAGCAGCGTCCTCATCTGCTCAGCGTCCAAGAGGCCAGGAAGGCCTAGGTAATCGGCCTCCTCCTGGGAACCGGCAATAGTTGCAGTACCGTAGGTCGATCCTTCATAGATTAGGGAGTCGAGTTCCGCATCGGCACCGAGTGACTCGTAGGTGTTTTTCTCGTCAGGCTCGGTTTTCTCCCGGTTCGCATCGGCAAGGAGGTCGTCGTCAAGTCCATCTTGGGGGCGGTGTGGCTTGCCGAGCACGTGGTCGCGGGATTTCTCGAGCTTCGCAGCCAAGTCCAGAAGTACGGGAACTGACGGGAGGAAAACAGAAGCGGTCTCCCCCGGTACTCGCGACCGAACGAAACGACCAATGGCCTGTGCAAAAAAGAGTGGCGTAGAAGCGGACGTCGCGTAAACTCCTACCGATAGACGCGGAACGTCAACACCTTCAGAGACCATGCGTACCGCGACCATCCACTCGTCGCGAGAAGCAGAGAATTCGTCGATCCGCTTCGAGGACCCCGGCTCGTCGGACAGCACTACGGTCACGGGAGTAGAAGAGATCTTTTCCAAGAGTGCCGCGTAGGCGCGGGCTGTAGTGGTGTCTGATGCAATGACCAACCCGCCCGCATCGGGTACGTGGGTACGCATTTGTTCCAGTCGCGTTTGTGCCGCGCGGAGAACTGCGGGCATCCAATCGCCATGTGGGTCGAGTGCCGTCCGCCATGCTCTGGCGGTTTGTTCTGCGTTGAGCGGTTCACCGAGACGTGCCGCGTACTCCTCCCCTGCACTGTCCTTCCAGCGCGCTTCACCAGAATACGCAAGGAATACGACTGGCCGCACAACACCGTCGGCAAGAGCATCAGCGTACCCGTACGTGTGGTCAGCTTTGCTTACCAGGTGCCCCTCTCCGTCCTCCTCGTACGTAACGAAGGGGATTTGGGCGTCGTCCGAGCGGAATGGCGTACCGGTCAGGGAAAGCCGGCGTTCGGCGTCAGCGTAGGCTTCTCGGATGCCATCGCCCCAGCTCTTGGCGTCGCCACCGTGGTGGATCTCGTCAAGAATTACAAGGGTACGCTTCGCGGTGGAAATGGAATAATGCTTGAACGGGTGCAGGGAGACCTGGGCGTACGTCACCACGACACCGTCGTAAGTGGGATTAATCTTGTCCGCGTTAGAAAAATCTGGGTCTAAGGAGATTCCCACCCTCGCAGCCGAGGCCGCCCACTGTTTTTTCAAGTGTTCGGTAGGGACCACCACTATGACGCGGTCTACCGTGCGATTATCTAACAACTCGGTTGCTACGCGCAGCGCAAACGTTGTTTTACCAGCACCTGGAGTGGCCACCGCAAGGAAGTCCTTAGGCCTGCTCAGCAGGTACTTGGTTAAAGCTTTCGACTGCCACGTACGCAGCTGCCCTTTAATGCGTGCACTCACCGTCTGTAGTGTCCCCTTAGTCTTTTTGCGGTAACTGCCACCGTAATTCGAAAGGGCCCCAGAAATATCCGCGGGCCCGGGTGGTATCGAAGTATCGAGTATAAGCCTTCTGCGCCTGGGCGTGGGATTCTCGCAGGTGCTCCCATTTACTGCCCGGCGCGCGCCAAGCGGCTACTTGCGACGTAAGGTTTTATAAATCTGCTCGCACTTTGGGCACACGGGCGAGCCGGGTTTTGCTTGTTTCCGTACGGGGAAGGTTTCGCCGCAGAGTGCTACGACCCGCTTTCCTCCGATGGCGGATTCGACGATCTGGTCTTTCTTGACGTAATGGAAAAACTTGGGGGTGTCATCGCCTGTAGTGGTCGATTCCCGAGTATCTGGACGTGTAATTGTTTGAGTTGAGCTAGTCACGTTCTCCATCATGCCCCACGGGGCTGCTCCTCCGCATGGAAGGGTATATGGTTAAGCACTATGCAGCTTGACGACGGGAATGCGAAGCCTGGCTCCGCACATTCTGGGGACCAGCGTTCTTCCGATGAATATAGCCCCGTAGATATTTCTGGGACTGCGGACAAATCCCGTCGTTTTGCACGCGCGTCTGAGCTGATTACCGATGCAAAGAAGAGTTCGTATCAAGATCGTCTTCATCGGGAACGAGTGTACGGAGTCCTTCAGCTTGTGCGTCTTCCCCTTTTGGTTGCTGCGGTTGCAGTGTATTGGGTATGGGGTTGGTGGATTTTAGCGCTAGTACTAGCGGTTATTTCTATACCGCTGCCCGGTATTGCTGTAGTTATTGCAAACGGTAAAGGCGAGCCGGTGGATAAGCGTGAGCGTAATATCTACAAGCCTGCTGCTTACCGGGAGGCTGTGGCACAAGCACACCTGGAATCCGCTGCTGGGACTGCGCTCCCTGATTCGGGGGTTACGGGGCCCGCCGCGTTGGGGAGTACTCCTCATGAGATAGTAGACATCACCGAAAGCGAACCTCCTGCAGAAAGATAGGTTGATGGGCCAGTACGAAGATTCTCCTTTGGCATCAGTTGCGTCTCGTCTCGGAGAGGCTTTCCGTGATCTCGGGTTCGGTGAAGATGGTATTGCGGGCGCGTTGGGACCTGCTGCGTATGCGGCGTTGTATCGCGGTGAGCCTGGCGCCGTGTCACGCGCGCTCAGTTTTATCACTCCAGAATCGTCACATTGGCCAGTGTCAGTGCTCACGCGGCTTTTTGTGATGGGCGAAGAAGTGCTGTGCGGCGACGTCGAAAAGCTTCTTGGCGGGGATCTTGTAGCAGAACTGGTTTCTGAAGACCTACTGGTGATCCGCGGGGGCCGTGCAACTGCCGCTGTGGAGATACGGCCCCGGACCATCGACGGAGAAGTGAATTACGTTTTCGCCGATTTCGATGCTTCCATGAAAAATCATGTGCCTGGTAAGGATCATGTTCTGGGTGTAGGCGCAGCCAGCCTATCGCTCCTTCAAGCCGTTCCCCGGACGCCTGTGTCCTCAGTCCTTGATCTAGGGTGTGGGTCCGGAATCCAAACTCTCGGACAACTCCCTTATGCGGGTACAGTCACTGCAACCGATATTCATCGCCGGGCGCTCAGACTTGCTGGCGCCACGTTGGCCGCCTCAGGGCGATCGAATTATGAGGTCCTTGAAGGATCGTGGTTCGAGCCGGTTTCAGGGCGAAGTTTCGAACGCATCGTGGCAAATCCCCCGTTTGTGGTGGGTCCGGCGGCGGTTGGACACGTGTACCGCGATTCCGGATTAGGTCTTGATGGTGCCACAGAAGCCACAGTCCGCGGGGCTGCCAAGCATCTCGCCCCGGGCGGTCAGGCATTTCTCCTAGGAGCATGGGCGCACGTTGCCGGCGAAACGTGGCAGCAACGTGTTGCTCGGTGGCTTCCGCTTACGGGTGTGGCTGCCTGGGTTCTCCAACGAGATGTGGCAGACCCTGAGATGTATGTGTCTACCTGGCTCCGTGATGAATCCATTGATCCTCGCTCGGACCTGGGTAAGCAACGAACTCGTGATTGGCTCGACTTCTTTGCTGAGCACGATGTGACGGGGATTGGTTTTGGGTGGATCGGCCTCGAGGCCATAGGTCAACAACCTACCGAGGTTGTTGCTGAAGAACTCGCGCAACCCTTCACTGACCCGTTGGGCCCTGAATTCGCAGAATACTTTAAGCGCGCCGGGTGGCTGCGCCAACGAACCAGCGCTGATATTCTCTCATCCCAGTTGTGCGTGCGACCGACGGTAGCCGTCGATGCAGTGTCGGTCACTGATACGGATACTGGCCTGGGTTTCGCTCCAAGCGTTACGCGTATTTCCCGCTTAGACGGGCCCTTGTTCAACCACGAAATCGACAATCATCTCCAGGCAATCGTTGCTGGTTTACACCCCCAAGGTTTGAATCTTGAGGATGTCATAGAGCTTTACGCCGCGGCGCAAGGCCTTGATGCAGCGGCGATTACCGCAGACTGTGTCGCCGCGATTGTTGACCTCATCCGACACGGCATAGTGCTGCCGGCGGACCTGGTGGAAATCGTTTAAACAGCCCGTCTTTTGTAGGGAGGAAGCCCAGTGAAGGCCGTACTTACTCGCGTTACCACTGCGCATGTCGAAGTGGAAGGAAAAATCGTCGCTGCATTCGAGGCTCCAGATACGGGAGGAATCCTCGCACTTGTGGGTGTTGGACACGACGATACTGAAGAAGATGCCAAGACCATGGCCCGTAAAATTGCGGAGCTGCGTGTGCTTGACGGTGAAAAATCCGTGACGGACTGCGACGCTCCCGTGATTGTAGTCAGCCAGTTCACCCTCCAAGGGGAAACTAAAAAGGGACGCCGCCCGAGTTGGTCGAATGCTGCGCCAGGATCTGTTGCGCAACCGCTTTTCGACGCCGTCGTGGACGATCTCACAGCGCGGGGCTTGTCTGTGGGCACCGGCGTGTTTGGAGCCATGATGAACGTGCATTCCGTCAATGCAGGTCCGTTCACCGTGTTAGTGGATACACAAGCGTAGCTTAAGCCTCCGTTTACCAGGTCCAACCTTGGTGCTCACCTCCCCAAAAGGCCAGGTTAACGAAGACTTTTCTCAATCGGGAACTAAAACCCGATCACGTTCGTTATACACAACAGATTGGCGATTTTACGAGGAGGTACGCATGAGCACCCGCGCTTACGCAAAAGAACAGAAGAAACCTGATAAGGGCAGCCGCCGGAATCAGACTAACGACAATCCGTCAGCCGACCTCGTACGCGTTTATCTGAACGGAATTGGCAAGACCGCTCTGTTGGATGCGGAAGAAGAAGTCCAACTGGCACAGGACATTGAGGTCGGACTTTACGCTGAATATCTACTTAACCACCATTCCAAGGATCTCACACGCGCCAAGAAGCGTGACTGCAAAGTCCTTGCACGCCAGGGTAAAAAAGCACGCAGCCATCTCCTAGAAGCTAACCTCCGCCTTGTGGTTTCTCTTGCTAAACGCTACACCGGTCGTGGAATGCCACTGCTGGACCTGATCCAGGAGGGAAACTTAGGGCTCATCCGCGCAATGGAAAAGTTTGACTACGCGAAGGGCTTCAAGTTTTCTACGTACGCCACCTGGTGGATTCGGCAAGCCATCACTCGAGGCATGGCAGACCAGTCCCGCACAATTCGCCTCCCAGTCCACCTTGTGGAACAAGTCAATAAGATTTCACGTATCAAGCGCGAGCTTTACCAATCCCTGGGGCGCGAAGCTACCAACGAAGAACTTGCTGAAGAATCCGGGATTGAGGAATCTCGGATTGAGATGCTGCTCCGCCAGTCGCGGGACCCCGTGAGCTTGGACATGCCCGTTGGTGCAGATGAGGAAGCTCCCCTAGGTGACTTCATCGAAGACTCCGAAGCCGCCGATGCCGAAGCTGCCGTCGTCGCTTCGCTGCGTCACACCGACATCCAGTCGGTCATCGCAACGCTGGAGCCACGCGAACAGGATGTCATCAAGATGCGTTACGGCCTTGATGACGGTGTCCCTCGCACGCTCGACCAGATTGGTCGTCGCTTCGGGCTCTCGCGTGAACGCGTACGCCAGATTGAGCGCGAAGTGATGAGCAAGCTACGCGACGGGCAGCGTGCTGAAAAACTTCGCGATTACGCGCAGTAAGCTTCTGCGATAAGTTCACCCTCATAAAACAGCGTCTTATCCTGCCATTTCCTATCACGCCACGTGAGTAGGGTTTTCGCAACATAACCGTTGCCAAATAGTTAATGTGGCTAAATGCGACGAAATTCAGTAAAGTCAACCGCATAACGAAATACCGGTGCAGACAAGGGCACTCCGCTGTCCAGCGAAACGTCCATAGGAAGCACCGTATTCGTAGCGACTGAGAACATCCCCACATCATTAGATTATTTAGGTTTAAGAAGAGGTCACGGCGTGAGAGATTTAGTAGATACCACCGAGATGTACCTACGAACTATTTATGAGCTCGAAGAAGAAGGCATCACTCCTCTCCGTGCTCGGATTGTTGAACGTCTTGAGCAGTCCGGTCCTACTGTCAGTCAGACCGTAGCCCGCATGGAACGCGATGAGCTGCTCAAGGTTCTACCCGACCGCAGCCTCCAGCTGACTGAGGAAGGTCGCCAGCGCGCTACATCGGTCATGCGCAAACACCGCCTGGCGGAAAGGCTACTTACCGACGTACTCAAGTTGGACATCCACAAGGTCCACGATGAAGCGTGCCGTTGGGAACACGTCATGAGTGACGAAGTCGAACGCCGCGTCTTGGCAGTGTTGGACCATCCCACGCACTCCCCTTTCGGTAACCCAATTCCAGGTATCGAAGAACTCGGTGTCGACGCAGAACCTGCACCGGAAGCCGAGGGCATCCGCCCTATCGATCTACCTTCGGGTGAGACTAAACGGGCACGGGTCCTACAGCTCAACGAAATTCTGCAAATGGACAACCGCCAATTCCGCGCATTCCACGATGCCGGCATTCGCCCTGGCACCGAAGTGGAAATTTACAACGAAGACGGCCTGATCACGATTATCCGTGGAGATAAGACGATCGAGCTTAACGAAGGCCTCGGTCATGCGCTTAGGGTCGAAGTTCTCGACTAATAGCGGCAAACGCGCCGTCGAAAAGCTCAAAGCCCCAGTGATATCCACACAACGGATATCACTGGGGCTTTGAGGCTTACATCAGTACGTCGAGGCGTGGGCGCACTCGGTACTGGTCACATATAAACGCGTATGCGTGCTCTACCGCTCGTGCGATTGCGTCCTCTCTTCCTTGCTCCATAAGCGAAAGAAGTAGCGAGCTCAAAGAATGCTCCCGGTACGTGCGGCGGACCTCCTCTAAAAGTCCGTAAGCATAATCCGACATTCCGATATTTATCGCAGCAACCGCACAAATACTTAAAGCGTTAGCCCAGGCCGGTCCTGACGTAGCTGTCGCGACATCGGAGTAAACGCACATCACAAATTCAGGCATGGCCACCGCGAGGTTCAGTGCTACGTCTCTGAGCAGTACGTTATCAAGCGTGAGATACAACAGGTGGGTAAGATCCTCGGGTGTTGGGGCGATGTCATTCAGTGTCTCTGCACCATAGTTCTTATTCAGCCCACAGAAGATATTACCCAAGGCTTCGATAGCCTGTTCCAGTTCCTTACTGCACCCCATTACCTCTAGTTCGGTTTCGATGCTGTCTCGGAAATCATGCGCACGCTTTCTACTTGCCGCCACATCATAAGGGCAATCCACCAATGCCTGCGAAATCTTTACCAGTCCTGCGTCTGCAGCAGCTGGGGACGCATTTCCTAGCTTGCCCAGATACAACGGATTGCCGGCCCCGGCGATCAACTGGTGTGCCCACAGGCACTCCCCAGGGCGTAGTGCGGAAGTCGCCCAGATGCCACGGCACGTAGAACTTAGCTCATCTTCGGGTTCAATCACCATGAGCGGCTCAATGAAATCTCGTAACGCCCAATTCGTAGCCGGGCACTCCGAGAGCACTACACACGCCCAATATGCGCCGCGTGTAAGTTCGAGAAATCTTTCCTTCACCCCCAAAGCGGAATCTGATGCTTGGTTACCGCCAGCGTAGAGGTGGAACGCCTGTGTGTTACCTAAACCTCCGTCTAAATCTTGCGATTTCGGCCAGGTCATAACGATGACTGTGCCAAGCTCCGTAGTCTCGAAAGCCCCAATGAGTGACGTAACCAGTGTGACCGGATCCGAATGCTCCGTCCGGTCAGCTCCACGTGCTCCAGCGCTGTGTTGTTGTAATACAGTGTGCTCTTCTCCGCCATGCATGAGGCGTCCTAGTGAATATGTCATGATTCCACTGTGAAGCCGCTACCTGCACAGCACCAGGAGAAGTTTTTCGGCCTGTTTAAACTACTAGCGCGCGCTATTGTTATCCACAACATGAAGCCGGCCGTCCAAGCGCGGGAACCAGTGGAGACCGAACATCGTCTAATACGCTTTCTCGTGTCAACGCTGATTCCAGTAGACTGACAGTCTTTCCTGCCCATTGCACGGACCCTCCTATGCCCACAAAACGGAGGGAATGTTGGGGCGAAGATTTACGTTGTAATTAAGTACCATAGATAACAGCCGCTGTGTACATGACAGTGACAGGAGTGACTATTTATGTACGATGAACAACCTGCAATGTATGACTTAGAATTTCCCTCTCCAGAGATTACGAACCCCGCTCCGGATGGGCCCACATTAGTAATCGCTTTGGACGGTTATGCTGACGCTGGCCATGCTGTGGGTGGCAGTGCAGATCATCTTTTAGCAGCGCTTGAACACCGCCCAATAGCAACGTTTAACGTTGATGAGCTGATTGACTTCCGCTCACGACGGCCTGGTGTCACCATTAGCGATAGCGAAATTATCGATGTTGAGTCGCTTGAATTAAGCATGGACGTTGTTCGCGATAGCCGTGGCCAGAGCTTCCTGCTCCTTTCTGGGCCTGAGCCTGATCTCCGGTGGGGTGCCTTCAGTCAGGCCGTCGCTGATTTAGCGCAGAAATTTAACGTAGACAAGGTAATCGCACTCTACGGAGTCCCCATGGCCGTACCGCATACCCGCCCTACGGTCGTCTCAGGCCACAGCAATAGCCCTGAGTTGATTCAGCGCGTTGTCAATTGGGACGGTCGTTTTCAAGTACCCGGATCAGCATCCTTGAACTTGGAAAAAACACTGGCAGACCGCGGGCACCGAGTCGCGGGGTATTCCGTGCAGGTTCCCCACTACATCACGCAGTCACCATATCCCCGAGCGATGCTCAAACTTCTGCAAACTGTAGAGGTCAATGCCCAACTACGATTCCCCCTGGGGACGTTAGAAGCAGACACGGTGCGTATCGATGAGCAGCTCGCGGAACAAACTGAAGCCTCTCGCGAGATTCAGCAAGTCGTCCACGCCCTTGAAGAGCAATTTGACCAGGAGGCACAACGCCATCGGGAACGCAACCCTCAGGGCATTCTTCCTGGTGAAGAAAATCTTCCCACAGGGGAGGAAATCAGCGCTGAGTTTGAGCAATTCCTCGCCGCTATCGACGCCACCGGTCTCCCCGGCCCGTCGCATCAGGTTTCTCATGATCCGCATTCAACTGGAGACGACCATCACAACCATGATGTTAGACGCCACGGAGAATCGCACGAGGATTCTTCTTCTGAGGACGAACCCGGAGAGTAGTATTCGCGGGCCGTTGCCAACCTAAAGGGATGCACGTCCCTGCGCCTTCGGGTTTGGTTAACCGGTAGGGTAAATGATGTGTTCCTCACTGAAATGTTGCCCGATCTTGCCGAAGTCCCCGAAAGCCTGGTTGATGAATCCATCTTCGAAGGCTTCCGAGTATGGAATAGCCAGCGAGGATTAAGCTTCTATCCAGCACAGGAAGAAGCAATCCTGGGCTTATTGGCTGGTGATAACGTCATCTTGGCAACCCCAACTGGCTCCGGAAAATCCCTCGTTGCTGCTGCAGCGCACTTCATTGCTATGGCGCGCGGCCAACGGTCTTTCTACACAGCCCCGATCAAAGCCCTCGTGAGTGAAAAGTTCTTCGCGCTCTGCGAAATTTTCGGCGCAGAAAACGTGGGCATGATGACCGGTGACGCGACAGTTAATGGTCAAGCCCCCATCATCTGTGCTACTGCAGAAATCGTAGCCAATATTGCGCTGCGCGACGGTAAGCAGGCACGCATCGATCAGGTAGTGATGGATGAGTTTCACTACTACTCCGATCCCGAACGTGGCTGGGCCTGGCAAGTTCCCCTACTGGAACTGCCACAAGCACAATTCCTACTGATGTCTGCGACTTTAGGCGACACAACTTTCCTGGAAAAAGACCTCACGCGTCGCACTGGACGGGACACGAATCTCGTGGCGGGCGCAGAACGGCCCGTACCGCTGAGTTTTGAGTACGTGTATACGCCGGTCCACGAGACCGTCGAGAAGCTTTTGGAACGGGGCGAAGCCCCTATTTACGTAGTGCACTTCACGCAACGAGAAGCAACTGAACGCGCACAAGCCCTAACTTCACTTCAGCTGCTCAGCGCAGAGGAAAAGGAAAAAATCGCCGAAGAGATCGGTACTTTCCGCTTTACGACGACATTCGGGAAGCAACTATCGCGCCTCGTCCGGAAGGGAATCGGCGTCCACCATGCAGGCATGCTTCCGAAATACCGGCGACTGGTCGAACGCCTCTCGCAAACAGGACTGCTCAAAGTCATCTGCGGCACGGACACCCTCGGCGTGGGCATCAACGTACCAATCCGAACAGTCCTGATGACCGGTCTTGCTAAGTATGACGGCACTCGTCAACGGATCATTAAATCTAGGGAATTCCATCAAATTGCGGGACGTGCTGGACGTGCTGGTTATGACACCCACGGAACCGTCGAGGTGCAAGCACCAGAACATGAAATTGAGAATGCTCGGCTTCGCGAACGCGCAGGACAAGACCCCAAAAAATTAAAGAAGCAACGTCTCAAACATGCCCGCGAGGGAGAAGTCACCTGGTCAAAGAAGACCTTCGACCGTCTGATTACCTCTGAGCCGGAGCCGATGAGCTCTCAATTTAGGGTGTCCAATTCGATGGTCATTAATCTACTCGGACGCACCGGGGATACGTACGACCACTTCAAGCACCTTTTGCGCACTAATCATGACACGCGCTCCAAACAAAACTCGGACATTCTGACCACCGTGGAGCTAGTTCGCGGTTTGGTCAATGCTGAGATCGTGGAGAAGGTCGACCCAACGCACCCTGACCCCACAGGTCGGACCTACACACTCGCCAAGGAGATGCAGCGGGACTTTGCGCTCAACCAACCATTGGCACCATTCGCGTTAGCAGCTTTAGAATTACTCGATCCGGAATCCGATACGTTTGATCTAGATGTGATTTCGGTATTCGAATCGATTCTGGACAACCCGCGGGTAATTCTCAATGCACAGCAGAAGCAAGCACGCGGTGAAGAGATAGCAGCGCTCAAGGCTGATGGCGTGGATTACACCGAACGCATGGCGCTGGTTGAAGACGTCACGTGGCCACAGCCTCTTGCCGAGGAACTAGAAGCCGCATACGAGACTTTCACTGCGGGCGCACCGTGGGCTCGGGAATTCGACATCACCCCGAAGTCTATTGTCCGCGACATGATTGAACATGCCATGACGTTCTCGGATTTCGTGGCAACCTATCAGCTTGCTCGTTCTGAGGGCGTAGTCCTGCGGTACCTCACCGATTGTTGGCGCACACTCAAGCACACGGTCCCGGACGCATACATCTCTGAGGAACTGGACGAGATCATCGAATGGCTTGGCGAGATGATACGCCAAGTTGATTCATCGCTCGTCGATGAATGGGCGATGCTGGCGGACCCGGACACGCCTCTTTCCCAGGATGTGGTGGAACACGAGCGCGCGTTTGGCGTCACCGATCCCGACGCGTTGACTGCCAACAAGCGTGCTTTCACCCGCATGGTACGCAACCTTATGTTCCGTGTCGTCGAGTTGTTTGCACTAGAACGTGAGGAGCAGCTTGAGGAGATGTTCGATTATCTTGACGATGCACCTGACTTCGGTGACGCAATGGACGCCTACTTCGATGAATACGACGACGTCGACTTCTCCCCCGCGGCCCGTGGGCCAGAATATTTTAGGCTTAACGACGACGGCCGTGCGTGGGAAGTTCGCCAAGTTTTGAAGGATCCTGACGACGAAGGCGGTTTCGCCTTTACTGCAATGGTCGACCTTGATGCTTCCGACGCACATGGCGAGGTACGCCTGAGCTCCTTGCGATTTGACGCGTCCTAACTTTTTCATGTAACGACGTTGAGCTTCGACGCAGGTAGAGGCATGATTTGCGAACTTTAATCTCCATACCAAGCGGGGACGTATCGACCCTGAATGAATCAATAGGTTATAGTTACAAACATGCCAAATAAAGAGTACCGCCCGACCCTCGCTCAGATGCGAACATTTGTCACCATTGCTGACAATAAGCATTTCGGGACAGCCGCACAGAAATTAAATATTTCGCAGCCATCTTTATCCCAGGCATTGGTGGCATTGGAAAGCGGGTTGGGAGTGCAACTGATTGAACGCTCCACGCGTAAAGTCATCGTTACTCCAACTGGGGAGGCACTCCTGCCCTATGCGCGAGCAACACTCGACGCAGCAGACGCTTTCCTATCGCATTCACGTGGCGTCGATGGTGAGCTGAAGGGGCCACTGACGTTCGGTGTCATTCCCACGATAGCCCCGTACTTGCTGCCGTATCTTCTACCACTCCTGCAGACTGAATTCCCTGACTTGGAACCGCAGATCGTGGAAGACCGCACCGAACATTTACTGCAACTGCTTCGCGATGGACAAATCGATTTCGCGATCATGGCCCTCCCCTCCGAGGCAGCCGGCATGGTGGATGTACACCTCTACGATGAAGAATTTTACGTAGTCACGCCAGAGGACCACCGCCTTGCAGGCCGCAACGACCTCACGCTGAACGCGCTCGACGAATTAGACCTGCTGCTGCTTGGTGAAGGCCATTGCCTGCACGATCAGATTCTCGATTTATGCCGAACAGCCCATTTGAACCCGAGCGAAGCCGCGAATGCTGTCTCCCATGCGTCTAGTCTGACCACTATTATCCAGCTCGTGGCAAACGGTTATGGCTCAACCCTCGTTCCAGCTAGTGCCGTTGGAGTGGAATGCAATCGCAAGGGGTTAGCCACAGCCTCATTTGCGCCTGATGTAGTCGCTCAACGCAGTATTGGAATCGTCTACAGGTCTTCTAGTGCCCGTTCCGATGAATACGAGGCGTTGGCGAAGACCATCAGCCAGGCTTACGACAGGGCCCTGGAACAATCTGACTTTAAGCGCGTAAAGCCCTAACGTCGGATAGCACAAGGCGCGGAGCTCTCCACCCTAGAGCTCCGCGCCTTTCTTGTCTTCATTTACTGCTGCTGCACCTGAAGTTTCTGGATTCCATGGCGCGCAAGTAGCCCTTGCGCAATCATGTACGCCGGCAGAATCACAAGAGCACCGAGGCCAAGCGTGATCATCATGCCGAAGCCCATCAGTACCGCTATGGCAATAATAAAACCGATAAGTCCTCCGTAGTTCTGCTTACCGACTGCAAAGGATTGCTTTAACGCCCCGAATACCGTTGCGTCTGGGTAGGCGGAGTAATAGGTCCAAAACATCAGGAAAGGCTGAATGAGCACACTGACGATAAACGCAATAAACCCAGCCAGCAAGAAAACCCCGAAATTTGTTGCTCCGAAACCAGTGGGAGCAAGAATAAGCAGGTAGACAATTGAACCGAAGAGACCGTTCAGGATAGACGCAACCAGCGGGCGCCAATATGAGTGGACTCGGAAAACTTCACCCCAGGAGATCTGTGCTTGCACGGCGTTGAGATTCGCCGCATGCACCATGAACGGGGTCAAAAGCACACTTGCTAGGCTGACCCCGATTTGAAGCGTAAACGAGACCTCCGGGATTTCATCGGTCGCTGGATCGATGTTTTGCAGATTCTGATACGTAGACACGACAGAAAGGCCACCAACGAGTATGAATAGCGCCAAGCTACCTAAAATCCATACCGGCCAGTTCCGGAAGGTTGCGCGGAAACCATACTTAACAGCCCCGACGTAATCTAAGCTAAGCGGACGAAGCGGCTGGTTTTCTCCGGCGACGCTACCAGCTGGGAAGTGTGGAGCTTGAGTCTGTTGATTCTGGGAACCAAAAGACGGCTGATCTTCCGGATGATCTGTACTTGGGTACGGAGCGAAACCCTCATAGGGGTTTGCAGGTTCCTTTGGCAAATTCTGGGACGAGTCAGACTCTTTGCCTTCAGGCTCGTCCGAGGGATCGTGTGGTGGGTGTGTCATCGTGCTGCCTTCCGTTGTCCATCAGAGCCTATAAAAGCCCGCAATACTATGTTTAGGGTCATGGTACAGAAAATTAACATTCTTGAACACCCCCTGGTTTTCGCCGGGACACCGTAACGATCGGTAGTCGGCTAGACTCTATACATTGTCATGACTTCCCCTCATAATTCGGATTCTGTTTCCACCCCGCAACGCTCAGAGCTCTACGCTGCGCTCGATGAAGTACGCCTACGCGACCGCCCGGTTTTTCGGCGCCGCCTCAAGAAAGCACGGTCGCCACACGCGCTCCAAGCCATTGGTTCTGATATCACCGAGGCGCAGCGCAGGGTACAGAACGTCGATAAGCACATTCCTGAGCTGACTTTTCCAGAAAACCTCCCGGTTACAGCGTTTCACGACGACCTGGCCCAGGCGATTTCTGAAAACCAGGTAGTTATCATCGCCGGTGAGACCGGATCCGGCAAGACCACGCAAATTCCAAAGATCTGCCTCGAACTTGGTTTAGGGCGCAAGGGACTGATTGGGCATACGCAACCACGACGTTTGGCAGCACGGACCGTCGCAGAGCGGATTGCCGACGAGCTTGGTCAAGACATTGGCGAATCTGTAGGTTACGCGATTCGCTTCGACGATAAAGTTTCCGATACAACCGCGGTCAAGCTGATGACCGACGGCATATTGCTGTCTGAAATGCAGCGTGACCGGAAACTCTTGGCCTATGACACGCTGATCATCGACGAAGCTCATGAACGCTCACTGAATATCGATTTCCTGCTTGGTTATATCAAGAGGCTGCTCCCCCAGCGTCCGGATTTGAAAGTGATCATCACCTCCGCGACGATTGACCCTGAAAGATTCGCCGACCATTTTGCCGCTGCCGACGGCACTCCGGCTCCTATCATCGAAGTCTCGGGGCGTACTTTCCCAGTGGAAATCCGGTATCGACCGCTTGAAATCGTGGAGGGCGACCGCGTCCGCGACATCGACCCAATCGAAGGTTTACTGGCGGCGCTTGAAGAACTCATGGCCGAAGGCCCCGGAGATATATTGTGTTTCTTCGCCGGCGAGCGTGATATTCGTGATGCCATGGACGCCATCGAGGGTAAACATTGGCGTGGCGTCGAAGTCACACCACTCTTTGGCCGGCTCTCTAACCAAGAGCAGCATCGAGTTTTTAGTCCGCATAAAGGTCGTCGCATTGTTCTGGCAACAAATATTGCAGAAACATCCCTGACGGTTCCAGGTATCAGGTACGTCGTTGATACTGGTCTCGCCCGCATCTCAAGGTACTCAACCCGGACCAAAGTACAACGTCTCCCCATCGAACCGATTTCGCAAGCGAGCGCGCAACAGCGTTCGGGTCGGTGCGGTCGCGTGGCGGACGGTATCGCCATTCGCTTGTACTCCGAAGAAGACTTCCAATCACGACCGGAGTTCACCGACCCAGAAATTTTACGCACGAATCTTGCTAGCGTCATTTTGCAAATGGCCGCACTGCGCTTGGGAGACATCCGCGAATTCCCGTTTATTCAGCCGCCAGAGCACCGCGCTATTCGCGACGGAGTCGCGTTACTTCACGAAATCGGTGCAATTACGCAGGAAGAACGCGAAGGACAACCGGTTCTCACCGCAATCGGTAAAGTTATTGCGCGTATCCCAGTTGACCCGCGTATGGCACGCATGGTTGTAGAGGGCCATCTCAAAGGTGTACTTGATGCAGTCATCGTGATTGTCGCTGGACTCACCATTCAGGACATTCGCGAACGACCCCTTGAGTTCCAGGCCCAGGCTGATCAGCTTCATGCGCGGTTTAAGGATGACAGCAGCGATTTCATTAGCTATCTCAAATTGTGGGACTACATCCATGAGCAGCGGGCGCAGCTCAGTGGAAACGCATTCCGTAAGAAGCTGAAAGCGGAGTATCTGCACCACATGCGGTCGCGGGAATGGCGCGATTTGGTTCGCCAGCTTCGCGACGTTGTATCTGACCTCGGATGGAAAGAAACTACCCACACAGACTCAGCCCGCGACCGGGACCTTATCCACCAGTCGCTGCTATCCGGACTGCTCATGCATATTGGTGTTCGTGAAGGGCAGACCCGCGAATACCACGGAACGCGCAACACGCGATTCATGATTTTCCCAGGCTCTTCACTTTCACGTAAACGTCCAGATTTCATCATGGCAGCAGAAATCGTCGAAACGTCGCAGCTATGGGCTCGAGATGTTGCCGCAGTCGATCCCACATGGGTGGAAAAACTAGGCGCGCATCTACTCAAGCGGACGCATTCTGAGCCGTTCTGGTCCCGCAAAAGGGGTGCCGCAATGGTTCACGAGAAAGTTTTACTTTTCGGAGTCCCTCTCGTGGCAGATCGAGAGGTCCCCTATCACCGCGTTGACCCCGAAGCAGCACGTGACATGTTCATTCGTCATGCGCTTATCGACGGTGACTGGAACTTCAATCACCGGTTCCTCCAAGATAACGCGCGCAAATTGGACACCGCGGCTGAAATCGAGGACAAGGCCCGTCGACGGGGTCTCGTTGTAGACGAAGACGCCTTATTCGACTTCTATGATGCTAAACTACCGTCCACCTCTACTAACGCAGCAAGTTTCAACAAGTGGTGGAAACGAAAGAAACAAAAGAACTCTCATTACTTAGACTTTGACCCAGATCAGCTTCGCACTGATCAAGCGGGGCAATACACCGAGGAGCAATTCCCAGACACATGGCGATCGCGTGAGTCAGACGTAGTATTTGAACTCTCCTATATGTTTGATCCAGGCAGCCCCCGAGATGGTGTCACGGTACATATTCCAGTCCCGATGCTTGCCGGCATAGACACCGAACAATTTACCTGGCTCGTCCCAGGTATGAGGGAAGAATTATGTGTGGAACTTATTCGTACGTTACCGAAGGTACAGCGACGCACAGTCGTCCCGGCTCCTGACTTCGCGCGTAGAGCACTACCTAACTTAGATCCGACACAAGGAACTGTTGCGGAAGGTTTGGCCGCTTCGTTACAAACGCTCGGTGTTACCGGCATAGGAGCTGAAGATTTCCAACCGGAAAAACTCCCCGACCACTTAAAAATGACCTATGCTGCAATAGACAAACGTGGCAAGATTATAGATAGCGACAAAAATTTAGCTGCTCTTCAAAAACGCCAAACTGGTCACATCCGCTCTTCTGTATCGAAACTATCCCGTAAGCAAGAATCTATCGTTGCTCAAGAATGGACGTCTGAGACGTTCGGGGCACTAGACGAAACGGTCACGACCAAGGTCGATGGTCACGATGTGACGGCGTACCCTGCTTTGGTGGCCACTGAGGATGGTTTTGCAGTCAAGGTTCTCCCGACCAAGCAAGACGCAGATGCTGCGATGATCACGGCGACGCTGACAATGCTGCTCCGCGAGGTCACAATCAACACTAAACAGATGGTTAAGGGCCTGCCCCTAACGCAGCGAGTGGCGGTGGATAACTATCCTCATGGCGGTGCTGAGGGCCTAGTTAACGAGGCCCGCGTTGCATCAGTACGGGACGCGCTTGTTGAAGCTGGTGGTGCCGTCCGATCTCCGGAGGCATTCGCGGATCTCAAGCAGACAATCATCCCGACTATCCCAGCACGAGTCCGTGCGATGGTAGTGGCCGTTGCTCCCGCATTGGCTGACTATGAACGACTAGCAGAAGAACTTAAGCAGTGGGACGGCGAAGCCATTACCGACATGAAGAAACAGCTTGAGTTTTTATTGCCGCCACAGGCCTTAGTAATCCATGGACAAGGTCGCTTACGACATTTGGGGCGATATGTAAAAGCTATGGTGTTGCGCTTGGACGATATCAATCGCGACCCCGACCGAGATGCGGATCGCCAAGAAGTTGTGAATTCTCTCGAGCAACAATTAGAGGCCAAGGTGAAAAAGTTAGCGCCAGGAGCTGCGAAGACTACGCGTGTGAAAGATATCCAGTGGGACCTCCAAGAACTACGCGTGAGCCTTTTCGCGCAGCGTTTGGGAACCGCCAAGACAATCTCGCCTCGCCGTATCGAAAAGGCTATCGCCAAGCTTTAGTCTCGTTGTCTCCTGCGCATCAACCGAATCTCTCTCTCGAAATCTTCGGCATCTTCAAACGATTTGTACACCGAGGCAAATCGAAGGTATGCGACCTCGTCTAACTCCCGTAATGGATCGAGTATTGCCAAACCAATCTCATTGGCGTGAATCTGGGAGCTACCGTGACTCCGCACTTTCTGCTCGACCTGTTGCGCGAGGACTTTAAGCTCATCGTCGGATACGTCGCGGCCTTGACATGCTCGTCGAACGCCAGTAATCACTTTGTCGCGGCTAAAAGGCTCAGTGACCCCGTTTCGCTTAACCACCAAAAGCACCGATTTCTCGATGGTGGTAAAGCGCCCTTCGCAGGAGGAACACTCCCGGCGGCGACGGATGGCTGCCCCGCGTTCGACTATGCGGGAATCTACAACCCGCGAGTGGTCATGGTTGCAGAATGGACAGTTCATGGTGGCTTCCCCTTGAGATAATAAGTAGTGAAGGCAAGTACACCCACTGTATAACTAGCGAATCGAAGTATCGAAAGTCTGACCATATATAGACATCTCGCCGCTGAGATAAGGGTCAGAATCGTCACCTCCGAACAGGAATGAACCGAGCACAATAAAGAGTCCAAACAGCGCTCCTCCACATATCGCGCCGTAATTGCCCTTACTAGAGGCTCGTTGTTTCGTTCGATGAGCGGACAATTCGCTGCCTCCAGATTGCACATTGTTTCCATGTATACCGGGAACCAACGGAGATAGCGTTCGAACCCTCCCGGAAGACCCGTACTCAAAGGACCGGCATTCCGGACCCCACTCAGCGACGCGCGGAGCAGTCGGACGAACCTCTCCACCAAAGTTCCTGTTAGCGCGATAAATAGCAGTAGTCATGATATCTCCTTCAAGCATTGCGAGGGTCAGTGTAGATTTACCGTCAGACGCATTTACAAGTCTTTCGCCCAACCGTTCGAGGTTCGCCTCTGTGTTCGATTTATAGCACACGCGTCCACACCTGTCCAACCCCGAACGTAAAAGCAGAGCGTGGTACACATTTTCGAATGACTAGTGTAGGATGGCCGTAAATCTATAACCCGAATGCTTCGACCCCAGAGTAGAAAGTGAAATTCAGTGAACAAGAAGAAGTCGTCCAATCCGAAAGATCTGGACCCTAGTACCCTTTCAGAACGTCAACGTCGCATCTTGGAAGTAATCACGGATGCCGTCGTTCTACGCGGTTACCCGCCAAGCATCCGAGAAATTGGAGATGCCACCGGACTTCAGTCGACATCTTCGGTGGCATATCAGCTTAAAGAACTGGAAAAGAAGGGATTCCTGCGGCGCGACCCCAACAAACCTCGCGCAGTAGATGTGCGTCACCTACCATCCGCACAGCGCAAGGCAGCCAAGAAGAAAAACCAGGAAACCTCCACCCCGGAGAATGCCGCGGTAACAAGTTTCGTTCCGATGCTTGGTTCGATCGCCGCAGGCGCGCCAATTTTGGCCGAAGAAAACATAGACGAATATTTCCCACTCCCCAAAGAAATCGTCGGCGAAGGCGACCTCTACATGCTCAAGGTATCTGGAGACTCCATGCGAGACGCCGGAATCCTTAATGGAGATTGGATTATCGTTCGCCATCAACCAGTAGCAGAAGAGGGAGAATTCGTCGCGGCCCTTATCGATGGCGAAGCCACCGTGAAAGAATTCCATAAGGATGCAACAGGAGTATGGCTCATTCCCCACAACGAGGCTTACCAGCCCATCGCTGGCAATGATGCCGAAATTATGGGCAAGGTAGTCTCCGTCCTACGCAAGCTCTAGGCACCTGACGCGTTATCAAGTCGTCAAGATTGCCTCTACAACGGGCCCCTTTCCTGGCGAATGGCACGTGTACCCAGCGAACACGATCATTTCCGGGCGAATAAAAGAAAAACACGCCTAATGCCAATGAAAAAATATGCCAAACGTGGAATAATGGGCATATTAACAATGATATGGGCACGGAAATGTTAGTTTAAGCCCGAAAGGTACATTCAAAACGGAAAGGATGTTCCGATGTATGCGGAAGAACGGCGTCGCCAAATTGCGTCGCAAACCGCTATTGAAGGGCGCGTAAACGTCACTGAACTAGCGGATCGCTTTGACGTAACCGCTGAAACCATACGCCGAGATCTCGCTGTGCTAGACCGCGATGGGATCGTCCATCGCGTCCACGGCGGTGCCGTAGCCACTCAGTCGTTCCAAACCACAGAGCTTCCCCTAGATGCTCGTCTTCGGTCCGCACCGACGGCTAAATCTGCGATTGCCAAGGCAGCTCTGGATTACCTTCCTCCAGCGCACGGGGCAATGTTCCTCGACGCCGGTACAACTGTTACAGCTTTAGCATCTCTCATCGCGGACACTCAACGCCCACTCCAATGGTCGGTGGTTACCAATAGCCTGCCTATCGCGCTCAACATGGCAAACAAAGGCCAACCAGACATCCAGTTGTTGGGCGGTAGTGTCCGTGCCATTACCCAAGCCGTTGTCGGCGATACAGCACTTCGCACCCTTGCGCTTATGCGAGCAGACGTCGCTTTCATAGGCACCAATGCCTTAACGTTAGACCACGGCCTCTCAACGGCAGACGCCCAAGAAGCAGCAATAAAGTCCGCTATGGTCACCAACGCGCACAAAGTCGTAGTCCTATGTGACTCTTCGAAAATCGGCAACGACTACCTCGTCAGTTTCGCCTCAATAAAAGATATTGACGTGGTGATTACTGACGAGAACGCGGCGCCGAGCGTGGTTGAGTCCCTACGCGACCGCGGCATTGAAGTGGTACTAGCCTCCTAAAGCATAAAAACAAATAAGGGCTTGTCCGGTTTCCCGGACAAGCCCTTCAGCTTTCTAGAAGATGTCTCCTAACGGTTCAACAGTTCGCGAACCGCTTCACGTGCAGCTGCCGCATCTTCTGCTTGCATGGCCACCTCTGCCGCCTGCTGGCAGACGTCCAAACTGGTTTCAGCCAAACGTGCACCCACTCCAGCGATAGCAGTCGAAGCTGCAGATAGAGAGTTCACGCCCAAGCCAGTAAGAACACACGCCAAGTAAGGATCAGCTGCTGCTTCACCACAAACTCCTACAGCAGTTGCCGTCTCTTGCCCCACAATGCAGGTGTGCTGAATCAGACGAAGTACTGCTGGCTGCCATGGGTCAGTCAGGTACGCCAAATCAGGCGATAGGCGGTCCGCCGCCATCGTGTACTGCGTCAAATCATTGGTACCGATGGAAACGAAGTCCAGGTGTGGCATGATCTTGTCGGCCATCAAGGCTGCGGCTGGGACCTCAATCATGGCGCCCGCGACAAGATTACGTTCACGACACAGGTCTGCGAACCACTTCGCTTCGCTCGCGGTAGCCACCATAGGTGCCATAACCCACGTAGGAGCATTCTCGCCGCGGTTCTGAGCCGCTTGAGCGATTGCATCCAACTGGCGAGTCAGCAGGCTTTCATTATCTCGTGCAATACGGAGACCGCGAACGCCCAGTGCTGGGTTCTCCTCTTCCTTCATATTCGCGAAAGCGATTGGCTTATCCGAACCTGCGTCCAAGGTACGGATGACAACCTTTGACTCTGGGAAAGCATCAAAAACTTTGCCGTATACAGAAGCCTGTTCGTCCACGGTTGGTTCGTCCTGAGCAGACAGGAAGCTCATCTCAGTGCGGTACAGACCGATGCCCTCGGCCTGGGTCGCTGCAGCCAGACGGGCAGCATTGCCATCTTGGACGTTAGCGAGTAGCTGAACACGATGCCCGTCAGACGTCTGCGCTGGCCCGACCCACTGTGCAACCTTCGCTGCACGCTCCTCAGACTCGGCCACCAAGACGCGAGCTTCTTCTGGATCAATATCAGTGGTTATGAGACCTCGGGAGCCGTCGACAAGCACGGAGATACCTGCCGCAAACTCTGTGAGAGCCTCCCCGACAGCGACGACACAGGGAAGGTTGAGCTGTCGTGCAATGATTGCAGTGTGACTGGTCGGGCCACCGAGCTCGGTAACCAATGCCTTGTAGTGGTTGACGTCAAGAGCCGCGGTGTCAGCAGGAGAAAGATCGTCAGCACAAAGAACTGCTTCGCCGGAAATCGTTGGCAAACCTGGTTCTTCTTCACCGCGCAGTTCAGCGATGACTCGGTCACGAATGTCTTTCAAGTCAGTGGTGCGTTCCGCCATCACACCACCAGCTGCGAGGAACATGTTTACAAACTTGTCCGTTGCTTCAACGGTTGCGTATTCGGCATCCATTCCACCACGGATGTTCTTACGGATGGTCTTGCGCCAGCCGCGGTCGCGAACCATGCCAGCGGTTGCAGCGAGCACCTCTGAGGCGGCGCCATCGGCAGATTTAGAGCGTTCTTCGAGGCGATCGGCCACGATGTCTGCTGCCGAAACGAAGCGCTCATATTCAGCTTCGGTGTTTTCTTCAGAGATTCGTGACGGCTGCGTAGGCAGCGCGGGACGGGGGCGTACCCATACGATTTCGGCGTATGCCACGCCCGAAACTACCCCAGTACCTTGCGCAGAAAGCGTTGTCGAGTTAGTCATGTTCACTACCCTAGTACTAAAACCACTGAATGTGGGACGAAAAAACCAATCAATCTCAAAAAAGTCGCCAAAATCACCCACACAACCAAACTTAAACAAACATTTACGGTTGACAAACCAACATATTCAGACAAAGATTGAAGACGGATAACATACAGTCACGATGCCCCTGAAACACAGTGCTTGCGCAGTGACCATTATTTACAGGGATCATCGTGCGACCCGCCGGAAAATTCCGGATTTAAGGAGCGAACGTTTGTGATTCTAACGTATACCCCAAACCCGGCCATCGATGCCACGATGAGCCTCAATGAAGAATTGGAACTTGGGTCGGTAAGCAGGTTGGCCAGCGTGACTCGCGTGGCGGGCGGAAAGGGAATCAATGTTTCCCACGTAGCACACAAAGCAGGAGTTGCTACCCGCGCTTTGTTCCCCGCTCATAGCGATGACCCCTTCGTAGCGCTGCTAGCGCACACCGAGGTGCCATACACTGCAATCAACATTGCAGGTAGCATCCGCACGAACACCACGATTACCGAACCGTCTGGCAGGACTACCAAATTAAACGGCCCAGGACCTGAGCTCAACGCCGACGAGCGTGCGGACGTCGATAAGCAACTCCTCCACGCAATCGAAGAGTTCTCCCCCACCTGGGTTGTCCTTGCAGGCTCGTTGCCACCCAGCATTCCCGATACCTGGTACGGCGATTGTGTAAAGGCGATTCGGCAAAACTTCCCCGGTGTGAAGATTGCGGTAGATACCTCGGACGCACCGATGGAAGCCCTGGGAAGCATGCTTCCCGACGCCGCGCCGGACCTCATCAAACCTAACGGTTTGGAACTAGGCCAACTCGCGGGGATCGACGGAGTTGCGGCAGAAAAGGCCGCCGAGCAGGGTGACTACAGCTTGATTGCCGATGCTGCTCGCCAAATGCACACCGCGGGCATCACCAACGTGCTGGTTACGCTGGGTTCGGCTGGAGCTTTGCTCACCACCGCAGATGGCAGTTGGATTGCTACCCCACCACCTATCACGGTGCAGTCGACCGTCGGCGCTGGCGATTCTGCACTCACCGGTTTTATCCTGGCGAACATTGCAGGCAAGACCCCAGATCAGTGCTTGCGCGATGCCGTCGCATACGGCTCCGCAGCAACAGCCCTCCCGGGAACTACTGCCCCTTCGCCAGAGTTACTCGATCGTGAAAACACTGCTGTTCACGCCGTGAATAGCGCAGACTAATCAAGGATCAACTCATGACACAACAAGTCATCACACCAGAGCTAGTCAATCTTGACGTTGACTTCGGTGCGACCACCGACGACGTCATCGAACGTCTCGCGCAATCAGTCGCAGCTGCTGGTCGCGCAAGCGACGCCGCCGTTCTCGCTGGCGATGCCAAAGCCCGCGAGTCAAAGTCCGGTACCGGCGTACCAGGCCAGGTTGCAATTCCGCACTGCCGCTCCGAGGCTGTCGAAGTACCAACCTTGGCCTTCGCACGCCTATCCCAGCCAGTTGACTTCTCCGGCCCAGACGGAGACGCTCAGCTCGTCTTCCTTATTGCAGCCCCAGCAGGTGGTGGCAAGGAACACCTCAAGATTCTGTCAAAGCTCGCACGCGCGCTAGTACGCCCAGCTTTCTTGGAAGGTCTGCGTAACGCCTCTACTCCAGAGGAAATCGTTACCCTAGTGCTCGACGTCATCAACGCAGCCCCTAAGAAGAAGGCAACCGCGCCTGCCTCCGCTAGTGCGGCTCCTGCTGCTGCAGCTGCCGGTGCAGCAGCCCCTGCTCCAGCCGCAGACGTCACCCGCATCGTCGCCATCACTGCGTGCCCTACCGGTATCGCGCACACCTACATGGCCGCAGACGCGCTCACTCAGGAAGCTGAAAAGCGCGATGACGTTGAATTGGTCGTCGAGACTCAAGGCTCTTCTGCCGTCACCCCGGTCGATCCGGCAATTATCGAAGCCGCAGACGCCGTCATTTTCGCTACTGACGTCGGAGTCAAGGATCGTGCTCGCTTTGCTGGCAAACCGGTCATTGAATCTGGCGTGAAGCGCGCTATCAACGAGCCAGGCGTCATGATTGACGAGGCCAAGAAAGCAGCTGCCAACCCGAACGCACGCAAGGTAGCTGGCGCAGGTGAAAAAACTGCGGCCTCCGCTGAAGAGTCTGGTGAAGGCCTAAGCTGGGCAAAGAAGATCCAGCAGGCAGTCATGACCGGTGTTTCCTACATGGTGCCGTTTGTTGCTGCAGGCGGCCTCCTCCTTGCTCTCGGCTTCCTCATTGGTGGCTACGACGTCGCCAATGGTTGGCAGGCGATCGCAACCAGCCACGGCCCAACAAACCTTCCTGGCAACGAAGTAATGGTTGATGGCGAGCTCGTCACATTCGATCGAGCTGGCTGGGCTCTCTATCTCGGCGCTGTACTATTCGCCACAGGCCAAATGGCCATGCAGTTCATCGTCCCCGCACTGTCCGGTTACATTGCGTACGCAATGGCTAATCGACCAGGTATCGCTCCTGGTTTCGTCGGTGGTGCGATCTCCGTACTTCTCGGTGCGGGCTTCATCGGTGGTCTCGTGACCGGTCTCATCGCCGGCGGTGTCGCTGCGTGGATCGGTTCTTGGAAGGTTCCTCGCTGGTTGGCTTCCCTGATGCCAGTTGTCATCATCCCGCTGCTGACTTCTTTGGTCACTGGTTTGGTCATGTTCTTCCTGCTAGGACGTCCGCTCGAAGCACTGATGACCGGCCTCCAGGACTGGTTGTCGTCCATGTCCGGTTCCTCCGCAATCCTGCTGGGTATCATCCTGGGCTTCATGATGTGTGCTGACCTCGGTGGCCCAATCAACAAGGCTGCTTACCTATTCGGTACTGCTGGCCTCTCTACCGGCGATCCAGCTTCGATGCAGATCATGGCAGCAGTCATGGCAGCAGGTATGGTTCCACCTATCGCACTGTCGATTGCAACGTTCATCCGCAAGTCGCTCTTCACCCCCGCAGAGCAGGAAAACGGCCGCTCCGCATGGCTCCTGGGCCTGTCCTTCGTTTCTGAAGGCGCAATCCCATTCGCAGCTGCTGACCCACTGCGTGTTCTGCCATCTTCCATGGCTGGCGGTGCTGTAACTGGCGCACTGATCATGCTCTTTGAGGTCGGCTCCCGAGCACCTCACGGCGGCATCTTCGTGCTCTTCGCCATCGAACCTTGGTGGGGCTTCGTCATCGCCATCGTCGCCGGTGTTGCTGTCACCACCGCTCTGGTCATCCTGCTGAAGACCGTCTGGAAGACTAAGGCACCGGAAGCTGCTGCTGCCGCAGCCGCTGCATAATCCTCCGCTAGGGTGGGCCGAGCAGTCCAGTGAAGGTCCACCCAACCCGTTGCGTAAAAATCTGGCAAAGATAGCATGCAGCGGGTAAAATTCCCCTATGAACCACTATTAAATGTCTTCGTCGCGTTAACAACGCGAAGACAATTAAGCGAAAGGACTTCTCATGGCTTCAAAGACCGTAACCGTCGGATCCGCTGTAGGCCTGCACGCTCGCCCAGCATCCATCATCGCTGACGCAGCTGGTGAATTTGATGAGGACATCTACCTCACCCTCGTTGGCTCCGATGATGACGATGACGAAACTGATGCCGCTTCTTCGCTCATGATTATGGCTCTGGGCGCAGAAAAGGGCGACCAGGTCACCGTCACCTCTGACAACCCAGAGGCAGTGGAAAAGATTGCTGGCTTGATCGAGCAGGACCTCGACGCTGAGTAATCTCATGTGAACTGACACATGCAAATGCTCCCGGATGGATTCCATCCGGGAGCATTCTTTATGCCATTTGTTGGGAATTACCAGCGAGCTGTGGCGCCTTCGCCCAACGATGTGTACAGCTTCTTCATCAGCGGGTAACCGACGATAATACCAATTGAACCCCAGGCGATACCTTCGAGTTCAACCGGGCCGATGGACAGCGTCAAGTTACCGATGCCAGCAATCAAAGCTACAGCAGCGGCGGTCAGGTTTACCGGATTGTTGAAGTTAACCTTGTTGTCCTGCCAGATACGGATACCAAGCATGCCAATCAGACCGTAAAGTACCATCGTCGCTCCACCGAGTACACCAGAAGGAATCGTAAAGATCAGGGCCCCGAACTTGGGAATGAAAGCAAGTGCAATGGCTGTCAGCGCCGCCACCCAGTACGCGGCAGTGGAGTAGACGCGCGTTGCAGCCATCACGCCGACGTTCTCGGCATAGGTGGTCGTGCCGGAACCGCCGCAAGAGCCAGCAAGTGTAGTTGCCAAACCGTCGGCGATGAGCGCATCACCAGATAGCCCGTCAAGATTGCGGCCAGTCATCTCAGATACTGCCTTCACATGGCCCACGTTTTCTGCCACGAGGACAATAATGACAGGCAGGGTGACCAAGATTGCGGACAGTTTAAATTCTGGGGTATGGAATTCTGGAACGCCTATCCAGGATGCCTCGCGAATTGCATCAACGGCATCATCTCCGATGTTTCCGGTGAACGCAGCGAAAACCCAACCAATCACGACGCCAATCAGGATTCCCAGTCGCGCCACCATTCCACGGCCTGCAACGGTGGCTACGATAATAGCTATCAAGGTGACCACTGCGACCGCTGGCTGTGATTCCACATTAGCCACCGACGTCGGCGCCAAGTTTAAGCCGATAAGCGCGACAATCGCACCGGTCACCGCCGGTGGCATGACGGCATCAATCACTTTCCGTCCTGCTAGCTTGACGACGACGCCCACTGCAATCAGCGCCAAACCTGCGACAACAACGCCACCGATCTGTACCGGGATACCCTGCGCTTGTGTCGCTGTCAACGGTGCGATGAAAGCAAAAGAAGAACCCAGGTAACTGGGCAACTTATTACGAGTAATCAGCAAGAAGATGATTGTGCCCAACCCTGAAAACAGGAGTGTGGTATTTACCGGGAAGCCAGTAATTGTGGGAACAAGTAATGTGGCGCCAAACATGGCCACCACATGTTGCATGCCGATTCCGATGGTTCTGCCCCAACTCAAGCGTTCGTCAGGGGCAACGACGTCACCGGGTAAAATTTTCTTACCGTCTCCGTGGACGGTCCATCCTAGGGAACTCACAAGTCTTCATTATGAACCTTGTGCGAACCAAAGAGGTAATTAATGTCGAACGGCGTACTCTTGCACGCTACGTGCCAGCTCTTCCGGCAAGCGAACTTCGAGGACAGTGCCTTCGGCTGTATATTCCTCGGACAAAATTGTCGCATATTCGTGGAGACGCGCAACGAGGTCTCCCCGATCAAACGGGATGAGAACTTCTAATAGTGTGTCTCGTTCATTCAGGAAAAGTTCGATTCTGCTCTCGAGTTCCCCGATTCCAACACCAGTATGTGCTGAGACAAAAACCGCGTCCGGAACATGGTGGCGCACTTCCGCCAGAATCAGCGGATCGGCCTTATCTGTTTTGTTCACCACGATGATTTCTGGCGGCAACTCCTGCCCTGTCTCCCGAGAAATATCGGCGAGTACCCCATTAACTGCTTCGATCTGCGTCAACGGGTACGGATCCGATCCATCAACGACGTGCAGGACGAGGTCGGCTTCGAAGATTTCTTCCAGAGTGGATTTGAAAGCCTCAACGAGCTGGGTGGGAAGATGACGAACGAATCCAACAGTGTCGGTAAATATGATGGAGCGTCCATCAGACAGTTCGGCTTTGCGCGTTGTCGGGTCAAGTGTCGCAAAGAGGGCGTCTTCGACAAGCACGCCGGCGTCGGTAAGCGCATTAATCAGCGACGACTTCCCAGCGTTCGTATACCCGGCAATAGCAATCTTGGGAGTCAATGAACTTTGACGTCGGGCACGCTTGACCTCTCGGGAGGTCTTCATCGCTGCGAGTTCCTTGCGCAACCTGGCCATATCCTGGTGCAGGCGACGTCGGTCTGTCTCAATTTTCGTTTCACCCGGACCGCGCAGCCCCACTCCGCCATTTGAACCAGCGCGGCCGCCGGCCTGACGCGAAAGATTACCGCCCCAACCACGAAGACGCGTGATCAGATATTCCATTTGTGCCAGTGAAACCTGAGCCTTGCCTTCTTTGGATTTCGCGTGCTGAGCGAAGATATCCAAAATCAGCATGGTCCTGTCGATGACCTTAACGTCAAGGGCATTTTCCAATGCAACAATCTGGCCCGGGCTCAGCTCACCGTCGCAAATCACGGTGTCCGATCCAGTGGATTGGACAAGGTCGCGAAGCTCAGCAACTTTACCGGACCCGATGTACGTTCCTGGATCAGGCTTATCTCGACGCTGGTACACCATGTCAAGGACTTCAGCACCAGCTGTTTCCGTCAGCGCTGCCAGTTCATTCATCGCGGCTTCGACTTCAGCTAGCGTTCCTTCAGTCCACATACCTACCAAGATGACTTGCTCAAGGCGGAGTTTGCGGTACTCGACGTCAACGCCCTCGCCCAGGTCTGTGGTACGCATCGTCGTAGAGCGGATGACGCGCCTGAAAGAGTCACGCTCTTGCAGATCTTGCTCACCGGTGGTGGGCACAGAAGATTGCCCGGAATAAGAAAGGTTTTCATCCGGCTCCGGCAAAGGTGAAAAGTGGGAAGATACGGATTCTGGATCATGTCTGGTCATTAGGCGCCATTATCGCACGCTCTGCGTCCGGTTGCCACTTGCTACTTCAGCACGTCGTCCTGCTAACTATTGTGTGCGTTAGTTTTCTTGGCCTGGTTGCGGTGTCGGCTAGACTCTTCGACTATGAGCACTGACTTGTTGAGCATCGGCCTGGGATTCGACACGTGGCAGGAGGCAGTCGAGGCGGCAATTGCCTCAAACCGCCTGGCAGTAACTGGCGAGGTTCGTGGTGGGCAGCTAATACAATTTGAGGATCCATCAGGGGCACAAATTAATATTCTGGCCGTGGAACCATTTGCCACATTTGCGTCTTTCGAGGCATCCACTCAAGTATTTGCAAACCTGCAGATGATGACCGATGTAGTGGCAATGTGCGACATCGTTGACGGGGCTACCAATCCATTGGGGACCGTCATGGTCAACCTGGCTCAAGGTCCTCTGCTCACCGAGGAACCTCCCATGGAGTTCCAGCAAATGGGTCTCACTGCCCTATGCCTGTCGTCTGAGGTCTACGCCTCCGACGTGGAGTACGAAAATGAGACCGGCAAGATCCCTGGCTTCGTTCACTCGCCCGGCGTTGAGGTCGTCGCAAGTGGTACACCACAGGCGCCGGATGCGTCAGTTATCTTTGCGGCCACCGTGCTCGAAGCCGAATATCGAACAACACAGCTCACTGGCCAGCGTTTCATTCACGCCACTGTCGACGGCCCATTCTCCTTCGACGTCTGCCTACCTAATCTCCCCCAGCTTCCTGAACCTGGGAATGTCATCGCGGGGAAAGCTGTGCTCTCAGGGTCTCTGCTCGCTCCAGTCGGTGGTGGTTGCGGAGGCTGCGGCGGAAGCTGTGGCTGCGGTGGACACTAAGCCCCGTAGGCAGAAAATACAGTGAGAAATCTGCACACCTCAGCATCTATCGCAGCGCTTATCATCCTGGTATGTATCACAGGCATGGGTCTCGTCTACTCGCTGAAAGCGCTAGGCTTCGTGCTAGCGGTAGGCCTAGGAGTGCTTGCTTATATTCTCTGGAAACAATGGGCGCCAGAGCATGCTGAAGCGCAACGCCTACGTCTTGCTATAGCGGACACCGCCGACGAGATACGTGATGTCCTGGCAGAATTCGACCGTTTTTGTCATGATCCGTCCCCGGAATATCTAGCCGATCGCACCTTGTACCGGCCAGAGTTGACTAATGCCGATACCCGCGACGAATGCATCGGCCAATTCCACTTCGTTCGGGGTACGGCCGAGCGTTATTTAACTCGACTAGATGCTCACCTGGCTTCCCCACGGATTTTGGTGCCCCAGCTGGAAAAATTGCTGACACTTACGGATCAGAGACTGTACCAACTGCAGTGGTCCTGGACCGAGGCTAGGGCGCGCGCCCGGGAGCTTGGGTCGGGAGAAGGCTAAAAGCAGTAGTGCCCTGCTAGGCGGAGAGTTTCCGCAGTTTGAGCGAATGTGTCGCGGCTAGCGTCAATCCACTGAACCCGCGGGTCACGCTTAAACCATGCTTTTTGTCTACGCACGTATCGCCTAGTCCCCATTGCAGTCCGCTCCTCAACTTCAGACCAGGACAAATCGCCGGCCCGTGCGGCTAACACTTGTGCGTAGCCTATCGCCCGGCCGGCAGTGGAATCAGGCAGTAGCCCGGCCTCGTCGACTAATCGATCGACCTCGTCGATAAAACCAGACTCAAACATCAGCTGCGTGCGCTGCTGGATTCGCGGATTAAGCCACTCGGGCGTCGTCGCTAACCCAATAATGTTGGTACCCCACCGTGCAGGGGCATCAATTGGTGGTTGTGAGGCCTGGAATGGTTTGCCCGTCAGTTCAACGACTTCCAAGGCACGCACAGTGCGTCGCGGGTCTTGGTCTTCGATTTTTTCCGCGGCCACTGGGTCGACCTCGCGGAGTTTTTCATGCAGCGCCGCTATGCCGTGTTCGCGTAGAAAGGCTTCGTATTTTGCCCGGACCTGTGGATCTGTGGGGGGAAACGTCCAGTCGTCGATAAGCGACTGCACGTAGAGCATGGAACCGCCAACCAAGATGGGAACCTTGCCGCGAGCCATGATGTCCTGCACATCAGCGACGGCTTCCTGCTGGTAGCGGGCAACGGAGGCCGTTTCGGTGACGTCAAGGACGTCGAGCTGGTGATGCGGGATGCCTTCGCGCTCAGCAACGCTTAATTTCGCGGTACCGATGTCCATTCCTTTGTACAACTGCATCGAATCAACGTTGACTACTTCCCCTCCGAGCGCGTGAGCAAGGCGAAGGCTGAGTGCGGATTTACCGGAAGCAGTTGGGCCGATCACCGCAATGGGAGTGAGTGCCATTAGTTGTCCTTCCTCGTCCATACCGAGACGTACCGACCGACCCCAGACGTGTGGTCGGCACACACCAGCCGACGTTCCCACGCCCCTGATATCTCGGCCAATTCCATAAACGGCTGAGGTTCGATCACACCACGGTCGTGAAACCACTGAGGACTTGCCGGAGCCACACCAGAGCCCAATAAGGCTCTGATTGCCGAATCCGCATCGGCAGCGCCAGCAACAGGACCTAGGGGTGCACGTTGCGTCATTCCTGCGGAGCCATCAGCAACCACAAGCGCGCTCTTACCGGAAACCGCAGATAGCTTATCGACGCTCGCCTGAACCCCAATGTCTGCCCCGTCCAAGAAGTATCGTGCCACCAACTCCGCGCTATAGTGACCGCCACTAACCTGAACATCAGCACCCCACGCACGGAAACTCCCAGCGTGACCGGTGTACCAGCGCGGATCCTGCGACCCCACCACCGTAGTAACGGCGCCCAAGGCCGGCAGCGCAGAAGTGATGGCTTCACGAAGCTGCGCAGCTGCGACATCACCAGCCCCAAGTTCGGGAACCAGGGTCAGAGAACCGGGGATGAGAACAATTGTGGATAACACGGATTCAACCCTAGCCGGAACTCACCGCGCGGCGGTCTTTGCCGGTACATTAGTAGGAAGTTCATAAACCGTTAAGCCTTCACCTGGCTTAACGGTCTAGGTAAGCACTAGGAAGTTTAAGGTCACCAGTATGAGCACAACGCCGAACCCTTCGCCACGATCCATTCCGACCCCCGGTCAACTGGCTGGAAAGAAGCCAGGCGTTAGCGGGAATTCCCCGCGCACGACCCCCACCCCAGGGACTGTTGCTGCGGCTGGTCACCGACAAAAAGATCCGAAATCTTTCGGCCGTGTTGATACAGACGGACGAGTCTTCCTCACCACTTCAGATGGTGAGCGTGAAATCGCACAGTGGAAGGCTGGCTCCCCAGAAGAAGGATTAGCACACTACGCCGAACGTTACACAGACCTAGTTACCGACGTTGCCCTATTAGAAAGCCGTCTCACCGCCCACCCGGCGGATGCTCCACACCTCCGCGAATCGGCTCAAACACTATTAGCCGAGCTGCCGACCGCCGCCGTTGTCGGTGATGTTGATGCACTTCAGAAGCGTCTAAGCACATTCATCGCACGCACCCAAGCGGCTGAATCTCAAGTGAAGGAAGACAAAGCCGCAGCCCTGGACAAGGCTATCGCACGCAAGGAAGCAATCATCTCCGAGGCCAAGGACATTGCAGACAATGCAACGAATTGGAAAGAAGCCGGTGACCGCATGAGTGCGCTTCTCGACGAATGGCGCACCATCCGCACCATCCCCAAGAAAAAAGACGATGAACTGTGGAAGCAGTATTCTCGTGCACGCGACGCCTTCAACCGGCGCCGTGGATCCCACTTTGCAGACCTGGACAAGCAACGTGCTGCAGCAAAGAAGCGCAAAGAAGAACTCATTGAACAGGCAGAGGCTCTCCAGGATTCGACGGAATGGGGTGAGACGGCCCGCGCAATGAGCGGACTCATGCGCGAATGGAAGAAAGCTGGGCGTGCCCCACGAGATGTCGACGACGCTCTGTGGAAACGCTTCAAAGCCGCGCAAGACGCCTTCTTCGCTGCGCGACATGCGGACGCAGCTGCACGTGACGCTGAGTTCGAATCTCACGCCCAGGCAAAGGATGCTCTACTCGCCGAATACGAGCCACTTATCGATCCAGCCGCGAACCTAGGACAGGCACGGACCAAACTCAACGAGCTGCGCGAAAAGTGGGAGGAAATCGGTTACGTTCCGCGCGCCAAGATGCGTGAATATGAAGACAAGATCAGCGCGATTGAAAAGCGTGTCGAAGATGCCGAAAAGTCCCAGTGGCGACGCACCGACCCCGAAGCACAAGCGCGGGCTGACCAATTCACCAAGCGCGCTAACGAGCTTCGCGAACAAGCTGACGAAGCAGACGCAAAGGGTAACACCAAGAAAGCCGCAGAACTGCGAGCCCAAGCTGAGCAGTGGGAACAGTGGTCCAACGCCGCACACAGCGCCATCGAAGACCGTTAACGTAGCACGTGACTGCGCCTACCGGAGCATTTCGCATACGACTCGGCAGTGATGCTGCCGAGCACATTTCCTATGCATGTTTCCTCGCTTCCCTGCATAGCCAAGAAAGTACCGGCGACGTATGGGCTGCCATTTCACCGGACGACCTCCACTGCCAATTGCAGCTCAGTGAATCTGGTGCGCCTGGCGCCGCCCACGTAGAACTCTGGAACCTCGGGCAATTAGGTAACGCAGAGGACTTAGGGTACGCGGTAATTATCGCCCCTACACAGGAATCAACGTCTGTGTTGGCCTTCGACATTATCCCTGACGTAGCGTTTCAACCATTACCCGGGCTACCTAGAGACACTGAAGTCGAACTGAGCGAAAGCGTCGTGACCGCTGCAGTAGACGTTGCGCTCCAGAGGGCCAACGCCTTGCGGCGGTCGGTCATCCAAACCTCTGTCCTCCATCCGGTGGATCACGCGAGCGGCTTTGTCCCTCTCATACATTCCCTGTGCGGACACGGGTTTTCCATAGTTCATAAGGAAAAGCACAACGTGCTCAGCGCCCGGTCCATGGAGTCACAGCAATTTCAGGCTCCGGATTATCCACACGGCGTTGAATGGATTCATCTGAGTAATTGGGACCAACGCAGCGACCTCGTAGAGGGTATCTGCCGTCTGTGGGAAGAAGCAGACACTGACATCCCGCGCGGTGAACTTGATTTCACTCCGGCTCCATGGACGCCCCAGCGACTTGTAGAGGCCCGCGAACGGGCACTCGCGGACGGATCTGAAACTCTTTCGGTTGTCGCCTGGCATCCCAACGACGGCGTCATCGCGATTTCCACAGCTCTATCTGCTCCTGGCGTGAATTGGGCAGCCGCCGAACTAGGAACGACGATCGTCACCCGCGCGTACCGGCCTTCTTCCCTAGGCTTACATCTCGTGGCACAACTTGTCGCCAGCATCGAACGCGCGCACACCCAAGTGTCAGGGAACACGACCCCGTCGCGCTTATACGCAAGCGCTCCTGACCCAATTCGCGACGAGGATGCCTACCCCATGGCGCGCGTCCTCGAAATTCTTAACGCGAGCCCTATATGCGCAGAAACACATCTCCAGATGCGCCTCGACCCCCCAGCATCTTAACTACTTCTGACCGTCGGCTTCTTCCTCTAACCTGCGGTGGCGTTCTGCGGCTCGAGCTCGGCGGTCATCACGGTTACCTTGGTCAACGTCAACAGTCCTATCCTGATGCGCTGCCGTTGCTTCAGCCTGAACAGATTCCACAGGATCAACGACCAAGGTGGTAGCGCGAGCTTCAGCTAACCTCTGCTGTGCCGGTGAACGGCGCAAAGCCACCATCGAATAGATGAACACCACCATCACCGCGATAATAATCATGAGGATGAAGCCCACATGCACGCCCATGGCCGCCTCTACACCCGGACGCGTCAAACGCAACCACAAGGCAAAAAGTGACGTGAATAACGCAATCGTTGCAACAATCCACGAAGCTAAAGCAACCGATGTATTGCGCAGCAGCACGGTCATGGCACTCAAAACGCCAATACCGATGAAGCCTAACCACACGAAAACGTATTCAGTGAGCTTCACGTTGGCGGCCGTTGCGGCGTCGGAAAGCAACACAATTTCCCACCCGGCTACCCCAGGGATGAAAGGGAGAAAGAGCGCAACCCAATAGGCCAGCACCGCACCGGCGAGAGCATAACCATAATTTCCAAGCCAGATTGTCTTAGCGGCGCGACGCTCCTCAACGGCGAGTGTTGCAGGGGTAACTTCAGGCACGGACACGTCCTTTTCACATTGTGGTTCGTACTACGCAGATGACCGCGAGCCCTCCCTAGTCTAGCGAACTAGGGTACGGAGCCTACGTGGATTTAATTGCAACCGCATGCCGATGCCGGCGCCGGTGCCGGAATAGTCTCCGGCTGGCCAATTTTAGGCAGCCCAAGTCCCACACCAATCGTGCCCGTCTTGGGCGACTGTCCGGCTGCGAACATACCGCCGGCTTTCGTCTGGCGGTGACTCTTCACTCCCCCGTCTGCAATCAGGAAGAATGACTGTGCTTCTGTCACATCCACTGTAACTACGTCGCCGGGACGGATAGTTTCGCCTGAACGTCCGTCGACAAACGTCGGAGTGAAGTGAACGAGCCTGCCATCACGCGCCCGACCGGACAAACGGTGAGTTTCATCATTTTTCCGGCCACCTTCCGCTTGCACGATGAGCTCAACTTCGGTGCCTATTTGCTTTTCGTTTTCCTCACGTGAAATACGATCTTGCAATTCGACGAGCCGTTCGAAACGTTCTTGGACAACTTCTTTCGGAACCTGATTGTCCATGTCTGCCGCTGGAGTCCCAGGGCGGGGCGAGTATTGGAAGGTGAACGCAGAAGTAAAACGGGCCTTTTCTACGAAATCCATCGTTTCTTGGAACTCTTCTTCAGTTTCACCAGGGAATCCGACGATAATATCTGTCGTAATAGTTGCACCCGGCAACTTTTCCCGAACCTCGTCGAGAATACGCATAAATTTGGTGGTCCGGTATGAACGGCGCATCCGCTTCAGCACAGTGTCAGAGCCGGACTGCAGTGGCATGTGAAGCTGCGGACAGACATTCGGGGTTTCTGCCATAGCGTCGATGACGTCAGAGGTGAATTCGGCCGGGTGCGGGCTAGTGAAACGTACGCGTTCTAGGCCTTCGATATCTCCGCACGCGCGCAGGAGTTTGGAGAAGGCGGATTTGTCACGCTTGAGGCTCGGGTCTGCGAAGTGGACGCCGTATGCGTTCACGTTCTGGCCTAGCAGCGTAATTTCCGAGACTCCTTGATCTACGAGGGTCTTTACCTCGGCAAGGATGTCTCCAGGGCGACGATCTGCTTCTTTGCCACGTAGCGACGGCACAATGCAGAAGGTGCATGTGTTGTTACATCCGACGGAGATTGATACCCATCCTGCATACGTGGATTCGCGCTTGGCAGGTAGTACGGATGGGAAGTGGTCGAGCGCTTCTTCAATCTCTACTTGGGCCTCCTCGTTGTGGGCAGCGCGTTCGAGGAGAGTTGGCAGTGCACCTATATTATGCGTGCCGAATACTACGTCGACCCACGGTGCTTTTTTAATGACGTCGTCGCGGTCTTTTTGAGCTAGACAGCCGCCAACTGCAATCTGCATTCCGGGGCGAGACTCTTTAATCTTCTTCAAGCTGCCGAGAGTGCCGTAGAGTTTTTTGTCCGCATTCTCGCGGACAGCGCACGTGTTAAAGACTACAACGTCCGCATCATCGTTTTCGTTTGCAGGGGTGTAGCCTGCGGTTTCGAGGAGGCCGGCGAGGCGTTCTGAATCGTGTACGTTCATCTGGCAGCCGAATGTACGTACCTCGTATGTACGTGCGGTGCCGGGATTGTCGCTGAGTCCTGCTGTATTCACATCGTGGAAGTCTAGCGAGTAACCCCGAATGTGCCCAACCGCCCTCCCAGATCGTTTTCTGGGAGGGCGGCGAGTTTATTCGGTGAGTTCTTGTATACGTGCGTCTAAGTATTCTCGCGCAATGCTCATACTTGAACCTGCGGGGAATCCCCTCCGCGCAAGTACTCCCACAACTTTGCGGAGTTCTTTGTCATAGGCTTTGCGGTCTTCTGGGACTGTTTTAACACTGCGGGCTTTTTTGTAAGCCAGTTGCCGGGCGACGTCTTCTTCTTTTTGCGGGTCAACTTCCGCTAGTACCGCTGCTCGGATATCGGCGGCAACGCCCTTCTCACGGAGTTCTTTATCCAATATGCGGGTCGATTTCCCTCGACGCTCTAGGCGCTGCCGGACCCATTCACGGGCAAAGGTCTCGTCGTCTAAGAGTCGGGAATCGGTGAGGTCCGCGAGCACTTCCTCGATGACGTCAGGATCGGAGTCTTCGAGGCGTTCTTTGAGAAGCGAGCGTAGTTCATGAGTTGACCGGGCGCGATAATCGAGGATTGTCAATGCTCGCTCACGTACTGTCGTCTTTTCAGCTTCAGCTTCGTGGTCGAACAAGCCTGTCCCCTTCTCGGGGTCGTAATTAGCCAGTTCTTCACGAAGCTGATCGAGCGCTTGCTTCTTGGAGGAATCCATATACGGTCAGGGCACTAGGCCTTCGCGTTCTCGCTTGCTTCAAGGTCGTCTTCATCATCAAAATCCACGTTTGGGACCATGTCGACTGGCTCATCGCTCAGAGCATCATCCTGGTTTGCGTACTCACCAACACCAAGCTTCTGCAGAATCTTCTGCTCGATTTCATCGGCCAACGCTGGGTTGTCCTTCAGGTTGAGGCGGGAACGTTCCTTACCCTGCCCCAGCTGGTCACCGTTATAGGTAAACCACGAACCGGCTTTCTTCACAATGCCGTTTTCTACACCCATATCGATAATCGACGATTCACGGGAGATTCCTTCGCCATAGATGATGTCGAACTCAGCAATCTTGAATGGTGGGGAAACCTTATTCTTCACGACCTTGAGACGAGTGCGGTTACCTACCGCATCTTGTCCATCCTTAAGTGTTTGGATACGGCGGACGTCGCAGCGTACGGAAGAGTAGAATTTCAAAGCCTTGCCACCCGTGGTGGTTTCCGGCGACCCGAACATCACACCAATCTTCTCACGCAGCTGGTTAATAAAGATTGCGGTGGTGCCAGAGTTGTACAGCGCACCGGTCATCTTGCGAAGCGCCTGACTCATAAGGCGAGCTTGGAGACCGACGTGGCTGTCACCCATTTCGCCTTCAATTTCTGCCTTCGGAGTCAAAGCGGCGACGGAGTCAATGACGATGATGTCGATTGCACCGGAACGAACAAGCATGTCTGCAATTTCTAGAGCCTGCTCACCGTTATCCGGCTGGGAAACCAGGAGCGCGTCCGTATCCACGCCAAGTTTGCCAGCGTAATCTGGGTCAAGTGCGTGCTCAGCATCGATGAACGCTGCGATGCCACCCTCTTTTTGGGCAGAAGCAATGGCATGCAGAGCCACAGTAGTTTTACCGGAAGATTCTGGACCGTAGATTTCCACGATGCGCCCCTTTGGAAATCCGCCGATTCCGAGAGCCACATCGATGGCCGTATTGCCGGAAGAAATTGCGCGGACGGGCGGGCGGTTTTCATCGCCAAGCCGCATAACGGCTCCCTTGCCGAAGTCCTTCTCGATCATCGAAAGCGCTGCGTCAAGAGCCTTCTGGCGATCGTCACCAGCAGCCTTCGTGGTTTTCTTCTTCGTAGCCATAATTTCCTTTCATCGCTGCCTACAGCAGCCAACTTTATTTACGTTACGCGGTTAATCTATTAGACGCCTGCACGGTCGTGCAGGTTCCCTCCGTACTTCTGCCACACACTAACGGAACGGGCAGACACGCCAAGCACTGACAGCCACCATACACAAACACGTGTTCGAGGGCAATCGGCCCAACTACTCGTCGCGACCCAACCGGCGGTCGGCCGGAACCTCAAAGTCATCGCACAATTGACCCCATACGCGATTAGGGTCTACGCCATCGTCGATAAGCTGCTCCGCGGTTCCGCCTAGCCCGGCTAAAAAATGTGAGTGATAAACAAAGTCCGCTTTAACCGTGCCAAACTCATCTTCGATTAATTGAAAAAATTCCGCTAGACGCATAGTCGCGATACTACCCTTTCTCCGGCAGAGCTAACGGAGACCACCATGTACCCCCATTTTGGAGGTTGAACATTGTTCAATGTAGCGTGTTTTTCATGTCAAACACTTCACCGAACAATGTTCAAGATCAATCTCGCCGTCGCCTGACTGACCTAGCATATTGCGCCGTATTCGCTGCCCTGATTATTGCATTGGGCTTCCTTGTTATCCCCGTCGGATCCGCGGGCATCCCCATCGTTTTGCAGAACGCGGCCATTATTGGTGCTGGTCTCGTGTTAGGACCGCGTCGCGGTTTCTGGACAATCGTAATCTTCTTCGCCCTCGGCCTCGTCCTCCCAGTATTGGCTGGCGGACGCACTGTCCTAGCAGCTTTAGCTGGCCCTTCAATCGGCTACCTTGTCGGATACTTTGTGTCAGCGGTAGTTGCGGGCGCCATCGCATACACTGCCCCTCAGGGTCGAGATAAAGCCGTTCAGCGCGTCATCATCGTCATCGTCGCTGCTTTTGCCGGCCTGCTGTTTCAGTACGTCCTAGGGGCAATCGGCCTGATGTTCCGAGCAGACATGAACGTGGGCGCTGCTGCCGCCGCCCAGCTACCGTTTATCCTTCCCGATAGTGGCAAGCTGGTCGTTATGATTATCGTAGCTTTGGCAGTTCACGCAGCTTTCCCAGCTTTGCGCCAACCAGCTGCACGCGCCTAAACCCTTCAATTCCCTCTCACCCAGGACATTATGCCCACCCTCACACTTCGCGACGTATCTCTCACCGTTCCCGAGCGCACAATACTAAAATCAATCACCCTTAAGTTAAGCGAACACCGCATCGGGATAATTGGGGCGAATGGCTCCGGTAAATCCACGTTGGTTCGTTTATTTAATGGCCTTGTCTCCCCCACCCAGGGTGAGGTGCTTCTCGACGACATCAACGTGGTCAGCCATCCCAAGAAAGCGCGCGCGAAGGTGGGTTTCGTGTTTTCCGACGCGGAAAACCAAATCATCATGCCACGGGTATACGACGACGTGGCATTCTCGCTGAAAAAACAGAAATTAAGCTCCATCGAAAAGGATGCCCGCGTCCTTGAAGCTCTACAACACGTCGGTCTGGAGGGGCACGCAGACGATTCTCCCCACACTCTCTCTGGCGGGCAGAAGCAACTTTTAGCGCTATCTGCTGTCCTCGTTGCGCATCCAGATATCATTATCGCAGACGAGCCGACGACCCTTCTCGACCTGCGCAATCGCCTAGCGCTCAAAAAGCGTTTCATGCAGCTCCCACAACAATTAATTGTGGTCACGCACGATCTTGAGTTCCTGTCTGGATTCGACCGCGTTCTATGGGTTGACGAAGGACGTGTCATCGAAGACGGCTCCCCTGAAGAAGTCATCGCACAGTACGTGTCGAAGATGCACGAAACTGACCGTCTCGAGGATGAAGGATACGTTCAGTGAATCCTGCGGGTCTTCCTTTAGGACACTATGTTCCCGGTCCGAGTCCGATTCACAATGTCGGGCCAGGGTTGAAACTGTTGTCCCTCGTGGTTTTCATCGTCGTCGTCACGTGGTTCAACACCTCTTGGTGGGTTTTGCTCGTTGCTGCATGTTTACTGTCTGCTGGCTATGCGCTGGCGCACGTTCCGGTTAACGTTGCGTGGAACCAATTCCGGCCACTACTGCCCATTCTGATCCTGCTTGGGGCGTTTCAGTGGTGGCAGAACAGTTGGCAGTACTCCTTGTCTGTAACTGTCGGACTGGCCTTATCTGTAATGGCAGCATGCTTGGTCACGTTGACTACCACAATCCCCCAGCTTGTGTCAGCCATTGAAAAGGCAGTCGCCCCGCTGGGCAAACTGGGCGTTCCAGTCGGCAACGTGTCGCTTGCTTTGATGCTTACCATCCGGGTTATCCCGCTAGAATTTAAAATTATTCACGACGTCATGGAAGCTCGCGCTGCCCGTGGTGCAGGGTGGAGCATACGTGCTGTTTTTAGCCCCGTTCTTATTCGTTCCATCAAAAAAGCCCAGGACCTCAGTGAGGCTCTCTGGGCTCGAGGGGCAGAGTAGTTAATTACTCGCCACGTAGTTCCCGCATACGCTGCTGGACTGCGTCATGCGAAACCTGGGGCTGGGAGGACTGGCCTTCGCCGAGCGCCTGCTGCTTCTGGTTTTCTACCGCAGGAGTATTACCGTTCATCTCTGCACGAATTTCTTCTAGACGGGAGTGACCAGCCATTCGCACCGAAGAATGCTTGACCTCGTTCATACGAGCTTCAACTGAATTCTCAGCCAGTTCCGCCTGCCCAAGAGCATTAGCGTAACGACGCTCAATCTTGTCGCGCACCTGATCCAAATTCGGCGAAGCATTGTTGGCCAGCGAATTCATCGAGTTTACTGATTCTGCAACCTTCTCCTGCATCTTCGCCTGCTCAAGCTGGCTAAGGAGCTTAGAACGTTCTGCAACCTGTTCTTGGAGCTTCGCAGCGTTACGTTCTACTGCCTGCTTAGCTTGCTCTGCTTGACGCAATGCCTGATCGTGCAGAGTCTTCGTATCCTCCACAGATTCTTCAGCCGAAACAAGCTGCACCGCAAAAGCCTCTGCTGCGTTTTCATATTCCAGGGCCTTCTGCTCATCACCTTCAGAGCGGGCCTTGTCCGCAAGCTTGAGAGCCTGGCGAGTGTTGGCCTGCAGTTTCTCAATGTCAGTGAGCTTTCGGTTCAACTGCATTTCGAGCTGCCGCTGATTGCCGATAACAGCAGCAGCTTGCTGTGAAAGCTCGCGATGTTGTCGCTGAGCTTGCTCCATGGCCTGCTGGATCTGAACCTTAGGGTCAGCATTTTCTTCGATCTTGTTATCGAACAGAGCCATGAGGTAGTTCCAGAGCTTCTTGAACGGATTAGCCATGGTGAAAACCACTCCTTGAATACGTATAAATCGATTTTGTTCCAGAGTACCGCGCCTTATTCTACAGTGACGAACCCGTGGCACATGGTTTGTGTAACTCCACTGAGCTGCCAAAAATTTCTTTGGCTCTGATGGGAACAAATTCTGTGCACTAACCGTTATACAGAATGATGGCTACTCAAACTTCTCTTTATGCACGCCCGCACGGCACCTCCGCCGAGGTTATGGGCGCGGTCCGCTTCCCCGAACCATTGTTGCGGGAAGCTTTAGGCGAAGCACTCCGGTCCTTCCGTGCAGAAAAGCACACAACTTTACGTCAATTGGCCAAGGCCGCAAACGTCTCGCCAGGATACATTTCAGAACTCGAACGTGGCCGCAAAGAGGTATCTTCGGAGCTGTTGGCCTCGATTTGTTCAGCGCTCGATGCGAGTGTCGCGGATGTTCTCATCGAAGCCGCGTCCACGATGGCTCTGGCAAACGTGAACGTGTCTGCAGAACTCAATTCACCTACTGCACCGCGCGAGATTTCCGCACAAAAGATTGAGCGACCACTTGCTATGGTCAACGGATAGAATCCTATCTTGCAAAGAAGCCGGAGCTGTACGAAAGCTCAGGCTTCTTTAGCGTTAAGGGCTTACAGGCTATTGAGAAGTACAGTAAGGCCTGCAAGGACCGCAGCATTCCGGATATCTTCCCGACCGCCCCTGAGACGCTCCCCCACTCCCAGTACGGATGCTGCAGTGTATGACCTAGTGTCCCCTGGACCAGAAATACCAACCCAGACTTCGCCGACAGGATGCCCATCTTGGCCCGCCGGCCCGGCAACTCCAGTGAAACTAAGCGCCCACGTGGATGCACACTTCTCGCGCGCACCAGATGCCATATAGCGGGCGGTGACGGCGGAGACTGGACCCTCAGAGTCCAAGACGTGGCGCGGAACGCCTGCCAGTGAGTTCTTCAACGCGGTAGCGTACGTTATAAGGCCACCACGAAAAACAGCAGAAGCACCCGGGATAGAAGCTATCGTCGCGCCAGCGAGTCCAGCGGTGAGTGATTCACAGGTGGCAACCGTCTCGTGCCGCTCAGACAGTGCTGCGACAAGCTCTTGGGCGGTAGATGTTAAATCATTAGATCGAACTCGGTCGTTCCCGTTGGATCCCATGCCCTGGCCAGGCATTAATTATTCACCTTTCGCGCATCCACGAGGTACTGGATACCGGTAACTACCGTAACCACCACGGCAATCCACATCACGATGTCCGTTGGGATATCCAGCCACGAAGGAAGCGGGCACAGGTACATCCCTAGGCCGAGCGCTTGAAGCGCGGTTTTTATTTTTCCGCCGCGGCTTGCAGGGACAACAACGCCACGTCGCAAAGCAACCATGCGCCAGAGCGTGATACCAAGCTCCCGAATGACAATGAGCACAGTAATCCACACAGACATAGCGCCGATCGCATTCAGGCATACCATCGCTGTGATGGTGAGCGCTTTGTCAGCAATCGGATCGGCGATCTTGCCAAAATTAGTCACCAGACCACGGGCACGAGCGATGTCGCCGTCGAGCTTGTCGGTAATCATGAGCGCCACAAATACGCCGAAAGCCGCCCACATCCATGGGAGATGCTGATTATCGCCCCGCAAAACCAACCAAGCGAACAGTGGAATAAATATGATGCGCAGGCTAGTGAGAATATTCGGCAAGTTCCAATTTGAGACCTGCTGCGGTGCGTCGTGTGCACCACCCGCTTGGGGTTTCGTCTGATTCATATCCTGAGCACTCACACTGGCAACTGTACCTTCATAATTTTTTTGCCGTCACACTGCCTAAAAATTTAGCCCCGCGCAACCACCTTAATATATGACGATGAAGGGGTCTCGCGGGGCAGAGCCTCGGAAATTTTAGGCGGGTTCCGATTCCTTAATTGTCTTAGTCCCTCGCCTATCCCTAGCTGATTTAATCAGCGAAGCTATCACTGTGACCGTCAGGATGGCGACGATTACACCAAGCGAGATAAGCGTTGGAATCTCTGGGACGGAAACATCATCACCGCCGTTAATAAACGGCAGGTTGTTGTTGTGAAGAGCGTGCAGAAGCAGTTTCACGCCGATGAAACCGAGGATGAGAGAAAGGCCGTAGGACAGATAGACCAGGCGATCCAGCAGGCCATCCAACAGGAAGTACAGCTGACGCAGCCCCAGCAAAGAGAACGCATTCGTGGTGAATACGAGGTAGGCCTCCTGGGTCACGCCGTAAATCGCAGGAATCGAATCCAGGGCGAACATCACGTCGACCACACCGATAGACACCAGCGCAATCATTAATGGGGTGAAGTGCTTTTTACCCTTCTTGTGGGTAATCAGGTGATCACTTTCGTAGTGATCGGTAACCGGGATGACCTTGCTAACCAGCTTCACCGCCACCATGTCCTTGGGATCTTTTGGTGGGGCATCCTTGACTTCGTCGACAAGCATCTTCACTGCTGTAAAGATGAGGAAGATCGCAAACAGGTAGAAGACATCCGACCATGCATTAATAATCGACGCACCCAGGAGGATAAAGATCAGGCGGAAACCAAGCGCCAGCGCAATACCAATGAGCAGAACTTTCTGCTGATATTTTCTGGGTATTTGAAAAGCCGCCATAATAAGCGCGAACACGAAGAGGTTGTCGACGGACAACGATTTCTCCAGGATGTAACCAGTAAAGTACTCGATGCCGTGCTGGTGATCCCAAACAATCCAGACAAAGACGCCGAAAATCACCGCAAGTGCGATGTACACCACGGACCACGTCGCCGATTCTTTCATCGTCGGCTCGTGTGGGGTGCGCACGTGCGAATAGAAATCAAAAACGAAGAATCCAAGAATTACCACGATGGTGATAATCCAGACCCACAAAGGCACACTCATATGCAAAGACCTCCGGTCTACGGAATGAATACTGACCGGAGGTCTCCCCCGCCTGCTGTCCAGGCCGGCACGACCGGGAAGCGTTTAACTTCCGTGTTGACGATCAATGCCGTTTATAGGGTACTCCCCTCCATGGGGTGCCACTATATACTAATTTGCTCGCCCCGACGCATATACGCAGGCAGGTCGCCGCATTAATGCTTTGCGACGACCTGCCTTTCGGTTTCCATTGCTCTAGAAGGCTCCGGAGGTTGGGTTATACGTTGCTTGGACCACCTCAGGGGAGTCAGGTTCAGCGGAATCGCTTTGAGGCGTATCACCGGTTTCCTGGACTTCCTTGGGTGCTTCAGCTGGGTCGGCACCCTTGATGAGCCACAGTGTTGTCTCCAGCTCCTCAGGTTTGACCAAAACTTCGCGGGCTTTAGAACCTTCGGACGGCCCCACGATGTCGCGGCTTTCCATCAGGTCCATAAGGCGACCCGCTTTAGCAAAACCGATGCGCAACTTACGCTGGAGCATCGACGTGGACCCAAGCTGCGATGTCACAACCAACTCGACAGCTTCGAGGAGGTCGTCCATGTCCTTGCCGATGTCGTCGTCAATCTGCTTCTTCACCGGCGCCTTTTCCTCCGTCACACCTTCGGTGTAATCAGGCTGCGCCTGAGCCTTAGCAGCATCAACAACTCGCTGGATTTCCTCATCGGTGACGAATGCACCTTGCAGTCGCTGTGGTTTGCCAGCCCCCTGCGGAATGAACAGAGCGTCGCCCATGCCAATCAACTTCTCCGCGCCGCCTTGGTCGAGGATCACGCGCGAATCCGTGAGCGAGGATGTCGCAAACGCCAGACGCGACGGTACGTTGGTCTTGATAAGGCCGGTCACGACGTCCACAGATGGGCGCTGCGTCGCAAGCACCAAGTGAATGCCTGCTGCACGAGCCTTCTGAGTGATGCGCACGATGGAATCTTCAATTTCCTTCGGAGCTGTCATCATCAAGTCCGCCAACTCATCGACCACACACACGATGAACGGGTACGGGCGGTATTCACGCTGGGAGCCCAATGGCGTCTGGAATTCCCCGGTCCGGATCTTTCGGTTGTAATCCTTGATGTGACGAACGCGGGCGGACTTCATGTCCATGTAGCGCTGTTCCATCTCCTCGACCAACCACTGGAGGGCCGCTGATGCTTTCTTCGGCTGCGTAATGATAGGCGTAATCAGATGAGGGATGCCCTCGTATGGGGTAAGTTCAACCATCTTGGGATCGACCAAAATAAGGCGAACTTCTTCTGGGGTAGCGCGCGTAAGCAAGCTAATCAACATCGAGTTCACGAATGCGGACTTACCGGAGCCAGTCGAACCAGCCACCAAAAGGTGGGGCATCTTTTGGACGGACGCAGCGACGAAGTCACCTTCAATGTCCTTGCCCAAACCGATGAGCATCGGATCCTTGTCCGCCATGACCTCAGGCGCTTCGAGAACGTCCGCAAGGCGGACCATTTCGCGATCCGCATTAGGGACCTCAATACCCACAGCGGATTTGCCGGGAATCGGGGTAAGTAGGCGGACATTGTCGGTGGCGACGGCGTACGCCAAGTTGGACTGAAGATTGGTAATCTTTGAAACCTTCACACCCGGGCCAAGCTCAACTTCGTAACGCGTCACTGTTGGACCGCGCGAGAAGCCCGTGACGGCGGCGTCGACCTTGAATTCTGCGAAGACTTCGGTAATCGCTTCAATAATGCGGTCGTTGGCTTCCGAGCGCGTCTTCGGTGGTTCACCTGCGACCAGAAGTTCCGTCGACGGCAGATCGTAATCCATCGGTTCAATGATGCGCGCCGACGCTTGCTGATCTGCAGCCACCTCAGCAGGAACGGGTTCAGATGGGATGACCGCAGTCGAATTTTCAACTGGGGGTGTTGGCACGGGACGTGCAACGGGGGCCGTAGGCGCCGGACGTGAGGCCTGCTCACGGACTGGCTCCACCTGCTGCACGGGCACCGCGTCATCTTCGGGGACGACAGGGATTTCCCCGGTCTCTTCGACGTCGTGTGCTTGTGGCGCATCCTGTGGAGTGACTTGTCGGGCCGACTTCTCTAATTTTTCTGCCGGCGCCATGTCGAACAGGGTGTGGTTTTGTGCGTCTTCGTCGGATTCCTGGCTGCTGAAAGTCACGCGACCTGCTTCAGCTGCTTGTCGACGTCCCACTGTCGCCGCACGCCCGTCGTCTACTGGTCGCGGCGCTGGGCGGCGACGCGGGTTGGTAGGCGGAGCCACCCGCACACGCGCGCTAGGTCGTGGAACCTTCCTGCCTTCGAGCTGGGCGTCGACATGGGAGTACGGATCGTCATCAATGTCTGTGTCATCTTCATCTGTAGCGTCGCCGCGGAGTTGTCGGAACCAGCTCATGAATGCGTCGTAGGTTTGGCGCACTGTCACGCCCGCAGTCTTGAGTGCTCCGTAGATGATAAAGAGGATAAGAATCGGGATTGCTACGCCTTGTAGTCCTGCGGCTAAGACTCCGCCGGTATAGGCACCGATAGCTCCACCAGCTACCCTTCGCTCCTCCCATGAGCTCGGGTTGCCAGCAAAAACGTGGATGAGGCCGAGCATTGCAACGACGATGATAGTCACGCCCACGGCTTGACCAGCCGCACCGTGAACGCGCTCACCTCGTTGCAGCATCAACGCGATGGCGGATGCCACCAGCGCAATAGGAAGGACGAACGCACCAGCGCCGATGATCGAATGCGTAATCATCGCGATGAATTCGCCAACTGGGCCTGCGATGTCGAGCCATACCGACGCGCCTAAAACAGCGGCCAGACCGATAAGTGTCAAACCAATCGCGTCGGAATGCTCATCTAATTTTTCCCAGATTTGGTCAACTATTGACTCCTCATCATGACTATCGAAGTCCTGGTCTTCCACAACCCTCGTGTCTTCGTCAGTTGCGGAAAGCGTCCCTGACTCAGTTGTTTGTTTCCGGCGAGATCCGAACAAGCCAAACCTTTTCTTTCTTGTTTGTGAAGACCCGGTGTCTTCTTCGTCGAAGTATGCGTCTTCAAAATCGACGCCATCATATTCTTCGCCGTTTCCGCGCCCCGCAATTTTTCGCGTCAGCCCTCCAAAACCTGAAGCAACAGACGAGAACGCAGATGCCACCCCTTGGCTCACTTGCCGAACCGCAGAACCTGTCCGTTCGTCGCTAGTTCCGGCTGCACGGAACGCCGCGGTGGGCGGATACTCGTCTGTGTAGCGAGACCCACCTGCCGCAAAATCAGACGAAATTACTCCTCGGCGACCCGCAGGCCGCGAGGAGTTGCTCGTGTTATCCCTGGAGGATTTTCGCTTCCGCCGAGAGCTGGATGGAGACACAGTCATGCGCTAAACCTTAGTACTGAAAGTACCAAGTTTCACATTCGCCACACCACTTCACCCGACAAACAATAACAACAGGCAGTCAAGCCTATATGCCTGACCGCTTCAGGGAATCCACATCGCCACTAACAGTGACGTGGCATGCACTCCGGCCTGCGGCCCACAACAAAATCTCTCCTGCTTGACCTGCCACACGCACTACCTGGTCCCCTTTATGTGCGACACCTTGGCCTCCACGGATAGTGACTGGACGTGCTCCATCGGGTAGCAAGATAATAGGGGTTTGCGATCCCCGCAAAGTCATCTTCGCGAACATAGTGGCGGCAGAAAATAGCTTTTCATTGCTGTGCTCACTGAAATCACGTGGCGGCGGCACTTCCCCGCCGTGCGCTGCCCTCCCCCGGCGCACGTCTTCCAGGTGGATAAAGTGCTCGGCCGCGTTAGCTTGGGCATCAATGAGCTTAAACGGCGATAAAGTTGGCGGGCCAGATGCCCATTCTTCGACAACTTCGTCGTAATCGCGATCTTTCACCCCATCCATCGTGGATTGGAGGTGCGCCTCCAAGAACGGCAGAAACATCCCGGCAATAGCGTCCATCCGCCGCTCCCGCACCCATAGGTGCGCCGCTAAATCACGGGTAAGCCATCCTTCACATAGTGTGGGTTGGTCAGGGCCAACTTCATGGAGTATCTGGGCTAGACGGCGACGTTCTGCAGCTGCAAAAGACATTGTTGCCACTATACGCGGAAAGCCCAAGAAGCTTCTCGGAAGAAGCTACCTGGGCTTTATCTCCAGAACTTAGGAGTTCTAGTGCATGTTATTGGGACTCTCGTGAGTTCTGGACATCGGAATCATCGTTGTGATCAATGTCTCCGGTCATCGGAACGACCGTCGGCAGAATCATTGGCTCACGACGCCACTTCTGCTCGACAAAGCGTGAGACCTTGCGTCGCAGCTGCTGAACCATACGGTATGGGTCATTTTCCCCTTCGGCTGCGAGATCATTCATGACCTTTTCCACGAGCTCGCGTACTTGCGGGACCATGTCCTTATCGTTGTCCGAGTAACCGCGGGTTTCCACCGTCGGAGTCTCAAGCAGACGCGAGGTCCGGTTGTCGATAACCGCGGTGATGTTGATGAGACCACCTTCAGACAGCGAGGTTCGGTCTGCAAGAACATCACTATCGACCTCGCCCATCGTGGTGCCATCGACGTACAGGTGTCCGACTGGGAGTTGGCCTACGACCTTTGCACGGCCGTTGACAAGGTCAACCACAACACCATTTTGTGCCAACACCGTGTGGTCGCGACGCACGCCAGTAGAAATAGCTAGTTCCTTGTTCGCACGGAGGTGGCGCCACTCGCCGTGAACAGGCATGACGTTCTTCGGCCGGGCGCAGTTGTACAGGAATAGCAACTCGCCAGCGTAACCATGGCCTGAAGTGTGGACGCGAGCATCCTTACCAGTGACTACAGTCGCACCAATCTGCGCGAGCATGTTGATGACACCGAATACAGCTTCTTCATTACCCGGAACGAGAGACGAAGAAAGGATGATTAGGTCACCTTGCCGCACCGTAATCTGACGATGCTCACGACGCGCCATGCGTGACAGCGCAGCCATCGGCTCGCCCTGAGTTCCGGTAGTGATGAGAAGGACCTTGTGGCCCGCCATCTTGGAAGCCTCGTCCATGGTGACAATGGTTCCACGGGGAGCCTTCAGGTAACCCATCTTCTCCGCAATTTCCATATTGCGAATCATGGAACGGCCAGTGAAAGCAACCTTTCGACCCGCTTCCACCGCCGCATCCACAGCAGCCTGCACGCGGTACACATTCGATGCGAAGGACGCCAAAATGACGCGTTGCTTGGCATCCTTGACAAGGCGCTTAAGCGTAGGACCGATTTCGGCTTCCGACGGCGAGAAGCCTGGAGTCGTGGCATTCGTAGAGTCCACAAGCATCAGGTCCACGCCTTCGTCGCCGTAACGGGACAGTGCAGGCAAATCAGTGGGCTTGCCACCGATAGGGGTCTGGTCCATCTTGATATCACCGGTCATGACCACTTGGCCTGCACCGGTCTTAATCACGATGCCGAGGCAATCAGGGATGGAGTGGTTTACATTCCAGAACCGAACGTTGAATGGGCCGCGGTTTTCCTCGGAATTTTCGTTGACTTCAATGAGGTTCGGACGCTGCCGGTGTTCCTGGCACTTAGCTTGGATGAGCGCCGCGGTGAAGCGTGAGGCAAGGATTGGGATATCCTTGCGCAGCTTCAGCAGCCACGGGATGGCACCGATGTGGTCTTCGTGTCCGTGTGTGATCACGAGTGCATCAACGAGGTGCAGTTTCTTCTCAATCGGACCGAAGTCGGGGAGGATCAAGTCCACGCCTGGTTCGCCCGAGGATGGGAAGAGCACGCCACAGTCTACGAGGAGGAGGCGACCGTTGTACTCGAAAACGGTCATGTTACGACCGATTTCGGAGATACCGCCGAGTGCGTAGATACGCAGGCCGTTCTTCGGTGCCTTAGGTGGTGCAGGCAGTCGCTTGGTCAGGTCTGCGCCCTGCATGGACTTCACTGGGTTACGGCGATTGCCATGGTTACCACCATTGCCACCGTTTCCACGGGAGCCTCGGCCACCGCGGGAACGTCCACCGCGTGAGCGGGAGCGGCCACTCTCGTTGTTGGAGTCGCCACCACGGCGTCCCCGCTGAGAATTATTCTGTTTCTCGGACTTCTCAGATTTTTCAGTGTGCTTTTCCCCGGAATGATTACGCGAATCACCCGCGTCTGCATTGTGTGCAGCGCGGGTGTCGGCAGACTCCGTGGTGTTAGCGTCCGGTGCTTGGAATACCGGAGCTGCGTCCCGGGCTTCCGGTGACCCTGACTTGCGGGTGACCTTCCGGGAACGGTTACGGGATTCTGTCATAGCTATAGAACTTCTGCTTTCTCCATATCGCGGCGAAGCTCCTCAATCTGATCTGCAGTTGGTGCTACGACCGGAAGTCGTGGCTCTCCAACCTCTATGCCTTGGAGACGCAGGCCTGCCTTCGCAAGCGTGACGCCACCAAGGCGCGCCTGAGCGCGGACCAGGGGGTTGAGTTGAGCATTGATTTCTCGTGCGCCGACGAGATCGCCTTCATTAAATCGGTTATACAACTCACGAAGCTGACGAGGTGCCAGGTGACCGATGACTGAAATGAAGCCGCTTGCCCCTAAAGAGAGCCATGGGAGATTCAGCGGATCGTCACCCGAATACCACGCCAAGCCAGTTTCATCCATCAGCTGAGTTGCTTGGGTGATGTTTCCTTTTGCATCTTTCACAGCCTTTACCGTGGGTAACTGCGCCAAAGTTTTAATAGTTTCTGGTGCTAGTTCTATACCGGAGCGGCCAGGGATGTCGTAGAGGCAAATAGGTACATCCGTTGCATGTGCAACAGCGGTGAAGTGTTCAACGACGCCACGTTGTGATGGCTTCGAGTAGTAAGGGGTCACCACGAGCAGTCCGTCTGCGCCCGCATCAGCGGATGCTTTAGCCAATTCGACGCTGCTTCGAGTGTTATTCGTCCCGGCACCGGCGATGAGTTTCGCACGGTCCCCTACTTCGTCTTTCACTTCTGAGAGCAGGCGCAGCTTTTCTTCCACGGAGGTCGTGGGAGACTCGCCGGTAGTTCCAGCGAGGATTAGTGCGTCGCAGCCGTTATCAACCAGGTGCGCGGCAAGCTTTCGGCCAGCTGCTACATCAAGGTCACCGTTCTTATCAAACGGGGTGACCATTGCTACTGCAACTGTGCCGAAAATGTCGGACCCGATCTTCGCTGTCAAACCTGTACTCATGACTCTTGAGGTTACCCGCTTTGAGCCAAAAAGGTAACAACGGGGCTGAGGTGGCGCGGTACAGCCTACTTATTCAAAAATATGCGGTTCATCTTTGACGTTCGGAAAAACGTGTGGTGCATGTTCGTGTAGGAGGTCACTGACCTTTTCGGCCAACGCAACTATTTCCTTGTCGTTGTAGGACGCTTCGGCATCGGCGCAGAACTCGCGCCACGCGTGTAGTGTTCCCGTCATCACGATTTGTGTTGCCATTCCTTGTGGCTGAACCAGCCGTGATGCTTGTTGAGCTCGAATATTATGCAGGACGGGGTTGGTATCGGCGCTGCGATTATGGTTCAAGGCACCGGTAAGTTCGTGCGCTGCGAAAGCGGCGTCGTCAGCTGCCCCGAGGACAAGTGAATCCAGGTGATCGTCGTGAAGCACAGTCTCCGGGACTGTTGCCTGTTGCTCTGTCTCGGTCAGCGATGGCTGTGTGATTGAAAACGCGCGATTTTTTAATAGCGTATGGGAGGCAGCCCAGCTTAAACCGCGTATCCACATGGTTGCACTCGCATGCTCAAGGAGTTCGGTACGTCGCATTTCCAGGACTGTGCGGACGAAGGATTCCTGCGAGCGCATGTGCGCGGGTACTGCTTCCGGGTTCTCCACTGCTCTATGCGCCACGCGGCCGGCAAATTCCACCATTGTTTCCATGGTGGTCGTTCCTTTCGGCTGCCACGCCGTATGCGGTGGGATGGCAACGTGTGTCCAGCCGATGAGTTCAACCGAGAGCTTTTCTACCCGCGCCATCTCGTTATAGCCCCAGGTAGGAGTCCAAACCTACAGTGAGACCGAGGTTCTCGGAAACGTTACGAACCCCCAGTAGCACCCCAGGTACGAAGGAAGTACGGTCGTAGGAATCCTGCTTGATAGTCAGGGTTTGACCTTGGGTCCCGAAAATAACCTCTTCGTGGGCATTCATCCCCTGCATGCGGACGGCATGAACAGGAATACCTTCAACAAACGCTCCCCGCGCCCCGTCGAGGGACTGTTCCGTTGCATCGGGAGCGGGGTCCATGCCGGCTTCTCGACGAGCGGCAGCAATACCCTCCGCAGTGTGAACAGCAGTACCTGAAGGTGCATCAAGCTTGTTGGGGTGATGGAATTCGATGACTTCAGCGGATTCGAAGTACTTCGCAGCCTGGCGAGCAAAGTGCATCGTCAACACGGCAGAGATCGCGAAGTTTGGTGCAATAAGCACTCCCACCTCAGGATTGTCTTCGCACCAAGCGCGTACCGTATCAAGACGCTCTGCTGTGAAACCGGTTGTTCCTACCACCGCATGGATGCCGTGCGAGATGTAAAATTCCAGGTTATCCATGACAGCAGCTGGGATAGTGAAATCAATAACCACCTCAGCGCCAGAGTTGACCAATTCTTGCTTATCGTCGTCGTGGTCGAGGGCTGCTACGAGTTCAAGATCGTCAGTTGCTTTTACGCCTTCAACCATTGTTGCGCCTACCCGGCCTTTAGCACCCATTACAGCTACTTTGATTGCCATCTGCACTCTCCTTCAATTTTTACGAACGCAACCCATTGTAGGCATGCAACACGGCGAGCGGGCCACGGCTGTCCTGGAAATGCATATAGCCACCACCTGAACATTTCAGGCGGTGGCTATACAGATCTACTGCGTGACGTCATCCACTAAGGATACATCGGCTGGATTAGTCCTCATCCTCTTGAACAGGAACCAGGGAAATCTTGCCACGGTTATCGATGTCTGCGATTTCCACCAAGATGGTATCGCCAACATTGACCACATCTTCAGTCTTCTCAACGCGCTTACCGCCGCCGAGCTTAGAAATGTGTACCAAGCCGTCACGGCCCGGGGTCAAAGAGACGAATGCGCCAAAAGCAACGGTCTTCACGACTGTGCCCAGGTAACGCTCCCCCACCTTCGGCAGCTGTGGATTAGCAATGGCGTTGATCTTTTCAATCGCCGCGTCTGCGCCTTCACCAGTTGCAGCAGAAACGAATACAGTTCCGTCATCCTCGATGGAAATCTCGGCTCCGGTTTCCTCAGTAATCGAGTTAATCGTCTTACCCTTCGGGCCGATCAGTTCACCGATCTTGTTTACCGGGATGGACAGGCTAGTGATCTTCGGAGCAAACGGGCTCATCTCGTCTGGGCCGTCAATGATCTCTGCCATCGTATCCAGGATGTACAGGCGAGCATCACGAGCCTGCTGCAGGGCATCAGCCAGAACCTTCGACGGGATACCATCGAGCTTGGTGTCCAGCTGCAGAGCGGTAATGAAGCCACTAGTGCCGGCGACCTTGAAGTCCATATCGCCAAACGCGTCTTCCGCACCCAAGATGTCGGTAAGCGCAACGTATTCCTTCTTACCGTCAACCTCACCAGAGACCAAGCCCATGGCGATGCCAGCTACCGGATCCTTCAGGGGCACACCGGCATTCAACAACGACAGCGTGGAAGCACACACAGAGCCCATGGACGTCGATCCGTTAGAGCCCAGTGCCTCGGACACCTGGCGGATCGTGTACGGGAAGTCCTCGCGCGTAGGAATTACCGGCAACAGCGCACGCTCAGCCAACGCACCATGACCAATTTCGCGGCGCTTTGGAGAACCAACACGACCGGTCTCACCAGTGGAGTATGGCGGGAAGTTGTAGTGGTGGATGTACCGCTTGGACTTCACTGGAGTCAAGGAATCAATGTGCTGTTCCATCTTGAGCATGTCCAAGGTGGTAACACCCAGGATTTGGGTTTCACCACGCTCGAAGAGCGCGGAACCGTGAGCGCGCGGAATCAGGTCCACTTCGACACCCAAATCGCGGATGTCCTTGACACCACGACCGTCGATACGGAAGTGGTCACGGAGAATCATTTCACGCACAATTTGCTTCATAAGTGCGTTGTACGCAGCGCGGATGTTCTTGGAAGCAGCTTCCTCGGTGAGGTCTTCGTCTGCAGACAGGATGTCGTCGATAAGCGCTTCTTCAACCTCAACCATGTATTCATTGGTTGCGTCGTCGCGGTCCTGCTTGCCTTCGATGGTCATCAGCGACTTCAGCTTCTTCGCAGCACGCTTTTCCACCTTGACGAATACGTCATCGGTGTAAGCCGGGAAGAGCGGGAACTCACGGGTTTCCTTTTCCACATTCTCCGCGAGCAACGCCTGTGCCTTACACAGCGCAGCGATAAATGGCTTCGCCGCCTCGAGGCCCTGTGCCACGATCTCTTCAGTCGGAGCCGGAGCGCCGTCGGCGATGCGTGCAACCACGTTTTCACCAGCGCCAGCCTCGACCATCATGATCGCGACTTCATCCTGAGACGACTGATGTCCACGACCGCGTCCGCGACCACGGCCGCCCTTCTCGCCCTCGACGATGCGTCCTGCGACGACGATGTCAAAGAGCGCTTGCTCGTGCTGTTCCTGGTTAGGGAATGCTACCCAGGTACCTTCTGGATGATCCTCATCTGCGATGAAAGCCATGCGCACGCCACCAACTGGGCCCGAAACAGGAACACCGGACAGCTGCGTTGCAGCGGACGCGCCGTTGATCGCTACGACGTCGTAGTACTCAACAGGATCCTGGGAGAGGACAGTAACAACAACTTGAACTTCGTTGCGCAGGCCCTTAACGAAGGTAGGACGCAGCGGACGGTCAATCAGGCGACACGCCAAGATGGCATCCGTGGAAGGGCGCCCTTCGCGGCGGAAGAAGGACCCCGGTATACGGCCTGCGGCGTACATACGTTCTTCCACATCGACAGTCAGCGGGAAGAAGTCAAGATTTTCACGCGGCTGGCTGGATGCCGTGGTGGTTGCCAACAGCATCGTGTCTTCGTCCAGATACGTGGTCACGGAACCGCCAGCCTGGCGTGCCAACTGGCCGGTTTCGAAACGGATCTCACGGGTACCAAAATCCCCGTTATCCAGAACTGCTACGGCCTCATAAATACCGTATTCTTCGTCATGGTGGAATTCCACCTTATGGTCTGCGTGGTGAGCATTGTTTTGCTTAGCCAAAAGAAAAGCCCTCCTGAATTAGGCCTTAGTAGTGTGGCGATCGTCGGTGCCGCCATTTTCGATTCACATCGTTTGAGTGACAGGCTCATACTAGCAAAAGAAAATCCCCAGTACAGCCCTCAGCCCGCACGGGCTGGGTTGTACTGGGGAAAAGGAAAACCTTTTGCAGGTGAGCGCTCTTAGCGGCGCAGACCCAGGCGAGAAATCAGATCACGGTAACGGTCGACGTTGGTGTCTGCCAGGTACTTCAGCAGACCACGACGGCGGCCAACCATGAGCAGCAGACCACGACGGGAGTGGTGATCGTGCTTGTGGAACTTCAGGTGCTCGGTCAGGTTGTTGATACGCTCGGTGAGCAATGCAACCTGAGCCTCTGGGGAACCGGTGTCCGTCTCGTGCAGGCCGTACTCAGCCAGGATCGACTTCTTCTTCTCAGTGCTCAAAGCCATGAGTATTCTCCTTGAATTATTTCAGTCCACATGAAAAATCGCCGTGACCGGCGCGGTGGCACTGCTGTGGACCGCAGTTACCAAAACCGCGTGCTATTTTAGCACACTTCCGATGCGCTGCATGAATTCTGCAAGGAATCGGTCTACGTCCACCGCAACTGCTGCTCGGGCTGTCTTGTGCGGATCGTTGAGTCGTTCCTCATCCCCAATGGTGCGTCCGCGCGTTTCGCCTTCAACGTCGACTTTCAGGTTGATGGGCAGCAGGGTCACCAAGCTGGGATCAACTGCGACCGCAACCGCCAAAGGATCGTGGAGCCCACAGCCGCCCAGGTATGGTGCCGTAGTTTCGTAGGCCTTGATGTAGTAGTCCGTCAGATCCGCATAAGCGTGTGCGGCATCGGTGCCCAGTGCACGCCACTTCTGCGTATCGGAATAGGTCAGCAAGGTTTGCAGGGTGACGTCAAGACCAATCATGGTGACATCAGACGCGGTGCGGAACAAGGTATTCGCAGCATCTGGGTCCTGGTTAATGTTAGCTTCTGCCCAGGGCGATACGTTGCCCGGAACCGTGAGGGCACCACCCATGATGACAATCCGTGCATGCTCCGCGAACGTAGGATCGGCCTCGATAGCGTGGGCCAGATTTGTCATCGGACCGGTGGCAACAATTACAAGGTCATCTCCATGTTCGCGGACGGCGGAGGTAAGGAATTCGATTGCGTCGCCATCTTCTGGCTGACGCTTCGCATCCGGCAACTCGACCTCACCGATGCCGTTTTTGCCGTGAATGAAGGCAGAAATCTCCAGGACTTCAAATCCATCCTTTTTCACAGCATGCGGCTTGCCTGCATAAACTGGGATATCGGTGCGTCCCAGGAGCTCGAGCAATGCGAGGTCGTTGCGCACACCGTCGGCAGTCAGGACATTTCCGTACGTTCCTGTCACACCAATAAGTTCGACTTCGGGTGAACCAAGCGCGTATGCGATAGCGAGGGCATCATCAACGCCAGTATCGACGTCGAGAATCATCTTGCTCGGGCGTGGCTTGTCAGTTGTGGTCATGGGGGCTCCTTTACATGAGGTGTGTGCCTGCAACGATACAACGCCGGAGGCAGTCACGCGGAGCCTGCTTAAACAGCAGAGCCTTCCGCGGGGTGGTTGCTCAAGATTTCTCGCACTGTTTCAACGTCGCGGGCCATGTTCTCCAAAAGTTGCTCGACGGAGTCGAACTTGACCATGTCGCGGACCCTATCCACGAATTCCACGCGTGCGGAATTCCCATAGAGGTCAGCGTGTTTATCCAGGACAAAGGATTCGACGCTACGCGGGTCCGCGCCGAAGGTTGGGTTCGTCCCAACGGATACCGCGGCCATGTACGGAACTCCGGGTTCCATGTCGCCGTCGATAGGCTGCTTATCGACGACAGTCAACCACGCGGCATACACTCCGTCGGAAGGAAGCGCCATTGATTCTGGGAAGTACAGGTTGGCCGTCGGGTATCCCAATTCTGCTCCCCCGCGGCCAGCACCGTGCACAATTTTCGAGGTCACACTAAACCTCCGACCGAGAACCCATTGTGCGCCACGCACGTCGCCTCGTTCCAGATATTGCCGAATCATCGAGGAACACAAACGAGCCGCGTCAGGCTCTTCAGTGATGCATGCAGCGGAATCCATAGGCGGACAGTCTTGCAGCAGGTCTATAACCTTCACGTCAACACCGTATTTCACGCCCAAATCCCGCAGCGTCTCCGTGGTTCCTTGCGCATTTTGGCCAAAGGTAAAGTTCTCACCCACGAACACTGCTTGAGCTTTCAACGTGTCCAAAAGTAGGGAGCGGAAGTACATTTCCGGGGAAAGCCCCGCCAACTCGTTGGTGAAGTTGATGACCAGTACGTGGTCAATACCTAGGGTTTTGGCGTATTCAGCGCGTTCCGACACCGTTGTAAGTTGCGGTGGAGTTTTCTCTGGCAAGAACACTGCAATCGGGTGTGGGTCGAAAGTAACCAGCACCGAAGGAATTCCACGTTCATGAGCCTCTGCTACGGCCGCAGAGATAAGCGTTTGATGTCCGCGGTGCACGCCGTCAAATACACCGATTGTTGCCACGCACCCCGGAAAATCCGACGGTACAGCGATTTGTCCTTGCCACATCATCACGTGTCCACAGTACTAGTTTTTGTTTGCCTTTTGTTTTCACAGGTTCGGCGCCGGTTAGGATGGTGGCCATGTCTGATTCTCTCGCATCTTCGGGTCTCGTTGTCGTCGATAAGCCTCAGGGCATGACTTCTCACGACGTAGTGGGCAGGATTCGTCGCATTATGGGCACCAAAAAGGTGGGACATGCAGGGACTCTTGATCCGATGGCCACCGGTGTTTTGGTCCTCGGCGTGAATCGCGGGACCAAGTTCTTAGCCCATCTCGTAGCAGAGACAAAGAGCTATGCTGCGACGATGCGGCTGGGGGCAGCGACAGATACTGACGATGCTGAAGGTACCGTCCTGCATTCGGCTGGCGCGGCAAACCTGACAGAAGATGATGTGCGCGCGATACTGCCCGATTTCACTGGAGATATCATGCAGCGCCCAACGCAGGTCTCAGCGATCAAGATCGATGGGAAGCGAGCGTACCAGCGCGCCCGCGACGGTGAAGACTTCGAGATTCCTGCTCGACCTGTAAACGTCAGCCGTTTCGAGATATTGACCAGTCGCCGGGATGGCGAGTTTTTGGACGTGGATGTCGAAGTCGATTGCTCCTCCGGTACCTATATTCGGGCGCTGGCCCGAGATATCGGCGCACGGTTGGGCTGCGGCGGCCACCTGACTGCACTGCGCCGCACAGCCCTGGGACCAATCACTATCAACGACGCGCTCAGTCTGAAGGAATTGGAAGAATCACCGCGGTTGAGCTTGACCATGGATCAAGCCCTGCCCCGCTTCTACCCCACACTGCCAATTACTGCCTCGGAAGCGGAGGCTTTGAGTATGGGCAAGTGGCTAGATCCCAAGGGCATTTCCGGGATCCACGCGGCTATCGCACCGGACGGCAGGGCTATCGCACTGGTAAAGGAAAACTCCAAGCGCTTATCGACGATCTTCGTGGCACGCCCGTCGACGCTGTGATAAGGGCTTTCACGTTCGGCGCTCAGCGCTATACGTTGAGATACCGGTAGGAAGATACCCGCTCGATGGTTGCAGTCACGATCAGATAGCCTTCCACGCTTGCCCACCTTCCGACGACCAATGGCACCGGTGTCGGGCGCACCAACAAATAAGCAACAAGCGTGCCATCTGCGCGGATATCAATTTCTGCCTGATGGAAATCCAACCAGCGTTCCGTAATTGGGAACCAGGCCTTATAGAGAGCCTCTTTTGAGCAGAAGAGGAGCCGGTCGGGATGAGCAATCCCATGTTGACGCAATTGCTCGAACTGACGTTGTTCGCCAGGGCGTGCCACGATATCTATGATTTCTTCAGGAAGTTCCTGGTCGGGCTCAGCGTCCAAACCGATCGACCGGATATGGCTCGTAGGCACGACCACAGCTGCACGAAGTCCATTCGTGTGCGTCATAGACCCAGCGAAACCGTCCGGCCACAGCGGCATGCCCCGTGTACCACGCAAGATTGGGGTTTCTTCGCTGTATCCTAATTCCGCCAAGGCCTGGTGGGCGCACCAGCGTGCGTCACCAAACTCAGCTTTGCGGGCATCCACTGAATGCGCAACGAGAGTGCGTTCCAACGGGTGGAGGCCATCATAGTTTTCCAGATTGAGCTGATCGTGCTTGGCATCTTTGAGGGTGCGAACATAGCAATACGCGGAGGACTCGGGGAAAAGGCGCTTGGGTAGCATATCAATCCTCTCCTAGCCGCATAACGGGATATGGCCACGGTTGCGCTTGTCGGGCTGGCTCTACTTCCCGCCGGCGCCACTCACGCGGATACCCCAGGGAAACCTCGATGTGTTCGACCCCGTCAACCTCAATCGTACGTGGCATGTGCAAGTGCCCGTAGATAACTGCCCGCGCCCGGTACCGCACCGGCCAGGTTCGCGTATGCCGCGTACCGCACCACAATGCGAGTTCGGAAAAACGCAGCGCCATCGTAGGCTCCTGAACAAGTGGCCAATGGTTCACCAATATCGTCGGCCCCGTCACCTTGGATAACCGCCGAATGGAATACGTTAGGCGCTCCCAACACCATGCGCGAATGTCCACGAACGGTGCAATTGCGAACTCGTCATTCATCACCACGTGCTTCGCCCGTGCTTGCGCGACCGCCTCTTCAACCGTGAGACCCGCGACGCGAAAACTATAGTCGTACAACGTAAAAAGGGGGACAATCGTCGTATCTCCGAACACTGGGTATGGGTCTTCAGGAGTTATGACACCCAGCTGACGGCAGCCGTCGACAAGCTCATAATACTTATCGCGCCCCTTACGCTCGTCGCTGCTGCGCGAAAACAACTCGTGATTTCCAGGCACCCAAATAACTTGCGCGTAACGACGAGCCAACCTCCCCAACACCTTCAAGACCACATCGGTGCGCTCGGCAACATCACCCGCGACGATTAACCAGTCCTCCGGGTTCTCAGGACGTAAATTTTTAACCCGCTCCCAGTTCGGCTGTGCAGCGGCGTGCACATCCGACACAGCCCACAAGGTTGCTGCCACACGCCCTCCTTCGATTTTCCATTAAACCGGGACTACATCTGTGTTATACCCTAGCCCACCGCATGGACCGGAAACGCCAGATAACTGCTCCTAACCGCAGAGCGATAAACGCCACCAAACCGCACCACACGCCCACGAGGCCGCCGTCAACAAGATACGAAATCCACACACCCGGCAAGAAACCGAATATGACGGCTCCGATGGAAATGGTGCGTAAAAACGCGGCGTCAGAGGCACCCAAGAGCACCCCGTCGAGCGCAAACACGACACCCCCCATAATGATCATCGCGATCATCAACCACCACGGCCCGTGAATCGCTTCCAGGACTGATTCATCAGGAGTGAAAAGCCGAGGTAGCGTGGAATTTCCCAATGCGAACAGGGCGCCAAGAATAGCTGCAAAGCCCAGCGAATACTGAACAACCTTCTTCCCCACCGCACGAGCTAGAGCCACAGTGCCACCACCAAGAGCTGCACCAGTCAAAGTCTGCGCTGCAATCGCCAACGAATCCAGCACCAAGGTAATGAAGTTCCACACTTGGATCATGATTTGGTGGGCAGCCAAAGACGCTGTACCAAAACGCGCAGCCACCGCCGCTGCCGACAGGAAAGCGATTTGGAAGGATAAAGAACGCACGATGAGGTCACGTCCCATAATCAGCTGTGACCAGATGACTTTACCTTTCGGAGCCCAACTCCCCTCATGCCTACGCAGAAGGGCGCCGAGGAATCCCACACAAATGATGCCCATCCCGATGACGTTCGCATATGCCGAACCGACGAAACCAAAGTGATTGACAAGCAATGGAACGAGCACAATCATCGGAAGCATTCCGCACAGCGTAAAAATCAACGGAGCGCGCGTGTTTTGTATACCGCGCATCCAGCCATTGCCCGCCATAATCATAAGCGTCAGCGGAATAGCGAAGGCAGATACGCGCATCCACGAAGAAGCTTCAGCTGCAACTTCCTCATTACCAGTGAGCCAGAGTGCGAACCTCGGTGCACCGAAAAGCATGATCGCCAGCAGCGTAAGCCCAACACCAACGGCTACCCACGTCGCCTGTACACCTTCAGCGACAGCCTCCTTTATCTTGCCTTGGCCGAACAATCGTGACGAACGGGCAGTCGTCCCATACGACAAGAATGTCAACTGGGTGGTGACAGTGGACTGAATGGTAGTCCCCGCAGACAAAGCCGCAAGTTCAAAACTTCCTAAACGGCCAACGACTGCAGTGTCGTATAACAAGTAGAGTGGTGTGGCCGCCAAAACGCCTAACGCAGGCACTGCGAGTGAAAAGATTTTCTTCGGAGTGACCTGCGAGTGCTCATTTTTATCGCGCGAGGATGATTGGGGATTTACTACGTTGTCCGACACTAGATTGCTTGATTACTTTCTTGCCACGCATGGACAGCGGAAACAATATCTTCGAGGACAGCCGTAGCCTGTCCCTCACGAACAGCTGCGGCAGCCTTAGCATGACCCCCGCCACCGAGAAGAGCTGCAAGGGCAGAAACATTGTAGGTGGCGCTTCTAAAAGACACCGACCACCGGTCCGCAGCGATTCCTTTCAACACCACACCGACGTCAGCGCCCCGGATAGAGTTTGCGTAATCGACGACTTTCTCCACAGCCGTCTTAGAGCGCCCGATCGTCAGCTCATGGGGCACAGTCAATACTGCTAGGCTCATGCGGTCGACTTGGAGAACATCAATGGTCTTCAAAACGTTCCCGATTAACTGGACGTCGGTTGCCGAGACGTCGTCGATAAGCTGCCCACTAATCGTGCGCGGATCGAGGCCGAATTCGAGGAACCTTGCTGCCAGGCGATGCATCTGCGGGCGCCCCCAACGGAAGTTACTGGTATCAGTAACCAGGCCTGCGTACAGGCTGTGGGCGATGTCTTTTGTGAGCTCGACACCAAGAATATCCAGGAGCTCCGTTACGATGACCGAAGTAGATTCTGACTCCGGAGAAATATAGTTCCACCTGCCAAAACCTGGATTGGTGTCATGATGGTCAATCACCGCAACCTTATCCCGATTTTCGTGTATGTACGGCGCTAGTCGGCCCGTGCGGGGAAGGTCCCCACAGTCCACCGTGACCACTAGATCCGGTTCTTCAGCAAACCGAGTAGCTAGAACTACTCGGTCCGCTCCCGGGATCGTGTAGAGGTTTTCGCTAAAACGGCTTTCTTGCCCGATGTAACCCGTAACTTTTTTCCCTAAGGAACGTGCACCACGCACCAAACCAGTCACGGAACCTATCGCATCTGCGTCAGGACGAATATGGCCGATGACTGCAATCGTCGATGCGGCGGCAATGGCATGTGCGATGCTCTCTAAATCGCCACGGGTCGCGGTTATGGAACGGGACACTACGCAATCTCCACGGCGTTATTCATCTTCGTCAATCTTGTATGGATTTGCGTCACCAGCAGGGGTAGCGTTTTTCTTTTGCTCCGCTAACTGGGCGTCACGCTCACGGGCGCGTTGAAGAACTGCTTCGAGGCTTGCCGATGCCTCTGGCACCGTATCGATTTCAAAACTCAGAGTCGGCGTAAAACGCACCGAAAGTTCATCGCCAACGATCTTGCGCAACTGCCCCTTCACGCGCTCAAGACCTGCAGCCGCTGCCTCGTAGTCAGGTTCAGCGCCCACGCTGTCCCCCATTACGGTGTAGAAGACCGTCGCGTCATGGAGGTCGCCGGTCATGCGAGTATCAGTAATAGTTACTCCCGATACCCGCGGGTCACGGATTTCACGTTCGAGAGCGGTAGCAACGATCTGCTGAATACGTTTTGCCATGCGTGACGCACGCGAGTTGTCTGCCATCATGCACCTACTTTTCCATTGTGGTGTCGCCGCTGCCCTAAGGGCACTAATCCGGCCGAAAGATTGGCCAGTGGGACACTATGTTCAGAATCTCGGCCAGTATACCTGAGAGCCTGAGAGACCGGCGACCACGAACTGTCAATCACAGGCAAAGCCCAGGCCCGATAACAACCGGACCTGGGCTTTGAACCTCAATAAATCAAGGTGTTTGCACGACCAACGTGGTTTACTTGTCGCGCGGAACCTCTACCATCTCGTAGACCTCGATCTTGTCGTCAACCTGGATGTCTGGGTACGAGAGGACCATACCGCATTCATAGCCATGGTTGACCTCGGTGACGTCGTCCTTCTCACGACGCAGCGAGGTAATTGTTGCGTCCTCAGTCACGACGTTGCCATCACGGATGAGGCGGGCCTTAGCATTGCGGCGCACCTTGCCGGTTTCAACCATGCAACCCGCGATAAGGCCGACTGCGGAGGCCTTGAAGATAGCACGGATTTCGGCGGTACCCACTTGACGCTCTTCGTAAATTGGCTTCAGCATGCCCTTGAGAGCAGCCTCAACCTCTTCGATTGCCTTGTAGATAACCGTGTAGTAGCGAATATCTACGCCTTCAGCATTTGCCTCTTCCGTTGCCTTGCCTTCGGAACGAACGTTGAAGGCGATAATCACGGCGTCGGAAGCGGCAGCCAGGGTGACGTTCGTCTGGGTCACAGCACCGACGCCGCGGTCAATGATGTTGACCTGGACTTCGTCGTCAACCTCAATCTTGAGCAACGCATCTTCCAGGGCTTCGACAGAACCAGCGTTGTCGCCCTTGAGGATGAGGTTGAGGGTGGACTGTTCCTTCAGCACCTCGTCCAGGTTCTCTAGGGAGACGCGCTTGCGTGCGCGAGCAGCCTCTGCAGAACGACGACGTGCGTCACGCTGGTTAGCGATCTGACGTGCCACACGGTCGTCTTCGACCACCAAGAGGTTATCGCCGGCGCCGGGGACACCATTGAGACCCTGCATCTGGACCGGGCGGGATGGTCCTGCTTCTTCGACATCGTTGCCGTATTCGTCGACCATGCGACGTACGCGACCATACGTATCGCCGACGACGATCGAATCGCCGACGCGCAGCGTACCGCGCTGAACGATGATGGACGCGACCGGACCACGACCGCGGTCCAAGTGAGCTTCAATGGAAACGCCCTGCGCATCCATGTCAGGGTTAGCGCGCAGATCCAGAGCTGCATCGGCGGTCAGGCAGACGGCCTCAAGCAGCTGATCAATGTTGGTGCCCTGCTTTGCGGAGATGTCCACGAACATGGTGTCGCCACCATATTCTTCTGGAACCAGCCCGTATTCGGTGAGCTGGCCACGAATCTTCTCCGGAGAGGCATCTGGCTTATCGATCTTGTTGACCGCCACCACGATTGGGACGTCGGCAGCCTTAGCGTGGTTAATAGCTTCGACGGTCTGTGGCATCACGCCATCGTCGGCAGCGACAATCAAAATTGCGATATCCGTAGACTTCGCGCCACGGGCACGCATTGCGGTGAAGGCCTCGTGACCTGGGGTATCCAGGAACGTGATTGTGCGATCGCGACCATCGACTTCAACGTCCACCTGGTATGCGCCGATGCCCTGGGTGATACCTCCGTGCTCGCGACGGCCAACGTTTGCATTGCGGATAGTATCCAGCAGGCGCGTCTTACCGTGGTCGACGTGACCCATCACGGTCACGACTGGTGGACGCTTGGCAAGGTCTTCCTCCCCACCTTCGTCCTCACCGAACTGCAGGTCGAAGGATTCGAGGAGCTCGCGGTCCTCGTCCTCAGGAGAGACAACCTGGACCACATAATTCATTTCAGCGCCGAGCAACTGCAGGGTTTCTTCAGAAACCGAAGCAGTTGCAGTGACCATCTCACCAAGGTTAAACAACGCCTGTACCAGCGACGATGCGTCGGTGCCGATCTTTTCAGCAAAGTCAGACAGCGATGCACCGCGACGCAGACGCAAGGTTGCGCCGCCGCCATCTGGCAATGCAACGCCACCAATAACGTTTGGCGCCTTCATTGCCTCGTATTCGTTACGCTTCTGACGTTTCGACTTACGTCCACGCCGTGGCGCGCCTCCTGGACGGCCGAATGCACCGGCGGTACCACCGCGACGGCCTCCACGGCCTCCACGGAATCCGCCGCCTGCGCCTGGACCACCAGAGCGACCGCCCTGACCGCCACCGCGACGGCCACCACGCCCTGCGGAGGCTGCCTTTGCCGGCATCTGTCCTGGGCTCGGATGCGAAGGCATCATTGCGGGTGACGGACGACGACCTCCCTGGGAGCTCTGCGAAGAACTACCCTGGCCGCCCTGGCGCTGCGCACCGGAGCGTTGCTGGTTGCCGCGTGTTCCACCCGGCCGTGGCATTGCAGAGCGCCCTTCTCCGCGGGAGCCGCCAGGACGAGGAGCAGGTCGCTCGGAGCTACCGGACGAAAATGGGTTGTTAGCAACCTTCGGTGCACGACCGCCTGGCTTCGGGCCTGGCTTCGGCATCGACTTCGGCGTTGGACGTCCTGCTCCTGGTTTGGGTGCCGGCTTGGCTTCGCTGGTGGCTCCCGCTGCAGGCTTTTTGGCTGCAGGCTTAGGTGCAGCCTTCTCCGTCTTAGCGGTGGGCTTGGGGGCACCTGGTTTAGCTGCGCCTGGTTTCGGCGCAGTTGACTTAGCGGCAGGTTTAGCTGCGCCTGGCTTCGGCGCACCGGGCTTCGGCGCGGCCTTTGCAGCTGGTTTTGGAGCCGAAGGCTTAGCCTGCGACTTTTCCGCTGGGTTCTTTTTCTCTGCAGGCTTGTCAACCGGCTTTTCTTCTACCGGGCCATGCTCTTCCTCATACAGTGCCCGCATCTTGCGGATTACTGGAGGCTCGATGGTTGACGATGCCGTTTTAACAAACTCGCCTTGTTCTTCAAGCTTTGCTAAAAGCTGTTTGCTTGTCACGCCGAGCTGCTTGGCAAGCTCGTGGACTCGTAGCTTTCCGGACACTTTTCTCCTCTTAGTTCGTGCTAGAGGCCTCGGATAAAAGTGTCCAGAGGCCCCTAGACAGTGTTGGTGACGTTCATTGTTGATGACTCATCATTTGCTCATCAACGATCGTTTTCCTGGTTATTCATGTCAGTTCCGATCCTGTCTTCCTTGTGCTTCTTCTACACCGGCACGTGTGGTGGGGTGTAGAGAGTGTGCAGCAAGATAGTCGTGCACATGACTTGTATCTAGTGGGCCGTGAACTCGCAGCGCTCGCTGAATGGCTTTGCGCTGAATAGCGAGCTCCAATGTCGCGAGATTTGGAGTAATCCACGCTCCCCGCCCAGGCTTGACGCCCTTGGGATCTGCAAGGATGCGACCGGTTTCCCCTGGTTCACTGACCAAGCGAAGTAGTTCACTCCTTGGAGCGGTAGTACGTGTGGCTATACAGGTGCGCTGAGGAAGAGTACGAGCACTCTTCGGTGCGTTAATCACCTGGGGCAAACTGCTCCACCACTTTCGCATTCTTCAAAATACTTCTGACATTAGGCCGCCTAACAGTCTACGCCATGCCTAGAAAAAATGGAATTAGCGGGACATTACCCATAAAAGTGTTGGGTAATATCCCGCGAAAGCCACTCCCCGCCACGGCGAAGTGGCCTACCTACTTTATTGCGCCGCGATGTCGTCCTCTGGGGCGTCGGAAGAGTAGTTTTCCGCTGCATCCATCTGTTCAGCATCAGAGTGAATGTCAATCTTCCAACCCGTGAGGCGGGCAGCGAGGCGAGCATTCTGCCCTTCCTTGCCAATGGCCAAAGAGAGTTGGTAATCAGGTACTACAACTCGTGCTTCCTGAGCCTCCTCATCGAGGATATCGACACGGACCACCTTGGACGGGGATAGTGCGTTAGCCACATAAACGGAGGGGTCGTCGGAATAATCGATGATGTCGATCTTCTCTCCGTTAAGTTCCTCCATAATCGCCCGTACACGCTGGCCGCGTGGACCAATGCACGCGCCCTTGGCGTTCAAGCCCTTTGCGCGCGGCACCACTGCGACCTTAGAACGGTGGCCTGCTTCACGAGCAATGTTGATGATTTCCACCGAACCATCCACGATTTCTGGAACTTCGAGTTCGAACAGACCGCGGATCAACTCCGGGTGGGTCCGGGACACGTTGATTTGCAGGTTGCGTGGGGTGCGCTGCATGCCCACAACGTACGCTTTAACGCGATCGCCATGCTTGAGACGCTCACCAGGAATCTGCTCCGCAGGGAGCAAAATACCGTCTTGGGCTTCGATTTCAGTGCCGAGTTCCATCACAACGATGCCGCGCTGATTTGCACTGGCGTCACGCTGAACAATGCCGGAGACGACGGTGCCTTCTGTTGCCTGGTACTTGTCGTATGCCTGGCCTGCTTCAGCTGCCTGCATGGCCTTAACGATTGCGTCACGTACCGCCACGACTCCGATACGTGCGAAATTCCGAGGGGTGTCGTCATACTCGCCGATTACTTCGCCTTCGGCGTCATGTTCTTCGACAACGACACGGACTTCACCAGTCGTCTGATTAATGTCAATGCGTGCACCGGTGGGTTGCTCGTCGGAAAGCTCACGGTGCTCCTTGTACGCGTGAAGCAGTGCTGATCCAATTGTGTTGAGCAGCTCTGGAACGGAAATGCCCCGCTCTTTCTCAATGCTCTGCAACGCAGTCATGTCAATATTCACTTGTGCTCCTTTTAGAGAGTGTCGTGCCCTTCGCCCAACGGCAATGCGTTAGGGGCAAGTTCTTCGTACGGCTGGTGGGCAAGTTCCTTTTGGTTTTCAGGAACTTGCGCAAATTCCACTTCTACCACTGCGTTGCCCACATCCGCTAATCGCAGACGCCACAGCGATGGCTCTTTCTTTTCTTGGCCCACCAGAATGACGTTTTCTTCACCTTGATCAAGCTGGCCGATACGACCCTTGTGGGGCTTCTTGTCCGGAGAATCTGCAAGCGCAACCGTGACCAGCCTGCCGATATTGCGCCTCCAGTGACGCGGTTGCGTCAGGGGGTGGTCAATGCCCGGGGTGGAGACCTCAAGCTGGTAGCCAGCGCCGAGATTCAATTCGCGGCGTTCTTCGGCAGCGTCGAGGGCATCGGAAATCTCGTTGGAAACTACTTCCAAGAAATCCAAATCTGGCCGTTTATCAGCATCAAGGTAGATGCGAATCTGCGATTTCTTACCTGCGGGAACGGGTTTAATGCCTTCTATATCGAGCCCGTGACTCTCCACGATGGGCGCTATGACTCGGGAAATTTCGTCGCTCTGTGGGAATGCCATAGCCCTACCTTAGCTGGCTAACGGTAGGGTGAAGCAGGTGGTCTACATCAACCGAGAAAATGAAGTCGCCGCACTCAATCCGAGGACGCGTGGTCACGTGCGACGCGCCGCGGCTGCCGTTGTCATGACAACGGCAATCGGGATGACATTGAGCGGCTGTTCGCTCGCCGAACAATTTGGGCCGAAGCCGAACAAAGAGCTTGCCGCGTTGTACCAAGACGCGCGTAACGACGCAGAAGTATTCGCCCAAACGAACCCAGGCCTAGCAGGACTGCGGGCTGATCAAGCTGAAGAGTTGCACGCGGAAATTATCCGCGTCTGTGGCCTCCGCCAAGACGGTACAGTTCCTAAAACCTGTGATGATCACGCTATCGCTGACCAGGTTTCCAGTACGCCGATGACCCTAGAGCTGAGCGAAGATCCTAGTCCCTCTTATAGTTCAACGATCATCTCCGCCCCCGAGTCTTCCCGGGCTCTTTTGGTAGCCCAGGCCACGGATTACGCAGTACAGCAAGGGCGAGACGACGTCACAACTATCGCAGCTCAGGTCAAAAGCGATGAGGACGCTGCGAAGTCGCTGAACAATGAGAACGAACAGCAGATCCTCACCACTTTGGCGGAGTTTGAGGCTGGCGCTGTCTATGGGCTAGAGGCGTCGCAGGCGTTCGTAGGTGACGAAGCAGTCGCGGGCATCCTCGAGGATGCCCGTGCTCGTCTGGCTGCTCTGAATGCACTGTTGACCGTCCCAGTGGTTCCTGCAGCGTCCTATGAAGTCGCCGGCGAGCCACCGACCGATGACACCACAGGATGGGCATTCGTTCACCGCATTCAGGCGGAAGCCCAAAAAGCATGGACCGATGCAGCTACGAAAACTCAAGCCCCAGCGTTGCTCACGACGTACATCGCTGGCGCGGCCAATGCGCGTTCCTAAACGGAGGCCGCACAGAGCGTCATAGCGGAAAGTCCGGCGAGGTCAGCACAACCACACCGGACTTTCTACTCAATTCAGAAGCTATTTACCTGCAACGAGAGAAATCAGCGTTTCGGCTGCTTCCGCGACCGGTACGTGCTTGGTCTCTCCCCCACGGATGCGTAGCTCGATGGTGCCCTCGGCGTAGCCACGACCCAAGATTGCGATGAACGGCATGCCCAAGAGTTCGGCATCCTTGAACTTCACACCTGGGGAAACCTTCGGGCGATCGTCGTAAAGCACTTCGATGCCCTTGTCCGACAGCGTCTGCGCCAGCTCACCTGCGGCAGCTTGTGCTTCTGCGTCTTTGTTGGCGGCAACGACGTGCACCTTGTACGGAGCAATCTCGACGGGCCAACGCAGTCCCTTCTCATCGAGGTGCTGCTCGGCGACTGCTGCCAGAGCGCGGGATACACCGATGCCGTACGAGCCCATGGTGGGAACGGCGCGCTTGCCGTTTTCGTCAAGAATCTGGACGTCGAGGGCTTCGGTGTACTTCCGTCCCAGCTGGAAGATATGGCCAATCTCGATGCCCCGTTGCAAGGTCAGCGTACCGGATCCGTCTGGCGCCGGATCGCCTTCCTTGACCTCTGCAACTTCTACGTATCCGTCGATTTCGAAGTCGCGTCCCACAACCATGTTGGAGAGGTGGTGACCATCTTCGTCAGCACCGGTAACCCATGCGGTACCGGCAACGACGCGAGGATCAGCAAGCAGGCGCAATCCCGCCTTATGCACGCCACCAGGGCCGACATAACCGCGGACGAGGTCTGGGTGTGCGGCAAAGTCTGCGTCGGAGGCCATCTCTACCTCTGCTGGGGACAGAGCTTCCTCTAAGCGCTTGAGGTCAGCCTCGCGATCGCCAGGAAGAACAACACCGACGATTTCAGGCTCATCAACGCCAGGGGTCGTCAACTTAACCACCAGGCACTTGAGCGTATCTTCCAGGCGAACGGGATGGCCGTCAACCTGCAGCCCCGTTTCCTTTGCCCATTCCACCAGTGCATCCATGGTGTTTGCTTCCGGGGTCTTGTGCTTCTGCGCCTCGGGCTGGCCGTCGATAGCACGCTCCTCACCCGGAACGGTGACCACGGCTTCAACGTTCGCGGCGTATGTGCCATCGGTAGAGCGGACGAAAGTGTCCTCACCGTACTCGGAGACCGCGAGGAACTCCTCGGAAGCAGAACCGCCCATGGCCCCGGAAGTTGCCTTACAGATGACGTATTCCATACCCAAGCGGTCGAAGATGCGCTGGTATGCAGCACGGTGCTTCTGGTATGCCTCTTCCAGGCCAGCGTCATCCATATCGAAGGAGTAGGAATCCTTCATAACGAACTCTCGTCCACGCAGAATACCGGCGCGCGGGCGCGCTTCATCGCGGTACTTAGTCTGGATTTGGTACAGCGTAACCGGGAAATCCTTGTACGAGGTATAGAGATCCTTCACGGTTGCGGTAAACATTTCCTCGTGTGTTGGGCCGAGAAGCATATCGTTTTCGCGGCGGTCCTTGAGGCGGAACAGTTCGTTTCCGTATTCGTTCCAGCGGTTGGTCACCTCATATGGTTCGCGCGGAAGCAGTGCGGGAAAATGCAGTTCTTGGGCGCCGATGGCGTCCATTTCTTCGCGCACGATTGCTTCTACATTGCGGAGCGCTTTCAGGCCGAGGGGAAGCCAGGAGTAAATCCCCGGTGCCACTCGGCGGATGTAGCCAGCGCGAACGAGAAGCTTGTGGCTTGGAAGTTCCGCATCAGCGGGGTCTTCGCGCAGGGTGCGCAAGAATAATTCTGAGAGGCGAGTAATCATGTGCACTGACTTTACCCGTAGGCTATTTCCTATGTTGATTGTGCTGCCCCCTTCTGAGACAAAGTCCACCGGTGGGGATCATCCGCCGTTAAATCTCGCAGAGCTTTCCTTTCCTGAGTTAAATCCCATCCGGGAAGACATAGCACAGGACTTGGTCGCTCTCACAGGGCCCGACGCCCTGACTGCGCTTGGCATTTCCAAAAAACTCGCCGGCGAGGTGGAGCTCAACAACCAGCTATGGGAACAGCCGACAGCCCCCGCAATCACCCGGTACACCGGGGTGCTTTACGACGCCCTCCGGCCCCAAGACCTGACCTCACAACAGAGTTCATCGATCGCTATAGGCTCTGCTCTTTTTGGGGTCGTAGGTGCTCACGATATGATCCCCCACTACCGACTTTCCGGTGGGACGAAACTGCCTCGTCGTAATGACGCCGCCCCGGCGCCCACGATGAAGAAGCGGTGGGGTTCGGCTATCACCGAGGTCTTGGCTGATTATCCGGGCTTGATTGTGGATCTACGCTCAGGCACCTACCAAAATTTAGGAAAGTTGAAAGGCGCGACAACACTCCGGGTAGAAACTCCCGACGGCAAGGTGGTCAGCCACTTCAATAAGCACTACAAAGGCGTACTTACCCGGGAAGTCTGCCTGAGCGGTGAATCGCCAGAAAAGGCGGAGGATTTTTATGACCTCACACGCGAACTCGGGTTCGAAACCCAACTTTCTGGCACCACCATCACGATGACTGTCGAACGTTAGGCGCGGACTTTTTATGGCGCCACGTCTTGCACTCGATCACGACTTCGTTGCCGCTTTCCCCGAACTCTCGGTACGTACTAATCCGGAAGAACATCCGGAGCTTACGCCCGTCGTCATCAATGATTCATTGGCCACGGAACTAGGGCTGGACAGCGATTGGTTGAGGAGTCCAGAAGGTGCACAATTCCTAGCGGGGCACCTCACCGACACTTTCGCCACAGCATATGCCGGCCACCAGTTTGGTTCCTACTCCCCCATGCTAGGCGACGGCCGCGCCCTACTTTTGGGGCGTGTCTTTCCAAAATCTGCTGAAACTGGACCAAGTTGCGAGCTGATGTCCAAGGGCACTGGCCCCACCGCATTTTCTCGTCGCGGTGATGGACGGATGGTGTTGCGGCCAGCTTTGCGTGAGTACCTGGTCAGTGAAGCGTTGCACGCTTTGGGCATTCCTACCACGCGGTGTTTGGCTGTCCTCACGACTGGCTTAAAGGTGATGCGCCGCGAACTGGAACCGGGCGCGATCGTCGTGCGTGTTGCTCGGTCGCATGTGCGGGTGGGAACGTTCGAGTACGCCATTCGAACGCGGCAGGATTCAGATCTCGTCGACCGACTTATTGAATACTCCCGCAACGAGTTGTACCCCACAGCTACCAATGCCGAGGAGCTGTTTGGCCAAGTCTGCCAGCGCCAAGCTGCACTTGTGGCGTCATGGCTGCGTGTCGGGTTCGTTCACGGGGTGTTAAACACTGACAATATTTGCATTTCGGGCGAGACGATTGATTTCGGCCCGTGCGCTTTTGCAGATACGTACGATCCAGGGGCGGTATTCAGTTCCATCGACACCCATGGTCGGTACGCGCTTGGAAATCAGGTTCCAGCTATGCAATGGAACCTCGCCCGTTGGGCCGAAACGCTCCTGCCACGCATTGGCGTCGATACTGCACAGGAAATATTGCACGACTTTCCTACAGCTGTGCGGTCTGCGTTAGGCAGTGATGCCGCTTTGCTGGACCGCATTGCTGGCACCGACACGGATCTTCTTAGCTATCGGCGTGCCCATAATAGCCCCCATACGCCATGGTTCATTCCACGCAATTGGCAGCTTGAACATGCCCTCAACCAAGCGTTTGCGGGTGACATGACTGAATACATGCGCCTCTACCGTGCAGTGACGCACCCATACGATTGGCACGATGAATTCGCAGATTTAGCTTCCCCGGTAGAAGCGGAGGGCAATCAGCCGTTTATTACTTTTTGCGGCACATAAAAGAAAGACTCACCCAGAAAATTGTGGGTGAGTCTTTGCCGGTGGTGTTTTAGAACTCCTGAGGGTTGTCCAGTTTTAGAACTTCCTGCGAGTGCGTCCATACCTTTTCAAACAGTTCTGGCTCACGGGATAGGGGCTGGCCGTACGAAGGGAAGAGTTCGTACAGCTTATCCGCCCAATCAATCATGTACTCGCCGAAGCAACGTTCGAGGAGCTCGATCATCGCGGCCGGAGCGATGGATGCTCCTGGGGACGCACCGAGCAGGCCTGCGATGGAGCCCTCAGCATTGTTGACCAACGCGGTACCGAATTCGAGCGAGCCAAAACGTGGTGCTGGTGCCGGCTGAATAACCTGCACGCGCTGACCAGCGACAACGGTCTCCCAGTCTTCATTGCGAGCATTTGGGACGTATTCGCGCAGAGTGTCCATGCGGTCGTCGAAATCCTTGAGAACTTCGGACACGAGGTACTTCGTAAGATCCATCTCCTGGACCGCAACTCCCAAATAAGACGGGATGTTGTCCGGGCGAATGGACTTGAAAAGATCCAGGTACGAGCCCTTCTTCAAGAACTTCGGCGACCAGCCTCCGAACGGGCCAAACAGCAGTCCGGTCTCACCATCAATAACGCGGGTATCTAGGTGCGGCACAGACATAGGCGGAGCGTTCTTAGTTACTGCCTTGCCATACACCTTGGCGTGGTGCTGCTTAATCAGTTCCGGGTTGGTGCAACGCAGCCACATGCCAGAAACCGGGAAACCAGCTATGCCACGAACTTCCGGGATTCCCGCTGTACGCAGCAGGTCCAGCGCGTAGCCGCCAGCACCAACGAATACGAAGTTTGCGCGGACTACGCTCTGGTCGCCTGTGTGGACGTTCTTGACGTGGACCTTCCACTTCTTCCCATCGGCTTTAATTTTGGTTACTTCGCTGCCGTAACGGATTACAGTTCCCTGCTTGGTTGCATTGTCCAAGAATTGCTTGGTCAGGGCACCGTAGTTGATATCAGTACCCACATTGGTCCAGGACACTGCAACCTTGTTGGAGAAGTCACGCCCTTCAGACATCAGTGGCAATTTTTCCTGGAACACAGCGTCATCATCGGAGAACTGCATTCCTGGGAATAGCGGTTGGGAAGAGAGAACCTCATAGCGGTGGCGGAGGAAGCGGACTTGCTCTTCACCCTGCGCAAGCGAGACGTGTGGAATCGGGTTGATGAACTCTTTCGGATCACCAAGCTGGCCGGTTTCTACCTGGTGTGCCCAGAATTGGCGTGACAGCTGGAACTTTTCATTAATCCCAACCGCCTTGGTGATGTCAATCTTGCCGTTTTTCTCTGGGGTGTAGTTGAGCTCGCACAAAGCTGAGTGGCCAGTGCCTGCGTTATTCCATGGGTAGGAGGATTCCTGTGCTGGCGCGTCGAGCCGCTCAAAAATTGCTTGCGTCCAATTAGGTTCGAGTTCTCGGAGGATAGCGCCCAAGGTGGCACTCATGACTCCGGCACCAATTAGTGCAACGTCGACTTCATCTGTAATTTTCGTGGTGTTCGACATATGGCACTTCCCTCTACGTTTCGCCATTAATCTCACCGGCGCCGCCACACCGTGAAGTCTTTCCAGAGCCAAGAAGGCCTGCATATGACTATCGAGCATGGCGAGCGCCGGTATCTGGTTATGTGACATTACAGCATACGCGTCATGCTTTTTATGCGACGTACACCACCCGTTGACATGCAATTCCCGATGAAACATGGGGGTATCCCCATCTTTTTGCTACCCCCGAGCCGTGCACTCACCCATCCCGCAATGCCAAATCTGAAAAGACGACTCTCAGTTTCGCAACTAGCCCAGTCCGTTGCCGGCGTTGTTTCCCTTACAGTAGAAGGAACCATGAACCACTCGGCACAGTTTCACGACACGTCGTGGACAGAAGATGTCCTCGGCCCTGATTTCCAGTCTCTAACCCTTGACCTTGGGCCAGATTATGATGAGCCCGGCAACGCTGTAGCTACGCTCGTCCGATATCATCCGGCCTACGGCGTAAGCGGGTGGGGTTCACGCCCGGCTTTACTGTGGGTGCACGGCCTCAGTGATTACTTCTTCCACCGTCACGTTGCGGAGTACTTTCATAGGCACGGCTTTGCTTTTTATGCCGTCGATTTGCGCAAAGCTGGACGCTCGGAGCGCCCAGGCACTAGCCCACACTATGTGAGCAATTTGCGCCATTATTTTCCTGACTTGGACGCTGCCACCTCCGTCATCGCACAGCAGCACACAGCCGTTATCCCGATGGCTCATTCCACAGGTGGCCTTACCGTCTCCCTGTGGGCGGCGAATCGTACCGGTGCACACACGCGAGCCGCACAGTACATGCCTGGTGTCATCCTGAACAGTCCCTGGCTAGATTTGCAGTTCCCTACCCCCGTTGCGACAGCCGTCCGGATGGCGTCGAGAAGCGTGGGAAAAATCGCGCCACGTTTGCCTATCCCCGATGACAGCCTGGGCGCGTATGGCCAATCGCTCTACCAGGGCGCGCACGGACACTGGGATTTCAATACGGAGTGGAAGCCACTGGGCGGGGTGAAAAAATACGCGGGTTGGATGCGCGCCATCGTCAATGGCCAAGAAGCGGTTCACGATGGATTGACGCTTCCCATGCCGGTTCTCACTCTGTGCAGCACGAGGTCGTTTAGCCCTAAGGAATATTCCTCGGCGTGCGACGTTGCTGATGTTGTGCTTGACGTCAACGACATCACACACTGGGCGGCCAAACTCGGGAGCCCAAGTACCGTGACTCCGATTGAAGGGGCGCGGCACGACGTTTTCTTATCCCAACCGCATGCTTTGAATAACGCACTGAAAACTACACTGACCTGGCTAGAGAGCCTGAATATTTAAGGAGCGCAACCATGAACACCCATTATGACCTCATCATTATCGGCACCGGGTCGGGCAATTCACTTCCCGACGAGCGCTTCGACGACAAACGCATCGCCATCATAGAAAAGGGCACGTTCGGAGGCACCTGCCTAAACGTAGGCTGCATCCCCACCAAGATGTACGTTTACGCCGCCGACGTCGCCTACGAGGCACGCCATGCTGCAAAACTTGGGCTCGATATCGACTACAAAGGCGCGGACTGGGACAGCATTGTGTCCCGCATTTTCGCCCAGCGGATTGACCCGATTGCTGCCGGCGGAGAGGCATACCGTCGTGGTTCTGAAACCCCCAACATAGACGTCTACGACGGCCATGCCACCTTCACCGGGCCAAAAACCATCACCACAGCACAAGGCCCTACTCCGGTTACTATCACGGGCGACCAGATCGTCATCGCAACCGGTTCACGTCCAGTAATCCCAGAAGCCGTTGCTGCATCCGGCGTTAAGTACCGCACCAACGAAGACATCATGCGGTTAGAGAAACAGCCAGAGTCGCTGATTATCTACGGTGGCGGATACATCGCAATGGAATTTGCGCACGTCTTTGACGCCCTGGGAACGAAGGTGCACATCGTGGCACGTTCTCCACAACTACTACGGCATGTAGACGACGACATCGCCACCCGCTTCAATGACCTCGCCTACGAACGCTTTGATGTCCGTGGTGGCCGAACTATCGCAGACCTAACGCAGGAAGGCGATCAGGTTGTGGCCACGCTTGACGACGGCACCACCATCCACGCAGACGAAATCCTTGTAGCAACCGGCCGAGTTTCCACAGCTGAGGGGCTCAATCCTGAAGCAGGAGGGGTTGAACTTAAAGACGGACGAATCGCTGTAGATGAGTACGGTCGCTCTGTCTCCGCAGACGGGGTTTGGGCACTGGGCGACGTTTCTTCCCCCTACCAACTCAAACACGTGGCTAACGCAGAAGCACGGGCCGTTCAGCACAACCTCCTTCACCCCGACGATATGCGGGCACTTCCCCATGACCTGGTGCCAGCGGCCATTTTCACTCACCCACAGATTGCCACCGTCGGACTTACCGAAGAAGAAGCACGCGAACAAGGCTTGGACATCGCGGTGAAGATTCAAGCGTACGGAGACGTTGCCTTCGGGTGGGCTATGGAAGATACCACTGGCATCGTAAAACTCATCGGAGACAAATCCTCCGGGCGCCTAGTCGGGGCGCACCTCATGGGACCACAAGCCTCGACCCTGATCCAACAGCTCATCACGATTATGGCGTATAAAATCGACGCCCGCGAGGTAGCACGGAATCAGTACTGGATCCACCCGGCATTGCCCGAAGTTATCGAAAACGCCCTGCTTGGACTTCCTTGGTAACTATTAACTCCGGCAAATATATAGGTGGGAGAAAAGATAAATTTTTCTCCAATTATTCGATTTTGCTGGCAATTGAGTGTAAGGCCCATTACGGTGTCACAGTGTAAGACTGTGGCAATCAGTCTGAATTACAATTACCCAGGTTGCTGGGTATACATATTCGCCACACACTATCCACTTCACTAGTGTGTGATGGTTCGACCAAGATTGGAAAAATACATGCGCACTCTCCGCACTACAGTAGTTGCAGCAGCTTCCGTTGCAGCTCTGACCCTGGGCACCTCCGCAGCTGTCGCAGCCGAGACCCCTAATGCCAACAACTCTTCCTCCACCACGACCACCGGTGCACAGGAAAACAACGGCTCCTCCAAGAAGGAAGAGAACGCCGGTGCACAGGAGAACAACGGCTCCTCCAAGAAGGATGAGAACGCCGACAACACCAATTCCGGTTTCAAAGAGGGTGGCACGGGCAGCTCCAAGATCGGTGCACGTCTCGATGCTGACAAGCCTGCTGACGGCCAGGCTATCTTCGGCTCTTCCAAGGATCTTAACTCCCAGCCTGCATGGGCTAAGCTGGTCTACGCTCTGACCTGGCTCGGTGGCATCGGCTCCTTCCTTGGCCTCATCGCTGGTCCGCTGTACAACTTTGCTGTACACGGCCTCCCACAGATCAAGTTCTAATCTCACTCCGCATCTGAATAGAAACCAAAGAAGGGTATACAATGCGTAACATCCGCAACGCTGCTGTGGCAGCAATTGCCGCATCCGCAATCGCACTGACCGGCACCACCGCAATTGCTCAGGAAAACACCACTAACCAGACGCCTAACTACTCCCAGCTTGAGGACTTCGGCAAGACCGAGCCAGTTGATCAGAACGACGTCAACGAGGCTCTCAAGAAGGACATCGCTAACGGTGGCTCCTCCCACATCGGTAAGGTCCATGGTTCCGACCAGCAGGTCACCGGTGTAGATCTCCTCGGTTCCTCTGTCGACAAGGATGCAGCAAACTGGGCGAAGATCTGGCGCGACGGCACCACCGTTGGTGTTATCGGCGGCATCCTCGGCTTCATTGTTGCTGCTTTCAACCTGGCTAAGTACCAGGGCCTGATTCCGCACAACTTCCCGTTCTAAGCCCTACTTTCTAGGTCTTTTAACGTCATCCGCACCCTTAGGGGTGCGGATTTTTATGTACGTAGCGCAGTAAGCGGCCGTAAGGACTCCCATCCCTACGGCCGCTTGCGCTTTTCGTGTTTAAGCTTTTCCAGAATCTGGAATCGTCAAAATCTCGTTACCATCTTCGGTAATAACCAAAGTGTGCTCAAACTGCGCAGTGAACTTGCCGTCACGGTTCTGCACGGTCCAACCGTCATCCCAAATGTCGTAATCGAGGCTTCCGAGGTTCAGCATAGGCTCGATAGTCAACGTCATACCAGGCTCCAAGACCTGGCGATATGCGTCGGAATCGTAGTGCAACACAATAAGCCCATTGTGGAACGTAGTGCCTATGCCATGTCCGGTGAAATCTGTGACAACGTTATAACCAAAGCGCTTGGCGTAGGATTCGATGACACGTCCGATAACGTTAATCTCACGGCCCGGTTTTGCCACCTTAATACCGCGCATCATTGCCTCATGAGTACGTTCCACCAGCAGGCGGTGCTCCTCAGAAACATTACCGGCCAAGAAGGTAGCGTTCGTATCGCCGTGGACGCCATTTTTGTAGGCGGTGACGTCAATATTGACGATGTCGCCATCCTCAATGACCGTTGAATCCGGGATGCCGTGGCACACGATTTCATTCAGCGACACACAGCTTGCTTTCGGGAAGTGGAGGTAGCCCAAGCACGAGGGGTACGCACCATGGTCACACATGTACTCGTGCGCGACCCGGTCTACTTCGTCAGTGGTGACGCCCGGAGCAACAATCTTGCCGGCCTCCTGAAGCGCGTTCGCAGCGATTTTAGAGGCCTCACGCATCGCCTCAATGACCTCGGGGGTCTGGACGAACGGTTCGCCAATGTTCTCTTGAGCTGAATCTTTCCACACGTATTCTGGGCGCTCGATCGATTTTGGAACATCTCGGATGGGGGTGGGAGTTCCAGGGGTCAGTTTTCCTCGTAATTCAGACATGCCACCATGGTAGTCCCCGTACTTACCCGAGCCACGGCTGGGTTACATGGCACAAAAAGATAACCGCCTTCCCGGTTGCGAGGTGGGGGAAGGCGGCTTTTCCTGACAGATACTACTGAGTGACCTTCACGGTTGCGGCAGAACCAAGAGTCTGCGCGGCTTCAATCTCGGCTGGATCCATGTCCTCGATAAGCTGTGCGGCCTCTTCAAGCAGGGTCTCCACAATCTTGGACTCGGGGACAGTCTTAATTACTTCACCCTTGACGAAGATCTGTCCTTTACCGTTGCCAGATGCCACACCAAGGTCGGCGTCTCGAGCTTCGCCTGGGCCGTTAACGACGCAGCCCATAACAGCAACACGGAGCGGTACGTCGAAGCCCTCGAAGGCAGCCGTGACTTCCTCAGCCAGGGTGTACACGTCAACCTGGGCGCGACCACACGATGGACAGGAAACGATTTCCAGACCACGAGGACGCAGATTTAGGGATTCCAGAATCTTCTCCCCTACCTTGATCTCCTCGACGGGGTCAGCTGAAAGGGAAACGCGGATGGTGTCGCCGATGCCGTCGGCAAGCAAAGAGCCGAAAGCTACGGCAGATTTAATAGTCCCCTGGAACGCAGGGCCCGCTTCCGTGACACCGAGGTGCAGCGGATAATCGGTCTGGGCGGCGAGCTGACGGTATGCCTCGACCATGATTACAGGGTCGTTGTGCTTGACCGAAATCGCGATGTCACCATAACCATGTTCTTCGAAAAGACCCGCCTCCCAGACTGCAGACTCTACGAGTGCCTCCGGGGTGGCCTTGCCGTACTTCTCCATGATGCGCTTGTCTAGGGAACCAGCATTGACGCCAATACGAATCGGGATGCCGGCGTCTCCTGCTGCTTTAGCTACTTCCTTGACACGGCCATCGAATTCCTTGATATTGCCGGGGTTCACACGCACGGCCGCACACCCTGCTTCAATCGCAGCAAAAATATACTTGGGCTGGAAATGGATGTCAGCAATTACCGGAATCGGAGATTTCTTCGCGATGATTGGGAGCGCGTCGGCGTCGACAGTCTTAGGGCAGGCGACACGCACAATGTCGCATCCCGTAGCAGTTAACTGTGCGATCTGCTGCAGTGTTCCGTTGATATCGTGGGTCTTCGTTGTGGTCATCGACTGCACAGAGATCGGGTGGTCCGATCCCACCCCCACGCTACCTACCTTAAGCTGGCGGGTTTTCCGGCGTGGCGCCAAAACAGGTAGCGGTGCCTCCGGTAAGCCGAGACCAATAGGGGTAGACACAGTAAGAATCTCCTTGCAAAACTACATCTGGATAAACGGTGCTATTGCCCCTCGAGCATACACCTTAAACAACTTCTCACGCGCTCTGGCTGCGCAGCAGTCCATCGCATTACGCCTAACCGAAAAGACGCACTGGATTCACCACATCCGCAACGACAAACAGCACACCGACAGTCAAGAGCGCTGCAGCAATTGCGTACGTAATCGGCATCAGACGCGTGTAATCAGCAGGGCCCGCGGGCGGTAGGCCACGGAGACGACGTACGGCATCGCGAATTTTCTCGTACACAACTACTGCCACATGTCCGCCGTCAAACGGGGGCAACGGGATCAGATTAAACAGAGCAAGGAAGAAGTTCAGCGAAGCAAGCATCAGCCAGAACATCGACCACAGCGAACGTTCAACAAATTCGCCACCCACCCGCGAAGCGCCAACAACACTCATTGGCGAATCAACTTCCCGCTCTGCTCCGAAAATGCTTAATGCAACGCCAGGAATTTTGGCAGGCAATTGGACAAGCCCCTTGACCGTGCCCTCCAACAGATCACCGGAGTATTTAAAAGTGGCGCCTACCGCCTCAGCTGGGCTAAATACCTTGATGGCATCAGGGATGGCGCCTCCGACGATTCCTATTGCACCAAGCGTGGTGGGTGTGCCGTCGGCAGCGTATGCGGTGACCTCCGCGACGGGAACGTCGATGGTGGTGGGGGTGCCGTCGCGAAGCACATCGAGAGTTACTGTTTGCCCGGGCTTGTCAATGACGTAATCACGTAACTGGACGAATGCCTCTAACTTATTACCATCGACTGCAACGATTCGGTCGCCGGCCTTGACACCAGCCGCACCAGCGGGGCCAGGTCCTGAACAGGGCTCCGATTCACCGACGGCATTGCGATCAGCCACGCATACCGTTTCCCCTGCTATCGGTGTCATATCCGCATACGGGTTCGGGATACCCGAAGTCACTGCCACGCCGAAAATGATTGTCAGACCGACGAGAATGTTCATGGCAATTCCGCCGAGCAGCACGGCAATCCGCTTCCACGCGGGTTTGTTGCGCATCGCAAACGGGGCTTCTTCAGGCGTGACCTCATCCAATGCAGTCATGCCGGCAATTTCGCAGAATCCCCCAAAGGGAACCACTTTGACGCCGTATTCCGTTGTCCCCTTCTGAGTCGACCACAGCGTGGGCCCAAAGCCAACGAAATACCGCCGGACGCGCATTCCGCTCCATCGGGCTACGGACAAGTGCCCAAGTTCGTGCAGCGCAATCGTCGCAGCAATTCCTACCGCAAACAAGACCACGCCCAATAAGTATACGAGCACCGAGTCCCCTTTACACCTCGACTCTTTCAGAAGCACATAACGCTAGCACCCTCCGCTAACTAGAGGCCAGCGAGATACTCCTGAGCTGCAGCGCGCGCTTCTTTTTCAGCATCGAGAATCATATCGACGCTGGTAATTTCTGTAGCCCAGTGCCCCAGCTTCTCGACGACATACCCCACCGTGTCAACGATCTGCGGAAAGTGAATCTGACCATCCAAAAACGCAGCTGCTGCTTCTTCGTTAGAAGCGTTATAGACAGCTGGCATGGCTCCTCCAGCCCGAGCAACAGTACGCGCAAGCTCTACTGCAGGAAACGCCTCGTTGTCTACCGGCTCGAAATCCCATGAGAACGCCTGAGAGAAATCAACAGCCGGCTCAACTTCTGCAACTCGATGCGGCCAATTCATCGCCAACCCGATCGGCAGTTTCATCGATGGAACAGAGGCCTGCGCGATCGTTGCACCGTCTGTGAAAGTCACCATTGAATGGATGATCGATTGTGGGTGGACCGTCACATCAATGGCGTCTGGGTCGACGCCAAACAAGAGCGCCGCCTCAATGAGCTCCAACCCCTTGTTAATTAAGGTGGCGGAATTCAAGGTATTCATCTGACCCATAGACCACGTCGGATGAGCAGCGGCCTGCTGTGGGGTAACCTCCCACATTTCTTCGCGCGACCAGCCGCGGAAAGGGCCACCCGATGCAGTGAGAACTAGTCGCGCTACTTCCTCATCGCGACCAGAACGCCAGCACTGCGCCATCGCTGAATGTTCAGAATCAACCGGGATTATCTGACCAGGAGCTGCCTGCTTTCGCACGAATTCGCCACCGGCAACGAGAGATTCTTTGTTCGCCAGCGCTAAGGGAACACCCGCTTGGATAGTTGCAAGCGTGGAGTGTAGACCCATCGATCCGACCAAGCCATTCAAAACAAGGTCGACATCCCCATCGGCTAACGCTGCTTCGACGAGCTGATGCGCTGAATTCGGTCCGACCACTACCCCATCGCCCAGATGCGTAACGACGGTATCTGCTGCCTTTTCCGACGCAATAGCTACACGGTGCGCGGGCACACTGTGGCGCTGGGCTTGTTCTATAAGGAGTTCCGGGCTTCGGCCACCAGCCGCCAAACCGGCGACGCTAAAAAGATCTGGGTTTTCTTCAATAACTTCCAGAGCCTGAGTGCCAATTGAACCAGTAGAACCGAGAATGAGAATCCGCTTTTTCACACATCCCATTGTGCCCTGTCGTACAGTTTCCTGCTCCACCGGCCTATTACCGCACAAAGTATGAGGGTTAAACAAAAGATTGAGTTTTAGGCATTCGAGCAGGTGCGAAGTGGGGTCAGCCGTGGACATGTGGCACAATAAGAGCAGTATTGTGCGTGGTAGATAGCCCCTTAACCGGGCCCAATTGCACAACTCGCGTAAAAACACTGTAAAGGAGCATTGGCCGTGGCTGATTCCCACACGATTGAGCCTGAGATCTACAACGGGGTCTCTACCTTGGACGAACCATCTGCAGCATGGGGCTGGCACGACATCGGAGGGCGCGCCATTCAGATTGCGGGCTGGATTTCCGTCGCTTTGCTGCTGCTGATGAACTTTGGCAACCACCACGGCCACGTAGAAACCATCTGGCTGTGCACCTTGGCAGCCGTTATTGCGCTCGGCCTGATCATTCACATGGTCCAACCGAAGTTGAAGAACCGCCGCACCCTCACTGCGCACAACAAGCCGGTGGGTTACAAAGAACGTGCTTGGAACTATGAGCAAGCTACGCTGTCCGGTCCTTACGCCGAGCTTAGCGATTCCGAGCTGCGCGCACTCAACATCGATCCAGCACGCGTAGAGCACCTCCGAGTCGCCCCATCACAGGGCAAGCACGCACTGGATAATTAAACGCTTCTTACGCAAACGGGCGGACCTCATCGTTGAGGTCCGCCCGTTTTGTTATGGCAGAAACCGGGTGAGGCCATAGGGCTACACGCCCCTACGGACTCACGTAATCATCCATACTTACTGCGACATTTCGTCAGCCTTTAACTGGCCACATGCTGCAGCGATCTCCGAACCCTTTGTATCGCGAACAGTGCACGTAACGCCTTGTTCCTGAACACGTCGCACAAATTCGTCCTGCTGTGCCTTAGGCGAGGCGTCCCACTCACTACCCGGTGTTGGATTGAGTGGAATGACGTTAACGTGAACCTTAGGCCCCAGTGCCGCATGCAGCTTTTTACCTAACATGTCGGCGCGCCAGCCTTGATCGTTCTTATCGCGAATAAGGGCATATTCGATAGACACGCGGCGGCCCGATTTGTCGGCGTAATACCGTGCCGCATCGAGAACTTCTGCGACCGGCCAGCGATTATTTACCGGGACTAGTTCATCACGGAACTCATCATCAGGTGTGTGCAGTGACACCGCAAGCCGGATGGACATTTCTTCGTCAGCTAGCTTGCGGATCGAGGGTGCCAAACCGACGGTGGATACAGTCACGCCACGTTGAGAAATTCCGAACCCTTGAGGCGCAGGAGCAACGATCTGCTTCACTGCTCCGACAACGCGTTTGTAGTTCGCTAACGGCTCCCCCATGCCCATGAAGACGATGTTAGACAATCGCGATCCCTCAGACTCCATTGTGGCTGCCGCATTGCGCACCTGTTCCACAATTTCAGCCTGGGAAAGGTTGCGATCCAAACCGCCCTGTCCCGTCGCGCAGAACGGGCAGTTCATTCCGCAGCCAGCCTGGCTGGAAATGCATAGTGTCGCTCGGTCGGGGTACCGCATGAGTACCGATTCCAACAGGGTGCCGTCGTGAAGACGCCACAAGGTTTTTTGCGTCTCGCCGTCGTCGGTCGTTTGATCTCGTAGCGGTGTCATCAACGTCGGGAAGAGCTTTTCCTTGACCGCTTCGCGCTTGCTTTCTGGAAGATCTGTCATCTCCATGGGGTCGGCTTCATAACGCGTGTAGTAATGCCGCGCGATTTGGTCCGCGCGGAATTTGGGTAAGCCAATCTCTGCCAGAGCGTCGATGCGCTCTTCGCGGGTCATATCAGTGAAATGTTTCGGGGGCATGCCACGCTTGGGGGCAGCAAATTGTAGTTTTACGGGTGTAGCCATGGGCGACCTAAACATGATGAAGTATCTCGTGCCAACCGACTAACGCCGGTAACGCGAGATGCGGAACGGGATTGTGTATCTATAGCAAAGAAGAACTTACCAGGATTGTCAAAATCAGCCATGTCACCGTCGCCGCAGGAAGCATTCCATCGAGGCGATCCATGAGCCCGCCGTGCCCCGGCAGCAAGGCTGACATATCTTTGATTCCCAATTCGCGCTTGAATTGGGATTCCACAAGGTCACCTAACGTAGCGCACACAGCTAGAAGGACGCCCAGAATAATCCCCAACCACGCCGCAGTCCCGAAGATCCAGTGAATAGCCACCGCGCCCGTGATTGCCGCGGTGATAACAGACCCTGCAAAACCTTCCCAGGACTTTTTCGGGCTCACAGCCGGTGCCATCGGGTGCGAACCAAAGAAGACTCCCGCGACATATCCACCGGTATCGGAGGCGATAACGCACGCCATGAAGGCGATGATCAGGGCGCTTCCGGAGGCGTGCGGGGCGTCGATAAGCATGATCATTGCCGCGAAACTTGCAAAAAGCGGCACCCACGTCAGGACAAAAATGCTCGTCGAAAGATCACGAAGATAGTTTTTCGGTGCGGCATTGGGCCCGTTAATGAAAAGACGCCTCACCATTACAGCCATGACCGAAGCCACGAAGCCTGAGAGTGCACCGACGACGCCGAAAGGCCACGAAGCCCACACAACGAGCTGGCCCCCGGCAATGAGTAGAAGGCGTGGGACCTGGTAGTTCTTTTCCCGCAAACGGGTAGTTACTTCCCACGTGCCAAGCCCCGCGGCCAGCGCTACGAGCGGGTACCATCCGGCCGGGCCGACGTACAGGGCTAAGAGAACAAGTGCAACGAGCCCCAACGCGACCGGGATAGCAGCTTTGAGGTTACGTCCCGCAGAGTTTCGGGGCCCTAGGGTAAAGCGTGGTGATTGTGAAGTCATGCCAACTCCTTGGGCCTCTATGAATCCAGTAACTCGAAAGGGACGTAAACGGAAAAAGGTGTGGAAAAGAAGACTGAAGCTTGGTGCAGCCTTAGACTTCCATCAGTTCCTTTTCCTTGTTCTCAACGATTTCGTCGATCTCTGCTACGTATTTTGCAGTGGTCTTATCGAGCTCCTGCTCAGATGCGCGGATTTCGTCCTCGCCGGCTTCGCCGTCCTTTTGCATCTTCTTCAGAGCTTCCATGCCAGAACGACGAACATTACGGATAGCAACCTTGCCGTCTTCGCCCTTAGACTTGGCCAACTTCACCATGTCGCGACGGCGCTCTTCAGTCAACTGAGGAACGGTGACGCGCAGGACGAGGCCGTCGTTAGTTGGGTTTACACCCAGGTCCGAATTACGGATAGCCGTTTCGATGGCGTCCATGACGGAAGGCTCATAAGGCTTAATCAAGAGCATGCGTGGCTCGGGGACAGAGATCGACGACATCTGCGTAATAGGTGTCAAGACACCGTAGTACTCCGCCATAACACCGTTAAACATGTTCGGGTTAGCACGTCCAGTACGGATTGTGGAAAGGTCCTCACGGGTGTGCTCAACAGAGTTCGTCATGCGCTCTTCGGCGTCGAGCAAAATTTCTTCCATATCAGCCATAGTTATTCTCCTTGTACCTTTGGTTATCAATACGCGAGGGCGCGAGCACATACACACCGCCCTGGGCAGTCTATGAACTTACTAGTGTACCGATTCGCTCGCCGGCGCACGCGCGTGCGATATTTCCTTCGGTCAGCAGGTTAAACACCAGAATTGGCATGTCATTGTCCATGCACAAGCTGAATGCAGTGGCGTCAGCGACCTTGAGGCCCTTTTCGATAGCCTCCCGTGGAGTAATCGATTCAAACAGCTGTGCGTCCGGATTCTTGCGTGGGTCGTCATCGTAGACACCATCGACGGCTTTTGCCATGAGCAGCACTTCCGCACCGATTTCCAGAGCTCGCTGCGCTGCAGTGGTGTCGGTAGAGAAATAAGGCATGCCCATACCTGCGCCGAAGATGACTACACGGCCCTTCTCCAAGTGTCGGGAAGCGCGCAGCGGAAGGTACGGTTCAGCGATCTGCGCCATGTTGATGGCCGTCTGAACACGCGTATCGACGCCACGCTGCTGCAGGAAATCCTGAAGTGCCAAACAATTCATGACTGTGCCCAACATGCCCATGTAGTCAGACCGCGCACGGTCCATTCCGCGTTGCTGCAGCTCGGCACCGCGGAAGAAGTTACCGCCGCCAATGACTACTGCGACCTCAACTCCAGCGGAAGCGACTTCGGCGATTTGCTTCGCGACGTTGTCGACAACGTCAGGGTCAATGCCGACCTTGCCGCCGCCGAACATTTCACCACCGAGTTTGAGCATGACTCGCTTGTAGCCGTGACCGCGTTTGAGGGCTTCTTCAGTACTCACTGACTTTGCTCCTTGCACATTAATGTTGCTGCTGACAATTCTCGGTGTTTCATCCTACCGTCTCGCGGTTCGTTCACCTAGTACGACTCCACCACACTGGAGGACTGACCACTCATTCATCGTCTTCACTGGCGAAAAGGGCAGAAAAACGCCCTGTGCTGGAAACCAACACAGGGCGTCGTAGGTGCATTCACACCATGAATGCGATTGGCTTATGCCTGGCCAACCTCGAAGCGTGCGAAACCGGTAACGGTGATGCCAGCTTCGTCAGCAACCTGCTTGACGGTCTTCTTGCTGTCAGCGACGGAAGCCTGGTCCAGAAGGACAACGTCCTTGTAGAAGCCGTTGAGACGACCCTCAACGATCTTCGGGATAGCCTGTTCTGGCTTGCCCTCTTCGCGGGTGATCTGCTCCGCGATGGAGCGCTCTTTCTCAACAACCTCAGCTGGAACATCCTCGCGGGTCAGGTACTGAGCCTTCATCGCAGCAATCTGCATTGCAATACCGTGGGCAGCCTGCTCAGCAGCTTCGCCTTCGCCGGTGTAGGCAACCAGAACGCCAACTGCAGGAGGCAGGTCAGCAGAACGCTGGTGCAGGTATACAGCTACGTTGTCGCCGACAAGGGTGACTGCACGACGAAGCTCGAGCTTCTCGCCGATCTTTGCAGACAGTGCCTCAAGGTACTGTGCTGCGGTCTGCCCCTCAACCTCAACTGCTGCGAGCTCTTCAGCGGAGTTAGCCTTTGCGTCTGCTGCAGCCTTCGCGATGTTCTCAGCAACAGTGATGAACTCCGCGTTCTTTGCAACGAAGTCGGTCTCAGAGTTGACCTCGATCATGGTGTTGCCGGATACAGCAACCAGGCCTTCTGCAGCGTCGCGCTCTGCACGCTTTCCGACGTCCTTTGCGCCCTGGATGCGCAGGATTTCAACAGCCTTGTCAAAATCGCCTTCGGTCTCTTCCAGAGCCTTCTTGCAATCGAGCATGCCGGAGCCGGTGAGCTCACGGAGCTTCTTAACATCTGCGGCAGTGTAGTTCGCCATGTGGAGCGATCCTCCTTGTTATTTAGGTTCGGTAACCAATGAAAGATGGTAGTCGAATACTTCGCACTGTGTCGTGTGCGGAAATCTCTTGCGGGCGGGTGAACCCTACCCTCATAAAGCAAGCACCCCTGGCGGCCGAATACGCGCGGCCTGCGCTGTGTTCTCGGTCTATCCAGGGGTTTAGCTAAGAAGTGAGTTTTACTCAGCGGACTGCTCAGCAGCTTCTGCTTGAGCTTCTTCCTTCTTCTCAGCTTCTGCAGGTGCGTCGCCAGCAGCTTCGCGCTGTGCTGCAAGCTGACGCTCTTCGCGTGCCTGCTTACCAGCAACAACAGCCTCGCCAATGATGTGGGTCAGCAGGTTGACGGAGCGGATTGCGTCGTCGTTGCCCGGGATTGGGAAGTTGACATCGTCTGGGTCGCAGTTGGTGTCAAGGATCGCAACAACTGGGATGTTCAGCTTGTGCGCTTCTGCAACAGCGATGTGTTCCTTGTTGGTGTCAACGATCCAGAGTGCGGAAGGAACCTTGGTCATGTCGGCGATACCGGTCAGCACGCGCTCGAGCTTCTGACGCTCGCGGGTGAGCATGAGGATTTCCTTCTTGCCGCGGCCTGCGTAGCCGTCCTCTGCAGCGTCCATAGCCCGCAGTTCCTTCATGCGTGCAAGACGCTTGGAAACGGTCTGGAAGTTGGTCAGCATACCGCCGAGCCAGCGGTGGTTGACGTATGGCATGCCAACACGCTCTGCCTCGGTCTGAACTGCTTCCTGAGCCTGCTTCTTGGTGCCAACGAAGAGGATGTTGCCGCCGTGAGCAACGGTCTCCTTGACAAACTCGAAAGCTTCGTCGATGTAGCCGAGAGTCTGCTGCAGGTCAATGATGTAGATGCCGTTACGGTCGGTGAAGATGAAACGACGCATCTTCGGGTTCCAACGGCGAGTCTGGTGGCCGAAGTGGACACCAGCATCGAGTAGCTCACGCATGGTTACAACTGCCATGGTTTTAGCCCTCTTTCTTCAAGTCTAGATTTTCGGTTAACGTCCACGTAGGTTTTGTCAGCTTGTCCTACGACCTGGCGGAAAGCGTTATGCACACCCAACACCCTGGTAAACAGGGACCACGTCGGGAGTGTGCTTCCTTTACATCAAGGAAGCCGCGTAAATAATCTGTCCGCGCGAAGTCAGTGCATGGCAAAAACACACACTGCTAGCGCCACAACTTACTCCAGCAGCCCGCTTATTCCAAACTGAAACACCCGGTTGGGCCGGAATTATCCACAGCAAACCTCATGAGTCACACTGGCACCATATTCCACAGCTCGCGCTACCGCCATGCGCAGACTCGAGAAAATTCCCGCACACTGGCTTTATGATCAGCACACACTCTAAGCACTTTCGTTTATTTGCCTGTTTTGTAGTCGTCGGCGCCCTGATATCCATGCCCACGAAGGCTTACGCCTACGTCAATCCTGTAACCGGCGACAGCACCGCACGTGGCGTCACTCGTGGTTTCGCCCCGCCCCCAAAACCGTGGCTGGCAGGACACCGGGGCGTTGATGTGGAGGCGCCACTCGGAGCACCCATCCTGGCTGCAGAAGATGGTGTGGTTGCTTTCGTCGGGGTCGTCGCTGGAACCCCTGTTGTTTCCATCGACCATCCCGACGGAATCCGGACCACGTACCAACCGGTCCTCGGTACCGTGCAAGTAGGAGCCGACGTCAGAGAGGGTCAAGTTATCGGTACATTGACCGCCGATACCCAACACTCCGAAGGCCTGCATTGGGGTGCACGCCCAGGAGGCCAGCAAGACCTATACCTCAATCCGCTTTCTCTACTAGACGCTCCTGCAATCCGTTTGAAGCCAACACGGGGACTCGTCTAGGCACGCGGGTGTGCCTGTTTGTACAGATTTTTCAGACGTTCCGAGCCGACGTGCGTATAAATCTGTGTTGTCTGCATTGAGGAGTGCCCGAGCATCTCTTGAACTGCACGTAGGTCTGCGCCCCCTTCTAACAGGTGAGTCGCAGCGGTGTGCCGTAAGTCGTGTGGGCTCAGACCATGGACTCCAGCGCCGTTCGCGGCCTTATCTACGATTCGACGCACTTGACGGTCATTAATTCGCCCGCCTCGGGTTCCTAGGAAAAGAGCTGGGGGGCTTTCAACGTTGGCGAGCTCTGGGCGACCTTCTTCAAGCCATGCCCGTACCGCTTGCAGCGCTGTCGTACCACAGGGAACGACTCTGGTCTTGTTTCCTTTACCCACCACGGTCATGGTGTTCGTTTCCCACTGAATATCGCGCATATCTAGTGCGCACAGTTCACTGACCCGCACCCCGGTAGCGTAGAGCACTTCAAGCATCGCCTTATCCCGCAACGTTTGGGCGTCATCTTTAGATTCCGGGTGTTCTACGATTTCGGAGGCTTGCCGAACACCCAGCACAGTTGGGAGATGACGGCCAGTTTTCGGGGTTGCTAATTTGGCTGCAACATCCTGGTCAAGGTATCCATTCTTCGTTGCCCAGGTAGAAAACGCCCGGGCGGCGGCTATGCGGCGTGCAAGAGTCGTCGCAGCGATGCCATCGTCGACCTGTTCGGCGAGCCAGGAACGCACCTTGCTTAGCGTGAAGTCCGCAAACGAAGGCACTCGACGCGCAAGCTGGAGTAAATCCGAACGGTATGCGGTAGCCGTGCGTTGAGAACGCCCCTTGACAAGAACAAGATACTCGGCGAAATCTTCAACGGCTTCGGCTACCTGAGCAGACATAGTCCACCACTATAGTCCCCGGCGCGCTCCCCCGGCCTGGGTGAGGGGCGCGGCTTAATCGTCGGTTGGGCGACGTACCCAGGTGCCGGCGGTGACGTCGATAAGCTCCTTTTTGTGCAGTGTGACTAGGAGGTGGACGGTAAGTGGCAGGCTGAATCCTGCAGCGGCTGCAATTTTTTCTGCTGTCAGGCCGGTCTCGGGTGGGATGGCGTCGTAGATGCGCAGTTCATTCCTGCTGAGTTGTTGGAGAGCGTCGGGTGCGAAGTCGAGTTCGTATTGGGCGTCGGGGTCGACGGTTGAGGATGAGTCGAGTAGGGAGTGAATGTCGTCGGCGCCGGTGACTAGTTGGGCGGCGCCGTCGCGGATTTTTGTGTTGCAGCCTTGGGAGCCTACTTCCGTAACTGGCCCTGGGATTGCCATGGTGACTTTGCCTAGTCCTGCCGCCCAGCTGAGGGTGTTCAGTGCTCCTGAGCGCCATGGTGCTTGTGTGACTACGGTGCCTTGGGTGAGCGCTGCGACCAATCTGTTACGGGTCAAGAAACGGTGGCGTTGTGGGGTGAATTCCGGTGGGTATTCGCTTATCACTAGTCCTGTGCGAGCAATGTCTTTGAATAACTCGGTGTTGCGCACTGGGTATATGCGGTCTAATCCGCACGCGGCGACTGCAATGGTTGGGCCGCCGGCGTCGAGTGCTGCGCGGTGTGCGATGGCGTCAACTCCTAGTGCGCCGCCGGAGATGATTGTGTACCTGTAGTGTGTGAGGTCCGTTGCGATTTTCCTCGTGACGGCTTTCCCATATGCGCTGACCGCACGGCTTCCGACGATTGCTAGTGCCTGTTTAGTCAATGCTGCCAGTGATTCTTGTCCGCGGACCCACAGGACGTGCGGTGCTGCTGCATCGGATTGGTACGTTTTAATGTGCGGGCTTTCCCCTGTCGCCGCGTAACCGAAGGCAAGGTCAAATTCTTCTTGTGGCCATTCTGGGTGGCCTGGATGAATGAGTCGAAAGCCTTGTTCGTTGGCGATGCGGCAATCAAGGTCGGCCCGATTCCAATCATGCCGGGCTTCGGTCTCCCCCAATAGTGCGCCTAATCTGGAGTCTCGGCGCACGATTGCGTTTGCTAGATCAACGGGCTTCCAATCGTGTTCTAGCAGGGTGTTCATCGCTCGGCTTGGTCCTTCGACGACCCTGCTCAAGTAGGCCCAGGCACGTATTTCCTGAGTGGTGTCTGTCATGCTGCGGCCACCTCCGCGTACGGCCCGTGCAGGTCCATCGCCTGCATTACTTCTTCTACGGTTGGCACGTCTGCGTGTGCCAGGTCTGCTAGGGTCCATGCGACTCGTAGAGTTCTGTCTACGCCTCGTTGGGTGAGGTCACCTTGTGCCAGATAGGTGCTTAGGACCAACATTGCGTCTTCAGTTGCTGGATAATCGCGGCGTAAAGTACGCGAATCTATGGTGGCGTTGGTCATGGTGGCTTTGTGTGCTTTGCGCCAACGGAACAGTGCACGGTCGCGAGCATCGGCGACGCGTGCTGCGATGGTTGCCGAGCTTTCTGCCCCATCATCGTGGATTACCGCACCTTGCGAATCGATGTGGGTGACGATGTCGATGCGGTCCCGGATGGGTTCTGCAATATTGTCCAAATAATTCATGCGTTTTGTTGGTGTACACGTACAGTAGCGCGGGTCAGGGTTTCCGCAGGGGCACGGGTTTGCAGCCAAAATGAGCTGGAAACGGGCTGGGAACGTGACCTCCCTATGCGAACGCACTAAAGAGATTGCTCCCTGTTCCAGCGGGGTGCGCAACGTATTTAAGATCCGGGCGGGCATCTCTGAGGCTTCGTCGATAAACAGCACTCCCCTATGCGCCAAGCTGACTGCACCAGGTGTGGGGCGATTACCACCTCCGATTAACGCAGCGGGGCTAATCGAATGGTGCGGCGCGACAAATGGTGCATGCCTGACTGGGCGCGTGGTCTTGCCTGCGACTGAATGGATTGTGGTGCACTCGATGGTTTCTTCTGGATTCAGTTCTGGGAGGATTCCCGGGATACGTGCGGCAACCATCGATTTTCCTGATCCTGGGGGCCCGATCATCATGAGGTGATGCCCGCCAGCTGCCGCGATTTCGGCGACGCGGCGCCCATGTGGCTGCCCCGCAAGATCCGCGAAGTCAGGGTATTGGGGGGCTGGCTCGTAATGCGGATGCGCCTGGGCGTAATCGACAGCGGTGTGAAGCTGCACCCCGGTGAGCGCCCATTGGAAGGCTTCCTTGACGGATTCCACAACGTAAATTCCAGAATCTGGCAGCAGGGCGGCCTTATGTGCGTTCTCGGCTGGGATGAGTATGGTGTGGAATCCTGCTTTCCACGCGGCATGGATTGCGGGCAGCACGCCTTGTGCCCTGCGCACCGAACCATCCAGTCCCACTTCTCCGACGATGAGTGTAGACCGCAATCGTTCGTGGACATCCGGGTCGTCTGCTTTGGCGGTGAGGACAGCCAACAGGATTGCCAGGTCTAAGTGCGCACCGGATTTAGGTAAACCAGCCGGGGACAAGTTGATAGTAATTTTTGTCTTCGGCCACGGCAGTTGGTGATAGACGGCTGCGGTCTTGATGCGGTCGCGAGACTCCCGCACCGCGGTGTCGCCCATACCGACCATGTACATGCCGGGAAGACCTGCTCCAATGTTTGCTTCTACTTGGATTACATGTGCTTGCACTCCATGGAGCGCATAGGTGTACGTGCATCCGAGTTGTGGTTTAAGCGGCACCGCACTCCACCCCCTGGTACGAATCCACGTTAAAAAGCCAGTGCTTCTCCCCACCGAGACCGACGTGATGTCCCATGACGGTCAGCGCTACCACGTCAAACCTGCATTCCACCCAGGGACGGGACCGTAACCATTCGGTCGCTGCCGCGCGGAGTTTGCGCAGTTTCCTGTGGTCTACGGATTCCACTCCCCCAAAATCGTTCGTGGTCCGAGTTTTTACCTCGATGAACACCACCGTATTGTCCACGTCCTGGGCGATGACGTCTATTTCCCCGCAGCGGTAGCGAACATTCATGTCTATAATCCGGTAACCGCGGTCGCGGTAGTATCCGGCCACGAATGCTTCGCCCTGACGGCCCAGTTCTTGCATCCATTGGTTTTTCAGTTGTGCAGTATTCCCGCGTGTATGAAGCTGAGTCATCCCCTGTCCCCCATATCGTTTCGTTTCATTGACGCGGTGCCCGGCCCGGATGTTCCCCGAGTAGACCTTGCACGGACTAACACTTCCCCGATCCGTTTCGGCCGGGCACCGCGTATCTTCCCCTCCCCGTTAAGACTTTCAACGGGGTGCTTCTCTTTTCTGAAGCTGACTTCAGTATGGACCGCACGCCCGTTCAAGGGTTAGTTTTCTTAAGAACTTTTCCGCCTCGTTGCGTTGAGTCTGTGGATAACTCTGAAAACACCCCAGTTATCCACAATCGTCGTATAAGACATTGCTTATCGACGTCCTCCCGTCCCCACACCGCCTCCCTAAAACAAAAACCGGGTGCTCTGCGCGCGTTGGCGGCTTGCACCCGGGAGGTCGTCGAGAAGCGTGAAACTAGTTCTCCGGCATCATGAGGTCTGGCTTGTCCATCTCCTCGATGTTGACGTCCTTATACGTAATCACACGGACGTAGCGGACGAAACGCGCTGGACGGTACATGTCCCACACCCACGCGTCTGACATGCGAACTTCGTAGTAGACGTCATTACCGCTGGTATGCGGGATGAGTTCAACGGCGTTAGCTAGGTAGAAACGACGTTCCGTCTCCACGACGTAGGAGAACTGGCTGACCACGTCACGATATTCGCGGTACAGGGACAGTTCGACGTCGGCCTCATAATTGTCCAGATCCTCAGCGCTCATGGCTGTGTATGTTAGTCGGTTGTGGCCCCCAACCGGGGAGGGCGCGCCACTGCCGTGCAACAGCCTGCTGGTATTCGACCAGTTGCTGGGGTGGTGCGGCTACGGCTGCGACGTTGGAGTAACTACGCCTGTGTTCCGGGCTTGCTCCATACTCCTGCAGAGCTTGGGTATGTGCCTTCGTCCCATAGCCCTTGTGCTTGTCAAAGTGGTACTGCGGATACTGTGTGTGGATTTCGTCCATGAGGTTATCGCGATGCACCTTTGCTAAGACACTGGCCGCCGCGATGCACCGCGCGTGGGCGTCTCCACCCACGACCGGCAAGTGCGGTTGGGGCAGCCCCGGGATATGCCATGCGTCGGTGAGCACATAGCCAGGCCGTACCCCCAGGGCTGCAATTGCTGCGCGCATGCCTGCAACGTTGACCGTGTGGATTCCCCACGCATCGACTTGTGCTGCGCTGAAATCCACCACCGACCACGCTAGTGCCACCTGCTTAATTACTGGTTCTAATTCGGCACGACGCACAGGGGTTAATTTTTTGGAGTCCGTCAGCTTTGCTAGGCGGGCATCGGGCTTGTCCGGGAGAATCGCCGCGCCGATTGTGACCGGGCCTGCACAGGCGCCACGACCTGCCTCGTCGACGCCACACACTGGCCCAAGCCCCGCTTTACTGAGCGCAACCTCGTATGTCCGCAAATATTTAAGCGTGCGCATTAGACCCCTGAAATATCACAAATGCTCTAGCGTTTCCCGCATTGTCCCGAGAGGTCTTTAGGCTGCATCCTGGATATCAGGATCAGAGACTACTCCGATGCGGTCCAGCGGCCAGAAGCGGAATTCTACCTTGCCACGCACGTTGTCGAGCGGGATTGTGCCCTGGTGTTGGTCCCCAACGTGATAGCGCGAGTCCAGAGAATTCGTGCGGTTATCCCCCATCATGAACAGGTGATCATCGGGCACGGTGATGGGGCCAAAGTAGGGTCCGCCACACGCTTCAGATCCTGTCGAAGGATCGACCGGGAATTGGGTGGGCTGCAGGGTAAAGGATTGGTCGGTCGGCTGGCCATCAACCATGACGGAAGGGTCGCCTGCCTGGCAGGATACAGTCTGTCCTCCGGTCGCAATCACACGCTTAACCAGAATGTTCTCATCTGGTGCGACGATCCCGATGTAGGAGCCCAAGTTCTGCAGACCCCGAATAGCGGGGTTCTCACTGCGGTTAGTGGTAAAACCCTGGTTCCACGAGTCCGTGCCTTCGAAGACAATGACGTCGCCAGGTTCCGGTTCAGTGAAGTAGTAAGAAACTTTCTGTGCTGCAATACGGTCACCGTCGCAGCCTTGGCATCCATGCAGCGTAGGTTCCATAGAGGCGCTGGGGATAACGTAGACGCGGCCGATGAAAGCGTGAATCAGCGCAACGGCCAAGAAAGTTACAACGATAAGTACGGGGATTTCGATGTACCACGGCGTTTGTTTTTTGGCTTCGTCGTCGGTTCTCTGGGTGGAATCGCCTGCAGTTGTGTTCACGGAGTGCCACTTTATCACTAAGCGGTCGGGACTCTGGAGGAAACAGTGTTCTGGCATGGTGCGATACTTCAGTAGAGTGTCCGTATTACGCATTCACCGCCCGGAAAGGTAGCACTATGGCTGAAACTCACGCCACGCAAGCGGAAGGTAGAAAACCTAAGCGTGGCACGTTCCGCTCGCTGATGTCCATGTTGACCCACCACAAAGGGGCGCTCGCCTTTGCCATCGCGTTAAACCTGGTGTCTGCCGGGCTGTCCCTTGCGCAGCCAGCGGTCATCAACATGCTGATCACAGCCTTCGAAAACCGTGAGCCGAACGCAGGCATTAGTGCGCAGACGGTTACTCCTGTTTTTGGCCTGTCTGTCGGCCAGATTGCTACCTTGCTCGTTGGCTTGTTGCTGTTTTCTGCCGTTTCATCTGCGTTAGAGAACTATGTGCTGGCGCGTACCGCCGAGGCAGCTGTCTTGCAAACACGCAGGAATTTGATTTCCCGGCTGATTCACCTGCCCATTCGTGTTTTTGATAAGCACCACACGGGCGATCTTGTGACTCGCCTGGGTTCTGATACGACTCTCGTGCGCGCAGCATTCACAGGCGGACTCGTGGATGCGATTGGCGGCACTGTCACTATGATTGGCGCGATTATTCTTATGGCGCTTATCGACGTCTACATGCTACTTCTCGTCCTCGCGGTAGTACTCGTGGCGTTGGTCGTCGTTATTTTTGCTTCGCGCCTGGTACAGAAGCACACGAAGGCTGCGCAAAAATCTGTGGGTGATCTAGGTGCGGGAATGGAACGCGCGCTGGTTGCTATCCGCACGGTTCGTTCTGGGGGAAAGGACGCCGAAGAGACGACGAAGCAGCTCCTGGATGAAAACGCCGATGAAGCATTCGTCCACGGCCGCAGTATTGCTCGTGTACTCGCGCTCCTTTCGCCGGCGACCGGCATCGCGTTGCAGGGCGCATTTTTGGCAGTCCTCGGCATTGGCGGTATGCGTGTTGCCGCCGGGTCTATTGGAATCGGTGACTTGGTGTCTTTCGTGTTGTACCTGTTCATGGTTGCTTCACCGATTGGCATGATTTTCTCCGCCGTCACCACGGTGCGCCAGGCAATGGGTGCGCTCGAACGCATTAACCAGATTCTCGACGAAGACCCCGAAGACGTCTCCGGCGCACCGCTTGCCCCTCGCCCGGGTGCCCCGGCAGTCGAGTTTGCCAACGTAGACTTCACGTACCCTGCGAGCGCAGATCCCAACGACCCGGATGCCCCTGTTGTGGAGAACCAACCGGTGCTCCACAACGTCTCCTTCACACTGCCGCACGGGACAAAAACCGCCATTGTGGGTTCTTCTGGCTCAGGTAAATCCACCACTCTTGCTCTTTTGGAGCGCTTCTACGACGTCGATTCTGGCACCATCTCAGTATTTGGCAACGACGTTTCGGAAATTTCGCGCCACAGCCTGCGCGACAACATTGGTTACGTCGAACAGGAACCCGCCATTCTTGCGGGTTCTGTGCGTGAAAATCTCCAGTTGGCGGGCCAGACCGTCACGGACGAAGAACTGTGGGAGGCATTGGAGCAGGTCAACATGGCCGAACGTTTCCGCCGCGAGGAAGGCCTTGACACGGTTCTCGGCGAACGCGGTATGACCCTTTCCGGTGGGCAGCGGCAGCGTCTTGCACTCGCACGCATGCTGTTGATGAACGCGCCACTCATGCTTCTCGACGAGCCAACGTCCGCTGTTGATTCCCGCAACGAGCAGCTCATCTTGGACGCAGTTGAGGCGACTGCACAGGGACGTACCACGATTATTGTGGCCCACCGTTTGTCTACCGTGACTGACGCGGATCAAATTATCGTCCTAGAAGACGGTCGCGTTCAAGGTATAGGGACGCACGCAGAGTTGATGGACAACAATGACATTTACCGTGAACTAGCAACGCGTCAGCTTCTCACATAAGCAGCTAACCAGACGCATAAGGAGGGGCACTCACCATCGCGGTGAGTGCCCCTCCTTAAAAGTTGCGCGCGTTAGGCTGCCAAATAATTAGCGGCGTTCCTTGATGCGTGCTGCCTTACCGCGCAGGTTGCGCAGGTAGTACAGCTTCGCACGACGGACCTTGCCGTGGCGCTTGACGGTGATGGACTCCAGGTTCGGGGAGTGTACCGGGAAGGTACGCTCAACACCGATGCCGAAGGAAACCTTGCGGACGGTGAAGGTCTCGCGGATGCCAGAACCCTGGCGGCGGATGACAACACCTTCGAAGAGCTGGGTACGCTCGTTGGAACCCTCGATGACCTTGACGTTCACGCCGACGGTGTCGCCTGGGCGGAATGCAGGGATATCATCGCGCAGCTGTGCTGCATCGACTTTGTCGAGAATATGCATGGAAAAATCCTTTATATTTCGGGATAGAGGACCCTGGCGGCTCTCCCCTGTACAGGGTGCTCGACCGGTTCGTATCCGTGATCACGTATGCGTTCCCACCCCACTGCTGGGGTAGACAACTGGAACAGTATGCCACACCACCAGCACGGAGGGCAACTATTTTCCGAACCCGGCGCGCCGCAATGCATCCGCCATGGACCCTGCCCCTGAGTTGTTGTTTTTATTTCCGCGCTGCTGCCGTTTTACCCCGGGTTTTCCCTGTTTACGGGATTGTTTACCTGCGCCTCGCTGCGTGGTGGGGGCGGGGTCGTCGTCAAGCCTGAGGGTCAGACCGAAACGTTGCCTGTCTACGTCTACGTCGGTGACTTTCACTTTGACCACTTGGCCGGATTTAACAACGTCGTGGGGATCGGAGACAAAGTGGTTAGCCATGGCAGAGACGTGGATGAGTCCGTCCTGGTGGACTCCGACGTCGACGAATGCGCCGAAGGCGGCGACGTTGGTGATTGTGCCTTCGAGCACCATGCCGGGGCGCAGGTCTGAGATTTTTTCAATACCTTCGTGGAAGGTTGCGGTGACGAACTCTGGTCGGGGGTCTCGGCCGGGTTTGTCCAGTTCGGCGAGGATGTCCACGACGGTGGGAACGCCAACTGTCTCGTTGGCAAAGTCGCGTGCGTCAAGCTGCGAGAGCACCCGAGTGTTGCCAATCAGTTCTGCGACGCTGAGGTTGGTTGCGGTGCTCATGGAACGCACGACGTCATAGGATTCCGGGTGTACGGCGGACGCGTCGAGCGGGTCTTTGCCACCGTTGATGCGCAAGAATCCGGCGCATTGCTCAAAAGCTTTCGGCCCGAGACGTGGGACTTTCTTCAGTTGGCTGCGGCTTTCAAAGGTGCCGTTTTCGTCGCGGTAAGCCACGATGTTTGACGCAATAGTTGGGGTGACGCCTGCGACTCGTTCGAGGAGCGGGACTGATGCCGTGTTGAGGTCCACGCCCACCGCGTTGACGGCGTCTTCAACCACACCGTCGAGGGTGCGTGCGAGTGCTTGTTGGTTGACATCGTGTTGGTACTGGCCCACCCCGATGGACTTGGGGTCGATCTTGACTAATTCTGCCAAGGGATCTTGGAGCCGGCGGGCGATGGATACCGCTCCACGCAGAGAAACGTCCATGTCCGGGAATTCCTTTGAAGCGAGTTCGGAGGCAGAGTACACGGAAGCGCCGGACTCGGAGACCACAACCGTTGTGGGCTTGGCGCCACCGGCCTGGGCGATGAGGTCTGCGACTTCCCTCCCTAGTTTCTCCGACTCGCGCGAGGCAGTCCCGTTGCCTACGGCGATTAGTTCCGCGTGGTAGGTCGCAGCCAATCCAGCGAGTTCGCGCACCGCTTCGTTCCACCGGTTTTGTGGTTGGTGTGGGTACACGATGGAGGTTGCCTCCACCTTGCCGGTGCTATCGACGACCGCACACTTGACCCCATTGCGGTATCCCGGGTCCAGCCCCAAAACTGATTTTTGGCCGGCGGGCGCGGCTAGTAGCACGTCTTTTAGGTTGGTCGCGAAGACTTTGAGGGAATCCTCTTCCGCGCGTTCCTTGAGCCGCATGCGTACATCGACACCCGAGGAAACAGCCAGCTTTGTCTTCCATGCCCAGTGCACAGATTTAGCCAGCCACGGGTTCGCATGCGTATCGACGTCCATCCGGCGCGCAATCATCCCCTCGTACAGGGCTTCATCGCCGGGGTCGAGCTGCAGTTGAAGTACGCCCTCGGCTTCGCCACGCAAGAGCGCGAGGATGCGGTGGGCAGGCAGGTTTGTAAACGGTTCAGAAAAGTCGAAGTAGTCCTTAAACTTGGCGCCTGCCTGTTCTTGGCCTTCCACCACGCCCGCATGCACTTGACCTTGCGTGTACATGGTTTCGCGTAATTCTCCGACCAAATCCGCGTCGGTGGCCACACGGTCGACGAACAAGGCTCGTGCGCCCGCGAGTACTGCGTCAGTGTCCGCGAAGCCTTCGGTGATGTAGTTCCCCGCTAATTCTTCGGGGTTACGTTCGGGGGCGTCCAGGATGGCGTCGAGAAGCGGTTCAAGACCGGCGTCGCGGGCGATGTCCGCTTTGGTCTTGCGGCGCTTTTTAAATGGCAAGTAGAGGTCTTCGAGACGAGCTTTCGTGGTTGTTGCCTCAATAAGTGCTTTGAGGTCATCGGTGAGTTTGCCCTGTTCCTCGATCGCGGCCAAGATCGTCTGCTTGCGGTCTTCAAGCTCGCGGAGGTAGGTGGAGCGTTCTTCGATGTGTCGAAGTGCCGCATCGTCGAGGCCACCTGTCGCCTCTTTGCGGTAGCGGGCAATAAATGGAACCGTATTGCCTTCTGCAAGGAGTTGTAATGCGGCGGCCACGTGGTTTTCATCCACGCCCAGTTCATGTGCAATAACAGCTGCGATCGATACCATTCGGGCAATTCTACGCCACGCGCCTACGATGGGCTCATGCGCCAAATATTTCCGGCACTGCTCTGCATCCCGCTGCTCACCGCTTGCGGAGCCGCCACCGGGCCTGAGAACGCCCCCATCGGGTCAACAACGACTGTCACAACGGCCGCTACCACGACGCACACAGCCACCCCAGGACCTTTCCCCGCCGCTACCCCAACTGCGGATTACGCGTGGCCGGCACGCCCCGAAGACGACGGCGTGCCCTCCTGCCCCGCCGAAATACTTTCGAGTTCCTTGTCAGCATTTGATACCCACGACGACGGCGGGTTCTACACAATAACGGTGTCCAACACGAGCGACGCCACTTGGTGCGGGGTCAAAGATTTCCCCAAGCTGCGTGCTCTAAGCGGTGGCACTCAGGTCGGCCGCATGGCTCATATCAACGGCCTCATTCCCGAGACGATCCCTCTTGCTGCCGGCGAGAGCGCCTACGCGCATTTTGAATTACGGGGCGGGAAACCCTGCTCAGCGGAAGCAAAAACTGTCGATTCCATCAACATGCAGTGGCCACGCGAAGACACCATGCCCCTCCCTGAACCGTTGCCGGTGTGCACCGACTCGCATCAGGTTCCGCCTGTATTCATCACCGGACCGTGGGGCTCTGCGCCCACCCCGTACTCTTGAATTCTAGGGGTCGTTGCAACAACGACGATTAATCCCGTCTAATGCTACCGGTTTGTGCCAGAGCCTCTGCCATAACTTCCGCCGGAGTCTTCCATTGCAATGCTTTACGTGGTGTGTGGTTGTGGATATTGGCAATCATTTCAAGATCATGTGCGCTGTAGACTGACAAATCACTACTTTTCGGAAGATTCCGCCGGAGTCGCCCGTTAGTATTCTCGTTACTTCCACGTTCCCATGGTGAACCAGGATGACAGAAATAAATGGGTATATCTGTAGCCATCGTAAAAGCCTTATGACCAGCCATCTCGCTTCCCTGATCCCAGGTAATCGATGACCACATCGCTTCGTCGATCGTGCCAACTGTTTTCTTTAACGCTGCAAGTACCTCATCACTGCTATGGCGCCCAGGCAGGTGACCTAACACGACGAACCTGCTGACACGTTCCACCAAAGTGATCACTGCTGATTTGTTATTTTTGCCTAAAATGAGGTCCCCTTCCCAGTGTCCAGGCAAAATACGCTCAGCGACTTCTTCAGGTCGTTCATCGATCATGATCATGTCATCAACGAATCGTTGCTGAGTAGGAGTGTCAACCCGGGGGAGTCGTTTCTTGCGTTTCTTCCTACCCCGAGGCAGTGTCAAACCTAGCTCACTGAGCTTACCTTTCGACTGCAGGTAGAAAGCATCGTAGATAGTTTCGTGGCTAATACGCATGTCCTTGTCATCGGGAAAATCAACAGGGAGTCGATGAGCAATCTGTTCAGGCGACCATTGTGCCCGCAACCCATTACACACGTACTCCCATAATCGTTTATCTGCTAATAACTTGGGTAGTTTAGGACGCAGCCGACGTGCGCACGCTTTCAACTGAGCAGTTTCTGCACGATACGGGCCTTCCGCACTGCGATTGCGTCTAATTTCTCGAGCAATTGATGAAGCACTTCGCCCAAGTCGGCGACTGATTTCACGAACCGAGGTATGCTCACGCAGCAAATCAGCAATAAGTACTCGTTCTTCGAAGCAGATATAGCGAGCGCTAATAGGTTTGTATGGATCAACCCCATGTGGCAATGCCGGTGGACGCAATCGTCCAGAGTCAACGAGATCATGGCGTTGGCGCAGCGTGATCATAAGTCTTTTATACGTGATGGCATCGATACCAACACCGACGAACTCTTTGCGTGAGCCGTTTGTTTTAAACAGACCGCGTTCGAAATCTTGCCTCATCGATCTCTCAATACCGAGTGCACGCCCAGCATCACCAGAAGGCACACTTGCTAAACGTAGCCGGAGGTATTCCACACGAAGTTGAGTCTGCCGAACCCTGCGCTGGTACCTGCTTAAGCGGATATGACAGCCGGCATCCATTGCAATCGCATACGCAGCAGTGTCATTGATTCCGCATTGAACTGCCGCGGCGTGGACTGATTGTCCATGTCGAACACGTGTCAGGAACTCTTTGATAACCGGGGTGTTGTGATTAAGTGGTCGTTGTCTCTTGCGTGGTTCGATGAGTTTGTGGGCGTGGCAAAAATTTAACGCATGTCCGTAGTTACAGCCGATTTCATAGGCGGAGGAACGCACGCTGCGACCGCGTGTCACTAACGCGATTAGTCGTACACGATCAGACTCGGATAACGAATGATAAGGCCCATAACTGGTAGTCATTGCCACACTCCTTAGGGAAAGTGTTGCAACGACCCTCTGAACTTAAGACTAGGAGCTGATACAAAAAGGCCACCACGGGTTTCCGTGGTGGCCTAATAACGCGCCTTTAGACCAGGTCGGTCTCCTGAGGATCATTCTTTGCATCCTCGAAGGTCTCATGGTGAGTGCCGTGCTTGTGCTCCGGTGCTGCATAAATGGAGTACAGCTTCACGGTCTCTTCGCCTTCGTTAACAAAGTTGTGCCACTTGCCAGCTGGGACGAAGATTGCGTCATCGTCTTCGGCGATCTCATCAATTTCCAGATCGTCTTCGGAAGCACCGATCATCACGCGGATACGGCCACCTTCGAGACGGAGGAACTGGTCATGATCGTCGTGGATTTCGGCACCAATCTCGCCGCCGGCAGGAATGGCCATGACGGTGAGCTGCATGTACTTACCGGTCCACAGGGTGTCGCGGAAAGCTTCGTTATCTAAGGTTGCCTTCTCAATATCAAACTTGAGAGGGTTGGGGCCATGGTCTTTGCCGAGTACGTCCGACATATTCATTTCCTTTCGTAGTGTTCTCTGTAAAACCGGGCTGTGGCTCGCACCTCCAGTAGTGGCAAACAACAGCCCAAGTGCTACGTCCCACTGTAGTCAAACTGTAGTTTTGTGCTAGGAACTCAAGCCTGACCTAACTGGCCCTAGGGCGCTTTTAAAGGATGACTTGCGCCAGCAGCGAACCCACCACACAGGACGTAAACACGCTGATAGCACCTGGAATCAGGAAGGAGTGGTTGATCACGAACTTGCCGATGCGGGTGGTACCCGTCGTATCGAATCCAATACATGCAAGATCTGATGGGTAGGTTGGCAGAATCCAGTAGCCGTATGCAGCACCGTAGAAGCCGATGATGACGGCTGGGTCAATGCCCAAGTGCAAACCAATGGGCGCAATTGCGACCAAGGCCGCGCCCTGCGAGTTCACCAACTTAGACACAATCAGCAGGACAACTGCATACATCCACGGGTAGGAGGAGACGACGTCGCCAAGCGTGTTCTCCAAAGCATCGATATGTGCATCGAAGAAGGTGTCCGCCATCCACGCAACACCGAAGACCGAGAACACTGCCGTCATGCCGGCTTTGAACACCGGGGTGGAGGAAATCTTGCCGTGATCAGGACGGCACCACAGCAGGATTACAGCACCAGCGACGAGCATGAGCATCTGGATAACCAGGTTCATGGACAGAGGCTTTTCGACGCCATCATCGTTCGGGAACACCGGGCGCAGGGATTCAACCGCCCCGAGAAGCACCACCAAAGCGATCGCCGCGAAGAAAATCCAGACTGAACGGTAGGCGGTCTTCGGGAAGACCTGACCGATGAGCGTCTCACTCTGGGAGTGGATGCGCTCTGCGAACTCTGGGTCCTTCATCTTCTCCTGGAACACAGGATCTTTATCTAAGTCCTTGCCGCGGCGAACTGACCACAAGGCGGCGAGCAGAACACCAGACAACGACGCTGGGATAGCAACCGAGAGAATCTGTGGAATCGAATATGAGTGGCCGATGGCTCCAGAGTTTTCCGCAAGGATGGAGGCCAAAGATACTGTCGCGACAGACACGGGCGAAGCGGTGATACCCATCTGGGCCGCAGTCGACGACACCGCCATCGGACGTTCCGGTCGGATTCCCTTCTTCAGCGCAATGTCTTGGATAATCGGGAACATGGTGTAGACCACATGCCCAGTACCACACAGCACCGTCAGCGACCACGTGGTGATAGGTGCCAGAATAGTGACCATTTCCGGCTTCTTGCGCAGGATTTTCTCCGCAAATTGCATCATCACATCTAGGCCCCGGGCTTGCTGCAATGTCGAAGCGGCACCAATCACCGCGACGATTGTGAGCATCACGGATACCGGTGGCGTGCCCGGCGCCAGTCCAAAGACAAAGACGAGGAGCAGCAGGCCGATTCCGGAGATCAGGCCAAGCCCGATTCCCCCGAAGCGTGTACCCATGAGTAGGCAGGCAAGGATGATGAGGATTTGCAGGACTATAGCGATCCCGCTGGTGGGATCGAGGATGGAGGCTAACATCAGGCGGCCTCTACCTTTCCGTATTGAATCGAATAATCACATCAATAGGAATTTTATTGGCCCGTAAACTGCAACAAAGAACTGAAATGGTGTGATAAATCTCTTGCCCGGGCGTGTCCGATTCAACAAAGTCAAATACGTCCGTCCGTTTTAAGGGTTAGCCAGGCTCACCACATAGCCGTCCTATTTTCCCAGCGCACCGTCATGCGCTGTCAGGGATCGCTTTAAATTCATATCTTGTGGTTGGCGCTTACTTTTCATTGATCTGGTCGAGGAAGGTACGGTCCTGCGGGCTCAATTCCGCGCTCACAAGCAACTCAGGTCGGCGCTCAGCTGTAATTCTCAGCGACTGCTGCCGGCGCCACGTTGCAATGGCCGCGTGGTTACCAGAGGTTAACACCTCCGGTACGTCGAGGCCGCGCCAGGACCGTGGTTTCGTATAAGAAGGGCCTTCCAACAGCCCGTCAGAAAAACTGTCTTCCTCGTGGGAGCAGGTATTCCCTAAAACTCCTGGGATGAGGCGCACCACTGCTTCCGTAATTGCCAAGACAGCCACTTCCCCACCGATGAGAACGTAATCTCCGATGGAAATCTCTTCAACGCGGTAGCGCTCTTGCGCGTCCTGGAATACTCGGGCGTCGATGCCTTCGTAACGACCACAGGCAAAAACGATGTGATCCTCGGAAGACAAACGTTGAGCATCTTCTTGTGTGAACGGCGCGCCTGTAGGAGTAGGCACAATAAGAAGTGGCTTGTCACTAGTCGCACCCGATGATTCATAGGGTCGCGGGGCAACACCGTGAACATCGTCATGCCGGGCCTTGTCCAGATGCGGTTGCGCTGACTGAAGGGTTGCTTTCGCTAAGTCTCCACGGGCCACCGCATCGAGTGCGTTGCCCCATACTTCCGGTTTCATGACCATTCCTGGCCCACCGCCGAAGGGGGAATCATCAACAGATTTATGGCGGTCAGTAGCCCACGCCCGCAGATCATGAACCCCAACTTCCATGATTCCCTGTTCAATAGCTTTGCCCAGGAGCGCATGGCGCATGGGCTCCAAGTACTCAGGGAAGATGGTGACAACATCGATACGCATGGTTGCCTACTTTAACGCTTAGAGATCCAACAATCCCTCTGGAGGGTCAATGACGATAAAACCTTCATCAAGATCAACTTCGGGGACAATGTCTTCCACAAACGGAATCATGGCCTCACGACCGTCGTTAAGCGAGATATCCAGCAGCAACCGATTCGGCATATGGGTTACACCGGTGACGTCGGCAATCTTGGTTTCCAGATCGCTGTGCAGATATACTGCCAGCCCTTCGAGCTGGTAATCATAGTAGCCGTCCTCTTCCTCCACGGACTCTGCGTAAAAGCGCATGCCACGAAGTGAATCAGCGGCAGTACGGTCGGCTATCTCCTCGAAGCTGACGAGCAAACGTCCCTGGTGCGGGCGCGCTGTCTTGATCGTCAGATTCTGCTGTTTTCCGGCCTGCTTTCCCGTAAGGACTTGCCCTACGGCAAACCGTGACGCCGGGTCATCAGTCGTGGGTTCGATGGCAACTTCGCCGCGAATTCCGTGGGACTTGACCACTCGGCCGATGTGTACTTCAGACATGGACCACATTCTATAGGGCGGGCGCAAGGCGGGTATGGTTGGAATCTGATCCCACATTGTGGTGCAGACATTTGCACCCACGCTTTATCCCGGAAAAGGTGATCACGATGCACGGCATCCTGTGCAACCTGACAGCCCTCGACCCTACCTCCAGCCACCAAGCCGGGGACATCACAGTTCACGCCATCTGCCCCGGCGATGACGTCCCCCGAAGGCGACGCCCCGAGCCCACAGCATTAATCTGCCACCGTGGTCCGGTCACCGTTTTCTCCACTGACCCGCGAGGAACACGCATGGAAGAAACGCTTTCCTCCGGCGATGTCTACATGATCGCGCCGCATGCGCCATTTTCTTTACACTGCGGATCCGAAGCAACCGCCGCCGCATTGATTGTAGAAGTAGCGACTACACTGCAGCCGCTTGCTACCTCATAAAGAAAACGCCGCCAGGAAAACCTGGCGGCGAAGAATGTAGAGGTGGTGAGAATTAGTTCTCCTCAGCCTCTGCAGCTTCCTCAGCTGGGGCTTCCTCTTCAGCCTTTTCTGCTTCTGCCTCAGCCTTTGCAGCCTCTTCAGCAGCAGCCTTCTCAGCTGCTTCCTTCTCCTTAGCAGCCTTAGCCTCTGCTGCTTCCTTCTCCTTCTGGCGTTCCTTCAGGAACTCCTCAACGGACTGGCCGTTGTTAGCCTCTGCGAGAGCAGCGTTGAACAGATCCAGCTTGGAAGGCTTCTCTTCAGCCTTCTTGACCTTGTTCTCTGCACCTTCGAGGCCCTTAGCAGCCTGCCAGTCGCCGGTCAGCTTCAGCAGTGCCATTACAGGCTCGGTTGGCTGTGCGCCAACCTTGATCCAGTACTGTGCACGCTCGGAGTCAATCTCGATGACAGATGGCTCTTCCTTCGGCTGGTAGATGCCGATGGATTCGATGACCTTGCCGTCGCGTGGCTTGAGTGCATCCATGACAACGACGCGGTAGTGAGGCGTACGGATCTTACCGAGGCGCTGCAGCTTAATCTTGACAGCCATAGTGGCTCCTTTTCTTCTGGTCACTGGGCAGTTCTGGCACCCGCCCCCAAAATATTTCGAGGCAGGCGGGCCGGTTCAACCCTTGGTTTAACCTGCGAGTGATCAGGGCGGGCGACCGTGGTCGCTGACGCCAATTCGCAGGAAAGTCTTTACTTGTTAGTGTGCACACATTCGCACGCACAACCTGTAGAACTATACAGCACGTACATAAACAAGGGCAAACGCCCTACCCTGCTCATCGCACGGTAAGGCGTTCACTCCGAAGGGCGTGTTCTATTTCTTCTTCTTGGAGAAATCCAGATTGTTCAGATCGATGTTTTCAAAACCTTTAGGCAGCTCGACGTCTCCCAAACCACCTTGGCCTAAGCCACCCATCTGACGCTGCATCTGCTGAAGCTGGTTCATATCCATTCCCGGCATTCCTGGCATGTTCGGCGAACGCTTCGGAGTTGCGCGCTTGCCGCCTTTACGCTTGCGGCCCTTCTTGTGTTTCTTCGTAGCCGAGCGACGCGACATACCACCCATACCAAACTGGCCGGCCATCTTGCCCATCATCTTTTTGGCTTCGAAGAAGCGCTCGACAAGCTGATTGACGTCCGATACTTGAACACCCGAACCGGCGGCGATGCGCTTGCGTCGTGAAGCATTAAGAATCTTCGGGTTAGCACGCTCGGCAGGAGTCATACCGCGGATGATCGCCTGGATGCGGTCCAGGTGCTTTTCATCGACCATGTCCGCCATCTGGCTCATCTGCTTGCCACCCGGCATCATCTTAAGCAGGTTGCCGATCGGACCCATGCGGCGAATCATGAGCATTTGCTCAAGGAAGTCCTCAAGTGTGAGCTCGCCGGACATGATCTTGGTCGCGGTGTCCTGTGCTTCTTCTTGGTCGAAGACTGTCTCGGCCTGCTCAATCAGAGACAGCACATCGCCCATACCCAAGATTCGGCTAGCCATGCGGTCTGGATGGAAAACGTCGAAGTCATCGAGCTTCTCGCCGGTCGAAGCGAACAGGATCGGGCGACCCGTGACCTCTCGGATAGACAGCGCCGCACCACCGCGGGCGTCACCATCGAGCTTGGTCAGGACTACGCCAGTGAAATCGACACCGTCGCGGAAAGCTTCCGCGGTGGTCACGGCGTCTTGACCAATCATGGCGTCGATAACGAAGAGGACTTCGTCAGGGTCGATCGCGTCACGAATGTTACGTGCCTGAGTCATCAGGATTTCGTCGATGCCCAATCGGCCGGCGGTATCCACGATGACTACATCATGCTGGGTACGGCGAGCTTCCTCCACACCAGCGCGGGCCACAGCAACCGGGTCACCGTGCGAAGTTCCCATCTCATGCTCTGTGGAATCCGGGGCGGTTCCTGGGTCTGGAGCGAAGGTGGGGACTCCCGCGCGTTCACCAACGATCTGCAACTGCTGTACTGCGCCTGGGCGCTGCAAGTCACAAGCCACCAGCATCGGGGTGTGTCCCTGCTTGACCAAATGCTTGGCCAACTTACCTGCCAAGGTAGTCTTACCCGCACCCTGCAGGCCAGCAAGCATAATCACCGTCGGCGGGTTCTTTGCCAGGCGCAGGCGCCGGGTTTCTCCACCGAGGATCTCGGTAAGTTCTTGGTCAACAATCTTGATGACCTGCTGCGCCGGGTTGAGCGCCTGGGAAACCTCTGCGCCCATTGCGCGTTCTTTAATCCGCTTGATAAAACCGCGGACAACGGGCAAGGAGACGTCGGCTTCTAGCAGCGCAAGCCGTATCTCGCGGGCAGTCGCGTTAATGTCTGCCTCAGTGAGCTTGCCTTTGCCACGAATACCTTTGAGTGCGCTTGATAGGCGATCAGATAGTGACTCAAACACGTAAAGTTGCACTCCTTGCGCGAATAAAAATTTCCTCAGCGCCTGCGCTACCTACCACGCGACGCCACACATAACTACCCCATGGTAGCCAGCGCCGTCCAAAAATTACAGTTGCACCCCGGATTCCAGGCTCTAGCCCGACCGGGGGTGCAGAAGCTTCTTCAGCGACGCGTCCTTAAATTGCGGCATCGTCTTCTTCGCCGGTGCGGACGCGAATGACGTGATCGATCGTGGTGATCCACAGTTTTCCGTCGCCAGGTTTCCCTGTCCACGCCGCCTTGCAAATAACATCGGTGGCTGCTTCCACGTCCTTATCTGCAACCACGATCTCAACTTTTGCCTTGGGCACGAATTCTACGGCATATTCTGCGCCTGTCGAGGGCCCTGTATGACCACGCTGCTGGCCGTATCCGCGAACGTCGCTCACCGTCATTCCGTGATGGCCGAGCTCTTCTAGTCCATCGCGGATTTCAGACAACGTAAAGGGCTTCACAACAGCAGTAATCAGCTTCACGGGAGTTCTCCTCACCTCGATGTGGTGTTATGGGAAGCACAGAACGCACAGAGTGCGGTGTATGCCAAAATATATTTCCAGCATACACCGCACCCACCAGCGTTTTACAGGTTTTAGCCCAACAATGCGTCTACGAAGCCTTCGACCTCAAACGGCGCCAAATCGTCAGCTCCTTCTCCGAGTCCGACAAGCTTCACCGGCACACCGAGCTCTTCCTGAACTTGGAAAACGATTCCGCCTTTGGCGGTACCGTCGAGCTTGGTCAGCACCACACCTGTGATGTCGACAACCTCAGCGAAGGTACGTGCTTGCATGAGGCCGTTCTGCCCTACTGTCGCATCGAGTACTAGAAGGACTTCATCAACCTTGGCACGCTTCTCGACGACGCGCTTGACCTTGCCCAGCTGATCCATGAGGCCACGCGACGTGTGGAGACGGCCAGCGGTATCGATAAGGACGACATCCGCGTGCTGTTCAATACCCTGTGCTACGGAATCGAATGCAACAGAAGCTGGATCTGCGCCTTCAGCTCCGCGCACGGTCGTTGCACCTACGCGACGACCCCAGGTTTCGAGCTGGTCCGCTGCTGCGGCACGGAACGTGTCCGCGGCTCCTAGGACCACGTGGTGCCCCATAGATACAAGTACTCGGGCAAGTTTGCCCGTTGTCGTTGTCTTACCCGTACCGTTGACGCCTACAACTAGGACAACGGCTGGTTTTCCTTCGTATGGCATCGCCTTCACCGAACGGTCGAGTTCAGGGCGACCGGCTTCGATGAGAGTCTCACGCAGCATCGCACGAGCTTCTTCTTCAGAGGACACACCGCGTTCGGCGATCTTGGTTCGCAGTGCATCTACGACTTTCATCGTGACCGGCGTACCTAAATCTGCCATGATGAGGGTGTCTTCAATCTCTTCCCACGCGTCCTCGTCAAGGTCACCGGCAGAAAGAATGCCCAGCAACGAGCTGCCGATCATATTCTGCGAACGCGAGAGACGACCGCGCAAACGTCCTAGACGTCCTGCGGCTGGGGCAATCTCTTCAATATTTTCTGCCGGCTGTGGGACTTCGGAAACATCAGGAACTGCCGGCGCTTCAACCTTATCTAGCGCTGCCTCTGCGCCGTCGACAATTTCTGCGGCGACCTCGGCTGCCTGCGCAGCCTCTTCTTCACTGGTAAGCAGGGCCGCTTCTGCCTCGCTAGGCGCCGATTCTTCCACGACCTCGACGGCCTCATCCTCAGTTTCCACGATGACGGGTTCTTCAGGTGCGTTCTCGTCGACGACCACAAGCTCTTCGGCTGCTTCGGCTTCTTCGGTAGCTACAGGTTCTACGACCTCGGTTGGAACGTCTTGTTCCTTCGAAGGAACCGGTTCAGTGGTTTCTGGAACAACGTCCACTGGTGTGTTCTCGCCGGGTGCTTCTGCCTCAGTAAGTGGCTGATCTTCTTCAGCGGTAGGCTTCGCAGTTGGGATAGTTGGCTCAGGTTGTGGGGTCGGTGCTACTTCCGGAACTTCGCGTACAGGCTCGGGGGCTTGTGCTTGTGGCGACTTCGGCTCTGGAATATCTTGGCCTGCGGCAGGAACCGGCTCCCGAGAAGCGGGGGCGAAATTAAAGCCACCCGTAGCCTGGTAATTACCCGACTTCTCTTGTTGGGTTAGCTCCTTAGGCTCTTCTTTCTGCTCAAAACTAATCGTCTTGGAATCTTTACGCTTGCGCCCGACAATCACCAGTGCTGCGATGATGACCACTGCGACGGCAAGAATAATGCCACCAATAAGAAGAAGATTGTTATCCATCATGACCTCCATGGTTCCAGGTTTTGTCAGTAGGTGCAGAAATTACCCACGCGCAGAATGGCGCACCGCAATAACCATCGCTTCAGCCGAGACCACGTCCGCTGTCACAAGTTCGGGCACGATATCTGCGATATGGCTCCACCCGGCTGCCGCATTTTCCAGAGTTGTAGATTTACCCATCATGCCGTGCGCATTCATGCGAGCAGAAAGTGCAAAAACCAGGGACACAACTGGCGTCAGCGCCCACGCGTTGGCCTTATCTTCAGTGTTCACGCCATCAAGTTTGTCGAAGCGAACACGCGCAGCCGCATACAAACCGCGATTATTCGAACGCAAAGCTCGAAGGAGAGAGACAGCTGGGGCAATCAATCCTTCTGTCGCTACCACGGAATTAAGCTGAACGCGTTTCTTAAACGTGTCGAGGACGCCAATCAGGCGAGCGTTGTCATCAAGAATTGGCCCGGGGACAATGTCGGCGTTCGCAAAAAACATCGCCATGAGCTGATCCTGCTGCGCCTGGTCCATGTGGGCGATGCGGACCGTCGAAGAATCGATGACCGCGGTGTCCAGCGTGGCATCGCGCCCAGTAAGAAGCGTATCGACGGCTCGCTGGCCAGCCACGCTCCTCAGGTCGTCGAGAAGTGCCTTGACGTCCGGGGTGCGGCCTTCTTCGCCGGCGGCAGTGAGCTCTGCGTCAATATCGGAGAGGATGACAAGTGCCCGGATCCAGTCGCTGGTCAGCTCGGCCCCTTGAGCTGGGGCATCGAACTTCTGGTGAATCAGACCAGAACTAATGATGCGCCCTGGCTGCAGTTCCAAGGGAACCAACGAGGTGGAAAGAGCCTGCAACGCAGCCGTGGGGTTTTCTGCAAATACCGCTTGGGCAACTGCCCGTTGGTTCTCTGTCGAACCGCAATGGTCCCACAGGATAGGCAAAATCTCGGGAGAATCAGGCGCTGCTTCTGCTTCCCCGCCGAGGAATGCAGAAAGCTGGGTCAGGGATGCTCCCTGGTTCTTGAAGTATCCATCTTGGTGCGCAGTGACAGCGCTAGCCGCCGGTTCCTGTGGGGACCGCAAGGTACTGAACGGATCCGCCGAGTGCAACTGGATTGTCAGGTCACCGGCGTTGACCAGATCTTCGGGGAGTTCGGTGCGTTCCGTGATACGAGGCAAAGTGCGTGCTGCAGCCCATGGTGCAGTCGCCGGCCAGACCCATGCAGCCAATTCCCGATCCGGTGCCAAGTCTGGGAACGTTACATCTCCGCCGTCGATGATTGCCTCCGTCGCATGCGGCGTGGAGCTAATTAACGCCAGCGCAACAGAAACCCGATTGCGGCTTTCCACATCATCCCATTCCAAATCCAAACGGCCCTGCGGCAGAATCGCGGCGGATTTGGCGATCTCGGCTGTCGGGCACGAGAACGTGATCGGATCTTCGGGTTTCAAAGCAATCGTGCGAACGGGGGAACCATGGTGGTTACGCAGGGTCACGCGTGGTTTACCAAGCGCATTGTGTGCGCGCACACGGATATCACCCGTGGGATCTAGGTCCCGAGAACCCATGTACAGGCGGCTGACTCGCCATGTTGGCGGGTATGTCACCAGAGGAAGCTCAAATTGGAGCGCTGGAGGTGTGTACGTCAGAGGAAGGCTGTCACCAGCTTCCGTACTAATGACCACCTGAGCATGTGCTTGGTCGGAAGGTACGGTCACCCGCGCCGGCTGCGCCGTAAACGGCTTTTCTCCGCTGTAGACGCGCATAGTGGCAGGTGACAAACCACCCTCACGCGGAATACGTACGGAGGTGGACTGCCCCTCCAGCTCCGTGGTCACGGTCATTCCTTCCACCAAGCCATAGCGGTGGCGGAATGATTCATTGCGCGGGCCTTTGACGCGGACTAGGTACTCGCCTACCCACGGGTCTTCGTAGGCCTCGGGGTCGAAGAGTACGAACGCGCCACCATCAGCCGGGACCTCGAGAATTTCAGGTTCAGCAATTTCCTCGGCCGGCTCCCCGATACCGGCGTATGCGGAGATAGACAGGGTCCAATGTTCATCGCGGCCAGATACAGTGGGCGGAAACTCAGCAATCAGCGAAGCGGCATGGACTTCCAGACGGCCGTGGGTGCGCACACCGCGCACTGGTGGCTCAGGGTGAATGAAACGCACGCGCTGTCGCGGATCAATGGAACGTACCGTGTCGTTCGGTCCCGGCTGCTGTCCAGGCCGCACGACCTGAAGTGAAGCGCTCGCGCTGGCATCAATTTTGCGGGCTGTCCACCCGTCCCAGCCCTGGATCTCAAGGGTTTCTATGACGGGCAGGTTTTCGGACCGGACGACGTCGAAAAGCGTGGCATCCGCAGGCGTAATAACCCACAGAGTGCTGTGGTGCAAAGACGCCTTATCGGTGACGTTCTGTCCGTTGGAAGCAAAAATAAGGACGGGGTCCTCGGTCTCTACCACTGGGACGTCCCACGTGATTGAGTTTGTTACATCCATCACCGATGCGGACCGTACCTGGTGTTCCAGAGCAACGTCGAGAGCTTCAGCATACGTTTCCTCACCCCATGGGCGGGCAGTGCGGAACTGGCGAGTTGTGCCCTCAACACTCACGCGCCATAGGACCTCCGCCTCGTGCTCAGGCGCACCGATGGGCTGTGCGACGCGTTGTTCTGGAAGGCGCACACATACGCGACCACGGAACGTGTCCAAGATCAGGCGCGGGCGTAGTTCACGGGTAGCGACACCGACGGCAGTTTCCCTCTCCTCTGTGCCCACTGGACGCTCTCGGAGTTCTGCAACGACCTCTGCCTGCAGCATCGCCGGAAGCTGCGGCTCAAGCTGCCCCAACTGCTGGACACGGTCCACCCACGAAGAAGGGTCCTCCACGCTAAACGCCCGCAGCGCTTGGATGCCGGCGGTCAGCTGAACCAGTCGCTCACGCCCGAAAGCTGCCACAGCGGTCAGCATGGGAAGTGTTGGCGCCCAGTCGGAGTCTGGGGTCAGGGCGTCCACGATTGTTTCAGGGGCTGTAGAACCATCAGTGTCGAAAGCATCGCACAGTTCCAAAAAGGCGGGGATTTCCGCAGCGCAGATACACGCCTGGTAACCCAACTCGCACACCGGATCTTCAGTGCCGTCTGGGACATCGAGTCCCGTTCGGTCTAGCAAGGGTTCAACCAGATGCCTAATTTCAGCCTGGTTGTCTGCACTTGGATCAATGCCTAAACCCGCTAAGTATTCGGCGAAAAAGGCGTCCGCCTCCCCTTCTTCTTCGGCAACCGCGGTGGGAACGGCTTTGCGCGAAGCGTGAGTGATTAAAGAGGTCACGGTCAACGACGGGGTCACTGCCAAGAGTTCGGCAAGATCTGCTCCTGCTGCCAGCTGCCGAGACAAGAATATGCCAAAGAATCGCTCGTAGCGGTCAAGGACGTCAGGACTCAAACCGGCGTCCGGGAAATAGCTTTGATCATTTAAAAGTTCGCCTAACCGCAACTCTGCGGTGGAAGCCCACCCCAGCAGCGAATCAGACATGTCTTTAAATGGCGTATTCAATGTCGAAGACTCCCCTTGGTATCACCCCGCACACCGGTGCACCGGTGAACGGATTGACTGGTTAACAACAGATCTTAGGCACGCCCGCAGCAGTGACTGGCCGCGAATGTTTACCTCTATGTGAACGTATCAGACTACTCCGATACCCTATGCTCAGGTTCCTCAGCCACCACGTCCGGTGACATTCTTTGGCTAATCACATGCGTGACACCGTCGCCACGCATGGTGACGCCGTACAGTACGTTGGCGATGTCCATCGTGGGTTTTTGGTGAGTAATAACGATGAGCTGCGAATCCTTACGTAATTCTTGGAAAAGATTGATAAGGCGCCGGAGGTTGACGTCGTCAAGCGCTGCCTCAACCTCGTCCATGACGTAGAAGGGGCTCGGGCGGGCCCGGAAAATGGCAACCAGCATGGCCAGTGCTGTCAAGGATTTCTCACCGCCGGAGAGCAGAGACAGTCGCTTCACGCGTTTGCCTGGTGGCCGTGCTTCCAGTTCAATGCCTGTGGTCAGCATGTCGCCGGGGTCGGTGAGCAGCAGTCGGCCCTCGCCACCGGGGAACAGTGTGGAAAACACGCGTGGGAATTCTGCCTCCACGTCCTTCCACGCATCGGTGAACAGTTGCAGGATGTGGGCATCGACATCCTTAATCACGCCGGTGAGGTCCTCGCGGGCCTGTTCCACATCCGCGAGCTGGGTAGAGAGGAATTCGTACCGCTCTTCTAAAGCCTTGAATTCCTCTAGAGCCAGGGGGTTGACCTTGCCCAGCGAGCTCAGTGCCTTTTCTAATTTGCGAAGTTCGGCGGTCGCGGCTTTGCGGTCGAAGTCTGGGCCGGGGCTGTGATGCTCGATGAGATCGGACACCGCGATGCCCAACTGCTCTGCTACCTTCTTCTCGACTTCGTCAGCGCGCGTCTGCGCTTGGGAGAGTTCGATCTCCGCTGCATGCGTGGCTTTTCCGGCTTGGTCGCTATGGCTGCGTGCAGCGTTTAATTCGGTCCCCAATCGGGAGGCCTCAGCCCGCACTGCCGCGTGTTCCGCTGTCAGTGCTTCACGACGCACACCTGCCTTCTCTAACGCCAGGGAGCAACGATCCGCTAGTTGTGCCGCCAAGTGGGACACCTTTTCAGCGCGCGCGGCTTCCTCACGTTGCCGTGCTGCAGCCTGTTCGTGGCGCGCGCGTGCCTGCTTTTCGTGAGCAATCTGACGCGTTAGTGCTCCCACCCGATCGCGGGCTTGACGCTGCGCTTCTTCTGCTGAACGCACTGCCAACTGTGCTTCCATGTCCATCGCTCGGACCTGTTCCACAGCCGCGCGGGTGTGATCACGATTCGCAGTCGAAGGCTCGGACTGAACGTCATCGACGTTGACGTGCGCAATGCGCTGTTCGATGGACTCCAACTCCACGTGAGTGTTTTCTAAGCGCTCTTGAGCAGCGTTCGCAGCGACTTCTGCGCGTCGCAACGTTGCGTCGGCTGCCTCCGCAGCTTTTGTGGCACGGTCTGCTTCGCGGCGCCACGAATCTAGAGTGGCGTCGATTTCAGAGACCGCCGCTGCCGTCGAGGCCGCATGCACGCGTGCGTCATGCGCGGCCTGCTCTGCACCAGTAACGGTGCCGGCAATATCGTCGACCGCACGTTGCGCGGCTTCCAATTGCGCGCGTGCTTCCTCAATCTGGCCGCCGACTTCAACAGCGGTCTGTTGCCCATGCCCGGCGATAATCCACCCATCGCCGATAAGCTCACCCGATGGTGTCACGGCGCGAAGTCGGGGGTCCGCTGCGACAACTTCCACCGCGCGCTCCACCGTCGGTGCCACGATGACATCGGCAAGTAAACGCGTTAAGGCTGGAGCTACACTGCTGTCGACGGTGACGTCGTCGAGAAGCCATGAACAATCCGCCGGCACGCTGCCGTCGAGCCGCCAAGAATCGAAATGATCACTACGCGCGCGGGTATACACCACGGTCCGTGCTGCCTGTTCTAGATCTTTAACCACGGCTGTGGGGTCTGCGTGCAGCGCCACCCCCGAAGCGAATATGCCCAGGGCTGCGGCCAACGCCGTGCCCAAGTGCGGAGGAGCGCCCAACAATTCCGCCACCGGTTGCGCGTCATCGCCCAGACGATCACGCGCAGAATCCTTAGGCATCGACTGTTCGAGCGCCGAAATCTTAGCTTCAAGCGCAAAGACTGCTTTCTCTAATGTGCGCTGTTCCTCACGGACTTGGCCCACACGCTGCTCCGCTTGAGCAAGTTCACCACGCGCATTCTCATCCGCAGCGACAGTAGGCTCACGATCCGCAGTTAATTCCTGGATCGTATCGGCAGCAGCCTGGGCTGTGGTCCTGGCTTCCTGCGCGCGTTCCATTGCCGCCGCGGCCTCAGCACTTTGGCGTTGCATCTCGGCTGTCGCCGTGGCCACCTTATCCTCGAGCGCATCCCGCTGGGACATCAGCCGCGCAATTCCTGCGCGCTGGTCGGCGATAGCCTGTACCGCCGCGGTATGTTCCTGCTCTGCTTCACGTGCAGCTTCCTCGCGTGCCTCACGCTCCTCACGGACAGATTCGGCACGTTCGCGTGCCATCTCCAAGGCTTCCTCAGCCTCTTCGGCTGCCTCGGCGGCCTCCTGTGCTCGGTCCTCGAGGACTTCGATGTCCGGCCCGCTATAGCGCGCGACAGCTGCAGCATTATCGGCACGCTCCGATGCTATTCGACGTGTCGCGGCTACCCGTTCAGCCAAGGTAGACAAACCAAACCACACGTTTTGGGCAGCCTCCACATCCGGCTCCAGCTCCTGCCGGCGCCTTTCGGCCTTGTTGTGCTGCTCCGTTAACTCCGCGACTTTCTCAGCAACTTCGCGCTGCTTCGCAGCCTGTTGTTCGTACGCAGTCTGAGCGTGCGCCACAGCTGCTCGCAAACGGGTGACCTGCTCGCCGGCGAGCGATAAACGCGCATGTCGCACATCTGCCTGCAATGTCGCGGCCTTCTGAGCGGCCTCTGCCTGCCTGGCCAATGGGCTTAACTGCTTACCCAACTCATCGGTTAAATCACGCAGCCGGTCCAGGTTTGTCTGCATGCCGGTGAGCTTGCGCTGCGCTTTTTCTTTCCGACGCCGGTGCTTGAGCACACCAGCGGCTTCCTCGATGAAAGCGCGACGCTCCTCTGGCCGGGAATCCAGGATTTCTGCAAGCTTCCCCTGCCCGACGATAACGTGCATTTCCCGACCGATACCCGAATCAGACAGGAGCTCCTGGATATCCATGAGACGCGCTTTGGAGCCGTTGATTTCATATTCACTAGCCCCGTCACGGAACATCCGTCGGGTCACCGAGACTTCCGAGTATTCAATGGGTAACTTCCCATCGGAGTTATCGATTGTCAGCGTTACTTCCGCCCGGCCCAACGGCTTGCGGTCGCCCGCCCCGGCAAAAATGACGTCCTGCATAGATCCACCGCGCAGCGTTTTGGCGCCTTGCTCCCCCATCACCCACGCCAAGGCGTCCACCACGTTAGATTTGCCAGAGCCGTTTGGGCCGACGACGGCGCAGATGCCCGGCTCAAACTTCAACGTGGTGGCAGACGCGAAAGACTTAAAGCCTTTGAGCGTCAGCGATTTTAAGTGCATAAATACAGGATTCTAACGGTTAGCCCTCAACGAAACCCACTTCACCCCGCGGTTCCAGCCACTGCTCTACGACCAGGTCCACAGTCCCCGGACGGCGATGCGTCGACGGCTCCTCACGAAGGCGTTGCAAGAGCTCGCGGCACGTATCTTCAGGGCCTTCGGCTACGACGCACACGCGGCCGTCGGCAAGGTTTTTTGCAGAACCCGCAAGGCCTAGCTCCTTAGCTTGAGAGCGGGTCCACCAGCGAAACCCTACCCCTTGGACATGCCCGAGAACGTGCGCAACAAGGCGGGTCATCTACTTTCCTTCCTCAGCATTCTTGGCAATCGATGCCGCGTCGGTTTTCCAACCGTAGTCCAAGCCTTCGTAGCGGTCATCGCGGGAGGTGATGGCGTCATCGCCATCCCAGCACTGCATCTTGTCCCATCCTATGGTCCTCTTCGGGAGGTCCCGCCGCAGGAATACCGGGTTGAGCCCCTGCCTGCGCTGCACTGCGTAGTGCTTGAGCAGCAAAATCGCAACACCGGACAACGGCAGGAGCGATATGAGGTTGACGGTTGCCATGAGCCCCGAGAAGACGTCGGCAAGTGCCCACACCAGCGGTACAGAACCGATAGCACCACCGAAAACACACAGTGTGACCAAAGCGCGGAAACACTTCAGCACAGTGCGGTTGTTATTGGTCATGTATTCGATGTTGGATTCGCCGTAGTAGTAGTTACCCACAATCGAAGAGAAAGCCAAGAAGATAATGACCAAGGTAAGGAAGTGAATGCCCCACTGGCCCACCGAATCGGCCAAAGCATTCTGCGTTAGGGCCATGCCGCCTTCGCTTGCAACGAGGTCCGGCTGTGCCAGCAAAATGATAAACGCCGTGGCAGTACACACGACCCACGTGTCAAAGTACACGCCCAAGGTCTGGATCAGGCCCTGCTTGACTGGGTGCGAGACACTAGCCGTGGCGGCAGCGTTAGGCGCAGAACCCTGGCCGGCCTCGTTGGAGAAGAGGCCACGACGGATACCCTGCATGATCACAGTGCCTAGCGTGGCACCAGCAAACTCACGGATACCAAAGGCATGGCTGAAAATCAGGCTGAACATTGCGGGCACTTTGTCCAAGTTCAGGACAATGACAACGAAAGCCAACACGATGTAAAGCACTGCCATGACAGGAACAACGGTCTGCGTGACCACCGAAATCCTGCGCACACCACCGGAAATGATAATCGCTGTCAAGGTAGCCAAGATAAGCCCGACGATAACCTTCACGCTCATCGACGAGTTACCGGTCGAAGTTTCTACCGCCGCGGTAATCGAGTTCGACTGGACAGCGTTGAATACGAAACCATACGTCACGCAGATAACCACCGCGAAGAGCACGGCCATCCACTTCCAACCCAGCGCCCTGGACATGTAGTAAGCAGGACCGCCCCGGTACGAATCTATGTCGCGAACTTTATATACCTGAGCCAAAGTGGACTCCACGAAGGAGGTTGCGCCACCGACCAGGGACATCATCCACATCCAGAAGACGGCGCCCGGACCACCGATAGCTACGGCCAGAGCCACGCCTGCGACGTTACCGGTTCCCACGCGCGATGCCGCCGAGATAGTAAACGCCTTGAACGCGGAAATACCTTTTTGGCCTTCAGAAATGTCCGAAGGCTTTTCGACGACCGCCTTGAACATGTCAGGGAGATAGCGAACCTGTACAAAGAAGGTCCTCCAGCAGTACAGAAGGCCGGACCCGATAAGCAAAATAATGACCAGGATCCAGAAGTATGAGTTAAAGCCTTCGACGGCTGCGACCAATTTATCCATGGTCTAAAAATAATCCTCATTATGGGTGCGGGGAAATCGGAAACGCCACGATTGCTAGCGCGGTGCCGTTGCATCGCTTCCGGGTACCTAGTATCGGCGCTGGCAGTGCGGGCAAAAGTGGCTTGATCGCCCCATGAACTGTTCCCGAACCAGAAGGGTCCCGCACCTTCTGCATGGCCGGCCATCTTGGCCATATGCGTTGAGGGACCTGTCGAAGTATCCCGATTGACCATTGACATTGACGTATAGGGCATCAAAACTAGTGCCCCCTTGTTCTAGGGCGTGTGCCATGACGTCGCGCCCGGCGTCGAGAAGCTCTTCGAGGCGGACCTGGCTGACCCGATCAGCTCTCTGCCGTGGGTGCAATTGCGCCCGCCAGAGCGTTTCATCAGCGTAAATATTGCCGAATCCAGATATCACAGTCTGGTCCAGGAGCACGCGCTTAAGCTCTGTTTTCTTCGCTTTTATCCGGGTAGCCGCCGCCGCGAGATCGCAGTGTTCGTCAAAAGGGTCGGGTGCAATGTGAGCAGCGCACGCGGGAATAACGCCACTACCCCACTGGTCCGCGACGAGCGGTTCGTACCTCCAGTAGCCGAACGTGCGTTGATCCACGAACCACACCTGGTCCCCGGTGTCGAGTTCTAGGCGCGCCCGAAGATGAGTAGTCCCAGAGTTTTCTGGTGTTGCGTTGGCATCTTTGATGAGCATTTGTCCACTCATGCCTAAGTGAACTTGCAGCGCTGCGTGGCCACTGAGTTCGAGCCAAAGGAATTTCCCGCGCCGGCCCGTGCCGAGAATCCGCGAACCGCGCAACGCGCGCGCCAGCTCCTGGCCACCGCCTGGGGTGTGCCGGGCAGCACGCGGGTGCAGCACTTCGGCGCTTACGACCCGGTGCCCGCTGACGTAGTCGTCGAGCCCGCGGCGAACTACCTCAACCTCAGGCAATTCAGGCATCGCGCACGCCTTGGCCTTCGTCTGCTTCGTTGGCGTTCTGCTCTTCTGCAGCCGCACGCAGCGTGCGTGAAAGCCCCTTCCACCCGGATTCGGTCAACGCTAGGTAAGCCTGATGTGCTGCGTTTTGTTCCGCGAACTTCTTGTTACGCCCTTGTCCTTGGCCGAGGTCATGGCCGGCAATTGCCACCGTGGCGGTGAATGTGAGGTCATGCTCGGGGCCTTCTTTAACCGCAGAGTATTCCGCCATAGGAAGTTCCAAGACCGCGGCGCGCTCTTGGAGCGCGGTCTTCCAGTCCTCGTACATGCCACGGGTATGCGCACGGGAGATGAGGTCGGCGAACAGCCGCAAGACCACTTCGCGCGCTACTTCGAAGCCCCACTGACGGTAGACCGCGCCAAGCACGGCTTCTGTAGTGTCGGCCAAAATCGATTCTTTGGACCGACCGCCTGTGGACAGTTCGCCACGTCCCAGCAGAAGGTGTGCTCCCAGATTGATGTTCCGGGCGACTTCAGCACATCCGTAGCGTGAGACTACCGAGGCGCGCATCTTAGAGATGTCAGACTCTGGACGATCCGGGTGGTCGACGTAAAGTTTTTCAGCAACCACGAGCCCTAATACGGCATCGCCTAGGAACTCGAGGCGCTCGTTATGGGGCAAGCCTTCGTGCTCGTGGGCAAAGCTGCGGTGCGTCAACGCGAGTTTCAAGAGTTCACAGTCGACGTCTACGCCGAGTTCTCTGCACAAGCTCGAATGGTCAATCTGCGCAAATGCGTCATCCCACCGCTGCTGGGCGGTGGCGCAATCTTCAGGCTTTTTCTTCCTCCGGCTCACAGGAACTTCTCCAGGCCAGCCCATCGTGGGTCGAGGAGTTTATCTTCGTCTTCGCCAGATACCCCGTCCGGTTGCGGCACGTCAGTGCCTTCGTTATCGCAACCATCAGGGCAGGTCGGATTAAACGGAAGAGTAAGACCTACTTCGTCGATAACGGCCTGGGTCAGGTCGATGGTGTTGTCAACGATGGTGCCCAGGCCCGCGTCGGCATCGTCTTCCTCATCAGTGTCTATGTCCTCGCTCTCCGACGTGATGAAGTCCGGCGAGGAGCTAAACACCTGGTCAATGGTGAAAGTCTTGTCCATCTGCAGGTCGTTGAGACAGCGGACGCATTGACCGGTCAGCTGCGCTTCGACGGTGGCGTGGACCATGACGCCTTCGCCAAGAGGGGTGACCTGTGCTTCCGTCCGCACGGGGGCACCTTCCGGGATAGCAATCATTTCCAGCCCGATGCGCTGTGGGCTGGGGCCTTCGTTGACCAGGGTCTCGGTTCCGTTGTGACTGTCTGCTACGGAGGCAATGTCAAAAATAAATGGTGAACTCATATTGCGCCAAAGTCTACTCCAGGCTGGTAACTTCCGCCGAGCCGTAGTCCCACATGCGGTGCATACAAGCAAAACCCAGGCTCCCACACTCAGCGGGGGCCTGGGTTCTTCTTGGCTTATCGACGTTCCTCACGGTCATAGTCCTGGGACCGACTGTAGCGGGCTTCCCCTCCAGCAGCGCCCGCTCCCCGACGTAGTGCGGCGCGGTCGCGGGAAATGGTGCGCAGAACTCCAGAAAGTGACTCTTCAAATTCCGCCAATTTAGTGTCCACGAACTGGTCGCAGTCACTGCGTAGTTTCTTGGAATCCGCGTGCGCCGCATCGACAACGTGGCGTGCTTCCTCGTTAGCCCGGCGAACGACCTCGGATTCGGAAACCAAACGCTCCTGCTCCGCTAGACCATCATCGACGCTGCGCTGGTAAGCAGCGTTACCTTCATTGATCAGGCGGTCAGACTCAGCGCGCGCACGCGCGACTGCATCATCAGCATCGTTGTGTGCACGCTCGAGAAGCGCATTGGAGTCTTCCTCGGCCCGGGCTACGAGGCTGGTAGCACGTTGTTGGGCGTCCGCGAGCATATCTTCGGACTCATTGTGAGCTGCACCGACGATGTCTTGGGCTTGACGTTGCGCATCGGCGACCGTTTGGTCAGCCTGCTGCTGTGCATCGCGGAGAATCTCAGCTTGCTTGTCCAAGACGTCTTGAGCGTCATCGATTTCCATCGGCAGTGCGTTGCGGAGATCATCTAAGAGTGCCAGCACTTCATTTCGAGGCACCATGCAGTTGGATGTCATCGGCACGCCGTACGCCTGCTCGACAGTTTGGACGAGTTCATCAAGGGCTTCAAAAACGCGGTACATGGTCTTGTATCCTACCTGCATCAGAATCCTGCTGTCTGGACTGCGTGACGCGTGTTGGCACAGTCAAGCCACTCTGCCCTTGCCGCCCCTGCTGTCGCGTGCACAAGCAAACCCAGGGCACCACTACTGGCCCCTGGGTTTTAGTGACGGTTTTTAGATAACGCCTTGGTGCAGCATCGCGTCGGCTACCTTCTTGAACCCGGCAATGTTCGCACCAGCCACGTAGTCCCCCTCGCAATCATATTCACGGGCGGTACGTTCCATGTTCTTAAAAATGTTGGACATGATGCTGTGCAAACGGTCGTCGGTGTACTCGAAGGACCACGAATCGCGCGAAGCGTTCTGCTGCATTTCCAGCGCGGAAGTTGCCACTCCGCCAGCGTTAGCAGCCTTGCCCGGCGCGAAGTTCATGTTTTCGCGGCGGAAGACTTCAATCGCTTTTGCAGTAGACGGCATATTTGCGCCTTCAGCGACGTACTTGCAGCCGCCGTCGACAAGCTTCTGTGCTGCAACATGGTCGAGTTCATTTTGGGTTGCGCACGGCAGGGCCACGTCGCATTCAAGGTCCCAGATACTGCCTTCGGTATGCAATGTGGCGCCAGTGGTGTCGTTCACGTAATCGGCGACGCGGCCCCGACGCTTTTCCTTGACGTCTTTGAGCAAATTCACGTCCACACCATGTGGCGTGTGTACGTAGGCTGAAGAGTCCGAGAAGCCGACCACAGTTGCGCCTAGTTCCTGCGCTTTTTCGATGGCGTAGATGGCCACATTTCCGGAGCCTGAAACGAGTACTCGTGCTCCCGCCAAGGATTCCTTATGGGTACGCAGCATTTCCGCGGTGAGGTATACCAAGCCGTATCCGGTGGCCTCGGTCCGCACGAGGGACCCGCCCCACGTCAGTCCTTTGCCGGTGAGGACTCCGGATTCGTGGTTGTTAGCTAGGCGGCGGTATTGGCCGAAAAGGTAACCAATTTCGCGTCCACCCACTCCGATGTCGCCTGCAGGGACGTCACGGTATTCGCCAATGTGGCGGAAGAGTTCCGTCATGAAGGATTGGCAGAACCGCATGATTTCCATATCGGAGCGGCCCTTCGGGTTGAAGTCCGAGCCACCCTTACCGCCGCCGATGGGCAGGCCGGTCAGCGAGTTTTTAAAGATCTGCTCGAAGCCCAAGAACTTGATGATCCCCAGGTTGACTGACGGGTGGAATCGAAGACCGCCTTTGTAGGGGCCGAGTGCCGAATTGAACTGGACGCGGAAGCCACGGTTGACTTGGACCTGTCCGGCGTCATCAATCCACGGCACGCGGAAAATAAGTTGGCGTTCTGGTTCACAAAGACGCTCCAGAAGGGCATTGTCTGTGTAGTGAGGGTCGGTACGCAGCACGATCTTCAGGGATTCCAGGACTTCACCTACTGCCTGGTGAAATTCAGGTTCCCCTGGATTGCGCTTCCGTAGTGTGTCGTAGATGGAGGACACTGTAGCGTCAATATTCATGAGGGGATCCTTTCACGCGGGTCAGCGACGGGCTGAATGTCCGCCGCGTGTGCTAACGAAGCGTAATTATGCCACAGTACAAATGTCCCATATCGCAATTTGCGCGCCCAAATAAATATTTGTGTTCCACTTCACATTTTCCCAACCTGCTGCACAACGGGCCTGCGAATCACCACCTCACACGTCGCCATTCAGCGGGATAAGGCACAATGTTGACCATGGAAAACACCGGAAGCAACGGACCACGTATCGTCATCGCCCCTGATTCTTTCAAAGGAACCGCCACCGCCGAGGAAGCCGCGACATGGCTGGGAACCGGGGTGCAAAAGGTGCTCCCGGATGCGGACATCCATATCACTCCGATGGCAGACGGCGGCGAAGGAACGTCCCTGGCTTTTGGTGGACAGCGGATTACGCTGCCAACAACAGACGCAGCCGGCCGTCTCACCGAGGCCTCCTATACCTGGGACGAAACCACGGCAACCGCATATATCGATGTTGCCGCAGCCACCGGTTTACCAGCGGTCAGCGACGCTCCTGTCCCCCTCACCGGCGATACCTACGGCACCGGTGTCCTCATCGCGGATGCCCAAACCCGTGGCGCCCACACCATAGCGTTGGCCCTCGGCGGTTCTGCGACCGTCGATGGCGGCTCCGGCATCCTTGTCGCATTAGGAGCTCAACCCCTCAACCCACATGGGTACGCCGTCCCCCACGGCGGCGGCTACTTAGGCGCAGTCGACCGGGTTGACACCGCACAGCTCAACGTAGCGGCTGCGAGCATGAATTGGGTACTGCTCAGCGATGTCAACTCCCCCGCTACGGGGCCACAGGGTGCCGCTGCCGTATTCGGCCCACAAAAAGGTGCCGAGCCCGAAGACGTTGAACTTCTCGACGCCGCACTGGACCACTGGTGCAAAGTCCTGGAGGTAGATCCTTCGATCCCCGGCATGGGGGCGGCGGGCGGTATCGGCATTGGCATCACCTGGCTGTCGCGCCTTATTCATGGCGACGACACCCACGTTCTCATCCGACCAGGTGCCCCCGTCGTGGCGGCATCGCTTGGCATTCCCGAGCTCCTGGAGACCGCCGACCTCATCATCACCGGCGAAGGCGCACTGGACAGCCAGACCGCGACCGGCAAAGTAGTCCACACAATTAACCAACTAGCCACACAACGCGGCGTTCGCGTCGCCATCGCTGCCGGCACAATCGCACCAGAGGCCCGCATCCCTGGAGCCCTCCACGCTGAGCTCAAAAAGGACACGCCAGTCAAAGAGCAGCTTATCGACGCCGGCGAGCGCCTAGCCCGCGACTTCCTTGCAGGTTAAGGCCGAATATTTACGGTCCACGGGTACGTGGCTGCCTGCTCGAAGGACTGCTCGTCGTGCAGCGCCACTGGATCTGCCGGCAGAACAGCCTTAGGCGTGAGGAATCCAGCGAGCGCCATGGCAAGACCGTTCAGTGAACCCGTAGCTCCCTCAATCGTAAAGATATAGCGAGCTACCGAAGGCGACTCCATATCCTGACCGTCATGTTCTTCTCGGTACGTCGCCTCGAGTTGCTTCACGACGTCGTTAAGCACCTGTGGCGCGGCGTCAAAATCGACAGACACTGCAGATACCTTGTCGGCTGCGAGTAGTTTTGCACACGCCCGCTGAAATGTGGCGTGTAGGTTTTCGCCATAACCATGCGGAATGAGAACATCAAACTGGATAGTTGCCATGGCTCCACACGGTAGTCGAAAACCGCGGTCTATAGTTTTAGCCATGAGAATTGCGCACCTCCTTGCCACGACCACGGCCGACTTGAGCTTCCAGAAACCCCTCTACGAGCATCTGCACGCCCACCCCGAACTCTCGGGAATGGAGCGCGCAACCGCTGAAGTGATTGCCCAGCAGCTGGAGCGCTTCGATTGTGAAGTCCTGACCGGAATCGGCGGCTTTGGTCTGGTAGCTATCTTCCGCAACGGTGAAGGCCCCACGGCGTTAATGCGCGCAGACTTTGATGCCCTGCCGGTGCAAGAAACAACTGGAGTCCCCTACGCTTCAACCCGTATTCAGGCTCGTCCTGATGGCTCCACGACCCCGGTCATGCACGCGTGTGGCCACGACATGCACGTCACCGCGCTCTTAGGAGCGTGTGCAATCCTTGACCACGAACGCGATGCATGGCAGGGCACCTTCATCGCTTTATTCCAACCGGCCGAAGAAACCGGAGTCGGCGCAGACGCCATGATCGCCGACGGACTCACCCAACGCATCCCCACCCCTGACGTTTGCTTTGGCCAACACGTCATGCCCGGGCGCGCCGGCGAAGTACAAACTTTGCGCGGACCACAACTGGCAGCGGCAGATTCAATCACAATCACCATTCCTGGCGTGAGTGCCCACGGGTCCATGCCTCACAAGGCAATCGACCCCACCCTGGTAGCGGCCATGATTATCATTCGCCTGCAAGCAATCGTGGGACGCGAGGTAGACCCGAACGAATTCGCGGTAGTCACCGTCGGATCGGTGCAGGCCGGAACCACGAACAACATCATTCCGGACTCCGCACGGCTACTCCTGAATTGCCGTTTCTACAACGATGAAGTTAAACAGCGAGTCTTAAGCGCCATCGAACGCGTAGTCCGTGCAGAATGTCAGGCTTCGAACTGCCCCGATGATCCGACCTTTGAATATTGGTCGCATGCCGAACTTACAGACAATACCCCCGCGGTGTTTGATGTCGTTCGCCCCAACTTCGACGAAGTCTTCGGGAAAGAATCGACTACCGCAATCAGATCTACAGTCTCTGAAGACTTCTCCCACATCCCACGTGCTTTCGGTAGTCCCTACCTTTTCTGGTTCATCGGTTGCACACCCCAGGCACTGTGGGACCAGGCAGTAGAAGCCGGCACTACCGACACCGATGTCCCCGTGAATCACATGTCTACATTCATCCCCGAATACGAACCCACCGTCAAGGCTGCAACCCACGCCGGCGTGGTGGCAGCACTGTCATACCTCGGGCGCTAAAACCTAACACGGCATGTGCCGGTGCAGCGCAACAGTAAAGCCGTGGCATGGAAACATGCCACGGCTTTCAACGTTGAGTTCTTAGCGACGTTCGCCTACAGCGCGGTCATTGCTAGGAACCTGGGTGAAAGAATCACCCAACTGGTGTACGTGCACCATGTTGGTGTTGCCTTCGATTCCTGGAGGCGTACCTGCAACGACGACAACCATGTCATTCTGGCTGTACTCGTCCATAGCCAACAGCTGATCGTTGATAGCTGCCATCATGTCATCGGTGGTGACAACATCGCGGCTCTGGAAAGCCTTGGTACCCCACGTCAGGGCCAGCTGGTTGCGGACCTGAAGGTTCGGGGTGAAGACGAGCAGCGGCAGGTGAGAATGCAGGCGTGCAACACGACGCGCCGTGTCACCAGAGGTGGTGAACGCTACGATTGCCTTCGCGTTGAGGCGCTCTGCAATGTCGCGAGCCGAGTAGCACATGACACCACGCTTGGTGCGCGGGATGTGGCTCAGCGGAGGAACGGTTGCGCCGTTCTCTGCCTGGCGGACGATACGCGACATGGTGCGCACAACGTTGTGTGGGTCCACGCCGACGGAAGTCTCGCCGGAGAGCATGACTGCGTCAGCGCCGTCAAGCACAGCGTTAGCAACGTCGGATGCTTCCGCACGGGTTGGGCGGGAGTTGGTGATCATGGAATCCAGCATCTGGGTTGCCACGACTACAGGCTTAGCGTTCTCACGAGCAATCTGGATTGCGCGCTTCTGGAACAGCGGGACCTGCTCAAGCGGAACCTCGACACCCAAGTCGCCACGAGCAACCATGATGCCATCGAATGCCAGAACAATGGACTCGACTGCAGAAACAGCCTCTGGCTTCTCTAGTTTTGCGATGACCGGGATGCGACGGCCAACCTCATCCATGATTTCGTGGACCAGGTCAACGTCAGCCGGCGAACGGACAAACGACAGCGCGATGATGTCGACACCGAGTTCGAGCGCGTAGCGCAGATCCTTCTTGTCCTTCTCAGACAAAGCTGGAACGGAGATATCCATCCCGGGCAGGGAAACACCCTTGTGGTCAGAGACCGGGCCGCCTTCGACAACCTCGCAGACGACATCGTTGCCGTCTACCTCGAGGCATACAAGGCCGACCTTGCCGTCGTCGACAAGCAGGCGATCCCCAGGCTTCGCGTCCTTAGCCAGGTTCTTGTAGGTCGTTGAGACGCGGTCATGGGTGCCTTCCACGTCATCAACGGTGATACGGACAACCTCGCCGTTAGCCCAGTTGACCGGGCCTTCAGCGAAGGTGCCGAGGCGAATCTTTGGACCCTGAAGGTCAGCGAGGATACCTACTGGAAGTCCAGTCTCCTCAGACGCTTCACGCACCCATTGGTAATTCTGGGCATGGTCCTCGTGAGTACCATGCGAAAAGTTCATTCGGGCAACATTCATGCCATCTTGCACGAGGCGGACGATAGCGTCCTTGTTGGCAACTGCTGGCCCGAGCGTACAGACGATCTTGGTTCTTCTATCCACGAGTTCCAACCTAGTACTTTATTGGTGTTATCTCTAGGTTTTGGGAATATTTTCCGATTTATTCCGAAATTCGGACATCTTTATGGTTGCACGCCTTGCGGGGTCTCTTCAGAATCCTTTTTCGCCACTTGAACAGGGGTTTCTCGACCACGAGGAAGCTTGACAAATACCGTCACAGCAATAGCACACGTGATGAAAGACACGATGGTGTTGATTCGGAGACCGGCGACATGCATCGCGGCGTCATCACGCATGAGTTCCACACAGAACCGTCCTGCACAATACAGCGCTACGTACAGAGCAAATACCCGGCCATGTCCGAGCATGAATCGCTTGTCAGCCCAGAGCAGCACCACGCAGATAACCACATTAAGGACCAGCTCATACAAGAAGGTCGGGTGGACAGTAGCGATAATTTCGCCTGTCGAGTGCCCGGTGACCGGCGCATAACGGCCGTTTTCATCAACCCTGTAATACAGCTCCAAAGCCCACGGCACATCCGTAGGCCTACCGTACAACTCCTGGTTAAACCAGTTACCTAAACGGCCAATGCCTTGAGCAAGCACAATGCCCGGAGCAGCGGCATCCGCAAAAGGAGCAAACCGGATGCCCTTCACGCGGAAAAGCACCCACACGCCAAGCGTTCCAAGAAGCACTGCACCCCAGATGCCTAGCCCACCTTGATTCACTTTTAACACATCCCACGGATTAGCCCCGGGCCCAAAGTACTTGGGCCAATCCGTGGCCACGTGGTAGGCGCGGCCACCGATAATTCCGCAAATAACCACCACGATCGCTGCATCCCACACGTCATCGGCGTTACCGCCGCGAGCGGTGTATCGGCGCAGTGTCAACCAAATGGCGACCACAATACCGATGATGATGCACACCGCGTATGCCCTAATTGGGATGCTTCCCAAGTACCAGACACCCTGCGACGGCGATGGGATATTTGCCAGAAAGTAGGTTTGCACCCCACTAGTGTGCCAGCCCACTGGCTAAAACGCACGACCGCCTAGCCCTTTACAGTCCAGACGTGTTGTTAGCGGAACAAGACCGCCGGATGGGTACCCATAGATTCGCACGTACGAAGGCGTTGGACGGCCGTAATATCATCCTCATCAGGCAGGCGCGCAGGTACGCACACGGTTTTCACACCCTCACGGGCGATTCCTAACACCTCGCGTGGCTGCGCCACACCGCCGATAATTGTGGTTACTAAACCCAACTCTTCAACAGTTTCCTGCAATTGAGGAGCAGTCACGACGTCCGTAGCAATCGCTCGCGCCCCTGCAGCATGTGCGGCATGTACTTCTCTAATGCAGCCCACACCCACTAACGGATACAAGCCTAAAGAAAAAGCCCGCTCCACAAGGCCCACCAACTGACTCTCCATCGTCCAAGCAGCAGGGATAAATACCGCAGACGTTCCAGCGGCACGGTGCTCATGTAACTGATAACTGGTCAGCACGGGAACCAAGGACATGTCCGGGCACCATGAATCTTCGCCTTCCACTGGGGTGTAGTCATTACTCACCACGCACGGAACGCCTGCCGTGCGCGCGATGGCGAGGTCCCGTGGATTACTTACCGTCGCACATACAGAACAACCGGGAGAATGCACAAGATTCTCCCGGTGAGACAACGCACAATGAGCGCCACGTGCCTGGACGGTTTCCAAGGGAACGTGGACTTGGCGCTGTTGGACGTCACGCAAAATATCCCCCGGACGCCATCTGCCTAGCATTGCATTATCCATAGCCCCTCACTACTGCGTAGTACGACGAACAAACACAAAGATGTGATATCCGCAATAATAATGACGGCCCATGTCAAGTTACTAATTAAGGGGTATGGCGGGGGTACTGTTCCGTAGGATCAATATCCGCATCCAGCGCATCCCACAAAGTACGCCCAGAATCAGGTTCACGCTGCAAGTCGTCCAGAGCTTTTTCTTTACGCGTTGTCGCGCGCTCATATTTTGTCCCGACGGCGTCGACGCCAGGGCGCATAGCTAACACGATCGCAGACACAAAAGCTACGGCCGCCCCGGCAATCGCAAGCGCTGGACCACCCGTGTGAGTATGCAGCTCGGTCAACTCTGCCCACGCATTAAGATTTACCGGCGCACTGGCACGCTGACTGGTCAATCCGGATGTCAACAACTCATGCACGCGGGTAGGGTCGACTCCCCTCGTCAACACCGAAACAGGCACCCAGGCCACAGCAGCTGCGGCCACTGCACACACCACGCCCACTATGCGGCGGCCCAGACGTCGCAAAGCAAATCCAGCCACACACCCGGCGGCTAGCAGCAACGCCACCGCGGTGAGTTCTGTTGACCATGCTGAACCAGACACTGTCTGTTCCACGGTGCCGGCTTTATCATCGAAAGCGGTGACCGCGATCCAATCCATACCCGCGCCAAACCACAAAGCAAGTGCGCCGATTCCCAAACCCGCCGCAGCGATCCTGGATTGCTTCTTACTCACTGATCGGGTCCTCCAGAATGAGACCGGCATCAAAGCACGTGCGATCGCCGGTATGGCACGCGCCACCAACCTGATCGATGAGGAGCAACACGGTATCCCCGTCACAGTCGAGACGTACTTCATGCACCTTCTGAGTATTGCCCGACGTGGCGCCCTTAACCCAATATTCTTTACGGGATCGCGACCAATAGGTCCCCTTTCGGGTCGCCAGCGTGAAGGCAAGCGCGTGCTTGTCCATCCACGCCATCATGAGCACCTCCCTGCTTTGGGCGTCCTGGACGATGGCCGGCACCAAACCGTCCGCGTTGAACTTCACACGCTGGGCAATTCCAGACGGCAATACGGCGTCCTCGGGTTGTAATGTCATTTCGTCCTTACCTCATATCCCGCTTCCGCCAACGCTTCTTTTACTTCACTGATGGATACTTCTCCGAAGTGGAAAATAGACGCCGCCAACACGGCCTGGGCACCAGCTGCGACTGCCGGTGGGAAATGTTCTGCTGCCCCGGCCCCACCAGAGGCAATCACAGGGACGTGGACGGCAGCGCACACCTTCTCTAACAACTCGATGTCGAAGCCATCCTTGGTGCCGTCCCCGTCCATAGAGTTCAAGAGGATTTCGCCAACCCCATACTCCTGGCCTTTAACCGCCCACTCGACAGCATCAATGCCAGCAGATTTAGTGCCACCGTGCGTCGTAACTTCGAAACCACTCGGCTGGGGCGTGCCCCCCTCAGGTACGCGGCGCGCATCCACGGACAAGACGATGCACTGGGACCCGAACTGCTGCGCCAATTCTCGCAACAGCTCCGGACGGGCGATCGCAGCAGTGTTTACGGATACCTTGTCGGCGCCGGCTGCAAGGAGTTCGCGGACATCGTCAACGCTGCGAACACCGCCGCCCACAGTCAGTGGGATGAATACTTCAGCTGCAGTACGGCGCACCACGTCGACCATCGTCGAGCGCCCTTCCTTAGACGCAGAGACGTCGAGGAACGTCATCTCATCAGCACCTTCAGCGTTATAGCGTGCAGCCAGCTCTACCGGATCGCCAGCATCACGCAAGTTTTCAAAATTAACGCCCTTGACAACACGACCGTTGTCCACATCCAAACACGGAATCACACGTACAGCGACCGCCATGGGTATCTCCTTTGCTCAAAGTAATGATCTACGTCTACGCGCCTGAAGCTAAAACACAGGCCCACGCTGGGGGCTAGTATTCGGTCAATGGTGCTGAGCACGCATCGTATCGAGTACCGTTTCAACGGCCTCGTGGGTGCCTGCAACTAGGGGCCCGGAACGTGGCGTCCACTCCTGCCCGTCAAGTGCCCGGACTTCCAGTCCAGCGCTTTCACATAGCAATGCGCCCGCGGCGTTATCCCACACGTGCGGTGACGTGGATACTGCTGCGCTGAAAATCCCTTGCGCAGCATAAGCCAAGTTCACGCCGACCGAACCTGTTACGCGCGGACGCAACGTTGTCTGTGCTAAATCAAACGCCAACTGGTTAATCGCCGAAAGCCCGACTACTTCGACTGTGGGATCGCAGCGGCGCGTACCCGTCTGCGGTACGCCATTGCGAACCAACTGGCCGCCGCGAACTGCGGTGTACCGCAGGCCACGCTGCGGAATGACTGTGACGGCAACTTCGACACGGTTATCCACAACTAAGCTAATGAGGACCGCACAATCGGGATTACCGGTAATGAAGTTTGATGTCCCGTCAATAGGATCAATGACCCACGTCGGTTCAGCGCCCAGTTCGCCACCTGTTTCTTCGCCCATCACGGCAAACCCAGTCGCAGTGTGCAGCCGCCGACGTAAGCGGCGTTCAATTTCCACGTCCACGTCAGTAACCACTGCCCCGGGCGCTTTCTCGTAACCATGCGCCAAGCCGAAGTGATCCATGATCATGTGGGCAGCGTACGACGCAGCATCCGTGGCGGTAGCCAAAAGCGCAGAATGGTTGAGTGGGTTTGAAAGCGTAGACATGGGTTTTAGCGTCCTAAGGCAGCGACGGCTTCCAAAGCGTGGCTGAGCGTGAAGCGGTTCTCATACAAAGCCTTGCCGATGATCGCAGAATCGATACCTTCATCTGCATATTCAGCAATCGAGGTGATGTCTTGGATGCTAGAAATTCCACCTGACGCAGTTACCAAAGCATCGGTGGCAGCGGAAACGTCGCGAAGCAGTTCTACGTTCGGTCCGCTGAGCGTACCGTCCTTTGAGACATCGGTGACGACGAATCGGGTACAACCGGCAGCGTCTAAACGCTCGATAACCTCCCACATATCCCCGCCGTCAGAGACCCAGCCGTTCGCCTTTGTCCGCCACTGTCCATCTTCGAACCGCACAGCAATATCCACCGCAACGCGGTCCCCATATTCCCCGAGGACGCGCGCAATCCACTCCGGTTGCGTCAGGGCAGCTGTCCCAATATTGACACGTTTCGCGCCGGTAGCAAGGGCACGTTCCAAAGACTCGTCGTCACGGATCCCGCCGGTCAGCTCCACCGCAATGTCAAGCTTCCCGGTAATCTCAGCCATCAAATCATGGTTGGAACCACGTCCAAACGCAGCATCCAGGTCGACAAAGTGGAGCCACTGCGCCCCCTGTTCCTGCCACTGCAGAGCAGCACTTAAGGGATCACCATAAGATTTCTCGGTGCCGGCTTCACCTTGATCAAGGCGTACTGCCTGTCCACGGACAACATCAACTGCAGGAAGCAAGGTAAACGTCATAGGTCGGTAGTCTACATGCTTGTGACAGGCCACACGTCACTGACGGTGGGGTCTACCCCACTTTTACAGTCGGCTAATCCAGTTGCGCAGGAGCTGCGCGCCTGCCTCGCCCGACTTTTCGGGGTGGAATTGTGTCGCCCAGAGGGTACCGTTGTCCACTGCAGCCACAAAGCGGTCATCTTCGTGCTGCGCCCAAAAAACCTCCGGGGCGCGGGTGAGACCGTCGGTTTCTAGCTCCCACGTGCGTGCTGCATACGAATGCACAAAATAGAAGCGTGTCTCCGGGTCAATGCCTGCAAACATCTCGGATTCAGCGATGCCTTCGACAATGTTCCAGCCCATGTGCGGCAGGATGCGGGTCTGGAGCTTCTCGACGACGCCAGGCCACTGCCCGCACCCCTCGGTAGTAACTCCGTGTTCGGTACCGGCGTCGAAAAGCACCTGCATCCCCACGCAGATACCTAAGACCGGGCGACCGCCAGCAAGGCGCTGGCCAATAATACGCGGACCGTGAATCGCGCGGAGATTCTTCATGCACGCCTCGTAGGCGCCAACGCCTGGAACAACTAGGCCCTCTGCCTCGAGTGCTTGATGCGGATCAGCTGTAAGGAAAACCTCTGCCCCAGCCTTCTCCAAGGCTCGAGCTGCAGATCGGATGTTACCTGCGCCATAATCCAGCAGCGCTACTCGTGGAGTTGAAATCATACCGTCATACTAACGGCGACACAGGCGATGAGCGTATTTAGACCCGTCCTACTGCCGCGGGCCAGGCCGTTGGGGGCGGCGGGCTTTACCACGGAGACGACGCGCCCCCTGGACAGCCTTGTACGCTACGGGAATCCGGCGCAAGCGTGCGCGTGTGTTGTTCGTCTCGGCGATGCGGTACTTGCCACCGATTTTGTCCAAGCACGTCACGACGAGCCCGGCAACAATAATCGCGGAACCCACTCCAAACGCACCCGCATAGGCTGCCTGTGCTGCGACCGCACCCAGGATGAAAGAACCAATGCCCGTACCCGCGTCGTAGGAAGAGTTCCAGTAGGCCGATGCCGAAGAAATCTGACTGCGGGGCAAGCGCGCGAACATAGTCAGCAGGGACTCGTTCTGAACAAACCCGAATCCGCCGCCGAAAAGAATCGCAGCAAGAACGAGCCACCACACGGACCACCCCTGTGCAAGGACGAGCGCCATGAGCCCGATACCCACCAGCCCCAGGATTTGTCCGGGGATCATGGTGCCACCAGCAACGCCACGCTTATCGGCGATAATTCCCGAGCTGTACCGGAAAATCATGCCCGCGCCACCCACAACTGAAAGCATGAGTCCGGCGAGCACCGCGCCGGTGACCGGATCAAGTTCACGAACGGCAGCCGGCAGGAATGAGGAGACCGCGCCGAAGCTCATCGACAGTGAGCAGATTGCGATGGCAGGGACAGTGACCAGCTTCCACGCCGGCGTATGCGCGGCCATGGTTGTCTGCGGTTGTCTAGCCTGCGAAGGACGAGCTTGGCCTTGGTGATCTTCCTGCGGGCCCTCTGGGATTGTGGCATTCGAATCGACTTCCACTTGGGTGGTTGGACGGATCTTGGGAATGCGCATGCACATCGCACCGGCAGTCAATCCGATAATCGCAGCCAGCACGCAGGCCGCCGGAAAACCCAGCATAGAGTCCACGATAAATAAGCCAAGAGGAAGGCCAACCATCTGGGACAGGCCAACGAGTAGGCCCATGGTGCCCGTGGCTTTACCTAGCAAACGATGCGGCACGAGCTCGGCAATCAGCGCAGATTGCGCCACTGTCAGTGCACCGAACCCCACGCCGCGGATTGCGGAGAACAGCAAAGCAGGCCCAGCCGTCATACCAAGGAGGTACCCCAACGCGGGCACGCCTAGCAACATCGCGGACACGACCATAACGGGGTTATATCCAAACTGGCGCAGTAGGCGTGGTGTAAATATCTGGGTGACCACGGTGGTCGCCATAAAGATGCCGGTTGTTGCGCCAGCTAGGGTGTTGGAACCGCCAGCGTCGAGAACAGCGGTGGGGATGACAGGAAGGAGAAGTGACCACGCGCCGAATGCACACGCGACGGCGATGATGGCTGCCAAATAACCCGGGCTTTTCCAAATACTGTCGAGCTTTTCTAGCTCATCGCGGTTCAGTGCCCGGATCGCCATGCTACGTCAAGCCTCCTACCATCCACAGAACTCCGCCGAGTGCTGCCATTACTCCCAGCACCCCAGCTATTACGGTCCATAGTTTCGATTCCGCCTGGTACGCGGACCAAGCGCCACCGATGAGAAGCCCACCGACGGCAAAAAGCGCGTACACCAACCATCGGTTTGGTTCGGCGTTAGGCGCTTCTTGCGCCACTGTAGCAAAAAACTCCACTGCTTTAACCTCTTTTTCTTCTCCTCGTGCGACGAATCTTGCAACCGCTCGCGGGCCCTATCCGGAAATACTTCCACTGTAGTGCGCTGTCCAGCAGAGCGGGCACAGCTCGCAGTACATAGGGCGCAGCAGGACTGTGTGCCTACTGCGCCCTATGTCCGTGCTAAAGATGCTTATAAGGCGCCCTTGGTCGACGGGATGCCGTGGACACGGGGATCGCGTTCCACTGCCTGACGCAAAGCCCGTGCAACGGCTTTGTACTCGGCCTCGGTGATATGGTGCGGGTCGCGGCCGTAATGGCAGATAACGTGCAGCGTAATACGCGAATTAAGAGCCAAGGATTCGAAGAAATGGTGGTTGATCACAGTGGCGTAGTGGCCACCGATGATTTGATGCACCATATGTTCGGGTTCGCCAGTCATCACGAAGTACGGCCGGCCAGAAATGTCGAGCACTGCTTCGACGAGGGTCTCATCCATGGGCAACTGCTGAGAGCCAAACCGGCGGATGCCGTTCTTGTCCCCAATAGCGTCGGCTAACGCGGTACCGAGCACAATCGCGGTGTCTTCGACGGTGTGATGGGCGTCGATATGCGTGTCGCCCTTCGCATGGACGGTGAGATCGAAACTGCCGTGCACGCCAAAGGCGGTGAGCATATGGTCAAAGAATGGCAGTCCCGTGTCGATGTCCACCTTGCCAGTTCCATCGAGGTTGATGGTGACGGTGATGTCGGACTCGCTTGTGGTGCGAGTTGCCGTCCCAATGCGCTCTGTCATTGTCTTGATCGTCTCCTTAACGTGCCGAAATGTATCCGACGAGCTGTTGCGCGGCGTCCAGGAAGGCATCATTTTCTTCCGGTAAACCGATGGTTGTCCGCAGGTGGCCATCCACTCCGACGTCACGGATGAGGATCCCACGGTCCAAAAATTCTTGCCACACTGCGTGTTGGTCGGCGAACGTACCAAAGAAAACAAAGTTCGATTCGCTGGGCACAACGTAGTAGCCCAATTCACTGAGGCGTGCAGCTACACGTGTGCGCTCTTCAGACAGCTTATCGACGGTCGCAAGCGTATCTTTACTGTGGCGCAAGGCTACCGTCGCTGCTGCCTGCGAAAGCACTGAAAGGTGGTATGGCAACCGAACGAGCATGACGGCTTCCACGAATGCTGGTGCTGCCACGAAGTATCCTAGGCGCCCACCGGCGAAATCGAATGCCTTTGACATAGTCCTCGACACGACCAACTTAGTGGGGTATTTCTCCAGCAAAGTTACCGCTGAGGGGCTGGCAGAAAACTCCATGTAGGCCTCGTCAACGATCACAATGCCGGGTGCGGCTTGCACGATGCGTTCGATGTCAGCGATGTCCGTGACATCACCGGTCGGGTTATTGGGCGTCGTGATGAACACGATTTCCGGTTGTTTGTCTGCGATCGTCTCCAGCGCGGTAGCGACGTCGATAGTGAAATCCTCACCGCGGGGGCAGTTCAGAAACTCGGTTTGCGTCCCCGCCGCCAGAATCGGGTGCATGGAGTAGCTGGGCTGGAAACCCAGCACGCTGCGCCCCGGCCCGCCAAAGGCCTGGAGCAGCTGCTGGAGGACCTCATTTGAGCCGTTCGCCGCCCAGAGATTATCGACGGTCACGGCAACACCAGTTTGCTTGCTCACATAATCTGCGAGCGCGGTGCGCAGTTCCACGGCATCACGTTCCGGGTACCTGTTCAAGGTCCGGGCAAGCCGAGCGACCTCTTCAGTGAGGTCTTTGATGAGCGCGTCGGATGGTGGATACGGGTTTTCGTTCGTATTCAGCGCTACGGGAACGTCCAGCTGAGGTGCTCCGTAAGCACTCTTGCCCCGTAATTCGTCTCGGATTGGGAGTTCGTCGAGGGAGATTTGGCCAGCCACTGTGCCGGGAGTGTAGTCAACCACAGGTAATCGCCTTACTTTCCTTCAAAACGGGCACGGATTGCTTCACCGTGCGCGGGGAGCCGTTCTTCATCTGCCAACGCGATAATCGCTTCTGAGACACCGTGCAGTGCCTCGCGATCATATTCGATGAGGTTCACCGGCCGGAGGAAGGTGTGCGTCGATAAGCCGGGATTAAACCGTGCGGTCCCGGATGTTGGTAGAACGTGATTCGACCCGGCCGCGTAGTCACCAAGAGGAACCGGTGAGTAACCGCCGACGAAAATTGCGCCCGCGTGCCGAATCTTTTCGGCGTCCTCCCGAGCGTTGCGGGTGATAACCTCAAGGTGCTCCGAGGCATAGGCGTCGGCGACTTGACGTGCAATATCCTGATTGTCCACAAGCACGATTCCTGACTGTTGGCCCGTCAAAGCTTCGTGGACGCGCTCAGAGTTAAGCGTCACTGTGTAACGCTGCTCGATTTCCTTGTCCACGGCTTCTGCAAGTTCACGTGAGTCCGTGATGAGGACACTCGCCGCCATCGGATCATGTTCTGCCTGGCTAATCAGGTCGTAAGCGACCCACACTGGGTCCGCGGTATCGTCTGCAAGAATCGCGATTTCTGTTGGGCCGGCTTCAGCGTCAGTCCCCACAACTCCCTGAACAAGGCGCTTTGCCGCTGCAACGAAGATATTGCCGGGACCGGTAATCATATCTACCGGTTCCAGGCCTTCAGCATCGTCACCGTACGCCAGCAACGCAACGGCCTGTGCCCCACCGACGGCCCAGACCTCATCCACACCGAGCAGACCACACGCAGCCAAAATTGTCGGGTGTGGCAGTCCGCCGTATTCAGCCTGTGGCGGCGAAGCCACAACCAACGAGGTAGCTCCAGCTTCCTGAGCTGGAATGACATTCATCAAAACACTCGACGGGTACACCGCTTTACCGCCCGGAACATACAGTCCCACGCGTTCAATCGGGAGAAACTGTTCGGTGACGGTTGCTCCCGGCGCGAGAGTCGTTGTGTGTGGGTCCGGCTTCTGGTCTGCGTGGACGGTACGGATACGGCTGATCGCAGTTTCGAGCGCGACTTTGAGATTTGGGGTAAGGCCGGCGACTGCGTCGTCGATAGCCTGCTGAGAAACGCGGACGTGCTCGGGACGGCAATGATCGAATTTTTCCCCAAGTTCGAGAGCTGCGTCCGCTCCGCGTTCTTTAACGCTGTCGATGATGGGGGCTACGGTCCCCAAAACAGCAGTGACGTCCGTGCCGCCGCGTGGCAGGGAACGGCGAATCTCACTTGCCGTCGGGGTTGTGCCGGTCAGGTCGATGAAGTTGAGCACGTGATTTCTCCTCTACTGCCTGTCACAAAAACACCGCAGCACATCACCGTGTGGTGTGCGCTGCATTGTCTTCGAGATTCTGTGTGAGTCTCACTATACCCACGGTGTGTATCCATGCTCCACTGAGGCGGGGACTGTGGTTTAGGCTACAGGGGCCTTTACTGCTGTGTGGGTCCATCGCCGACATCGTGGACGGCATCGGCGTCGTCGCGAGTGTTGAGCACCCATGCTGTCCAGTACGTCAACGCGCCGACGAATGCCGAAAATAACGGCACGGCTGCGCCCAGCGGCACGGCTCGCATAGCGCTAAAAGTGTCCCCCTCCGCGGGATCAAAGCCTGCAGGAACTCCGTATATCTGCGAAGCAACCAGCGCGCCAGCGCTATACAAAGCCATCGCACCAATCGCGCACGCAACAGCTACCCACAACACCATCCCGACACTATTGCGTTCCCGCAACCGCGTGGCGAGGAAAGCGCTCGCCACAATGCAGATAACTGCGCTGATGACAACCACGAGCGCCCACCAACGGAAGACCGAGTTATCTCCTTGCGCCGAAGACGGCACCACAGCACCATCAGACACCGTGACGTCCATCCGCGGCCAGCCTAAGCCCCACACCACCCCAGCAAGGGAATGGATGAGCAATACCGCAACGAGGAATCCCGCAGCAGAATTGACCACTCGCTGCCGTTCCGAACGACCTGGCCGGCATAGGGAGGTATGCAAAGTCTGTGTCATCGATATTCCCGCATTAAAAGAAGGGCCACGCCTTTACTCCACTCGTGGTGGGCTAAAGACGTGGCCTTCGTATCAACTGTGAACCGGCGCGGAGTTTACTGCTGGGAGCAGAACTGCCACTGGCCGTTGCCATTCTTGGTGAAGTACATGGTTTCGGTCACGCTCTCGGTGCCGTTTGGCCCCTGAATCTGCGAGGTAACGCTCGCGGTTGCAGAGTTACCATCAGATTTCACGTCCGTAGCCTGTCCCACGTTCATGGCGGCGATGCCTGTCTGCTCCAGCGTGAGATCTGGGATTGCTTCAATCTGCTGGCGAATACCTGCTCCGCCAGCGGCTTCCTGGGTTGCCGGACAGCTGTTGTCCAGCATGTAAATCGACATCCCCTTAACGGATTTCTGCTGGGCCAGGCCACCGAGAAGATTGTTAATCTGCTGGATATCCGCCTCAGAGGCAGCAGGCGCTTCGAGTGGTTTAACCGGCTTCGCCGTAGCGCTCAGAGCAGCAATCGGGTCCTGGATAGTTGGAACCTGCTGTTCACCTTCTGGGCGTGGCTCCTGGCCATCAGGGTTTTGCCCGGTGGTCTCTTCGGTCGAGGACTCTTCGGAGCTCGTAGCGGAAGTAGAGGTAGAAGTCTTAGTCGACGTTGCGGTCGCAGTTTCGGTTGCGGCCGAGTCCTCGTTATCGTTGCCACACGCAGTGAGCGCCAAAGGCAGGGTCAAGGCGACGGCCATGGCGGACATCTTCATAGTTGAGATTTTCTTCACTGAATTTTCAACTCCCAGAGTAGCGGTCAATGTTTAGGAGTTTTTATATTATCAGGGCTTTCTGAAAACGTACTGTTAACTCCCCTTGAGCTCAGTACATCCCGGTGCGCATAGGCCTGAGACGTAAGTACCCACCTTGCTAAGGTGGAACCTGTGCAGCTAACTCGTCACAGCATCGTTGATGCAGCGTTTACAATCCTTCGCCGCTACGGCCTAGGAGACGTGACTATGCGCAGGGTGGCATCGGATTTAGGGGTCGCGCCGGGTGCTTTGTACTGGCATGTTGCAAATAAGCAGGAACTGCTTAGAGCTTTAAGTTCGCACATCATCCAGCCGGCTCTCACGACGGATTACATGTCACCGGCCGATCGGGCGACTGCTTTTCGACGTTGCGTGCTTTCCGTACGCGATGGAGCAGATGTCGTATCAGTCGGCCTGGCAGACCCCATTGCGTTGCGCGGGATTATCGAAGTATGGACTTCCTCGTTTACCGAGGCGGGTCAATGCGCCCCCGAACGCGGAGCCCTTGGCGCTGAAACGCTTCTGCACTACTGCGTTGGAGCGGTATTGAACCAACAAACTTTGGAACAGTTGGGGCAGGAATCTTTGGCAGACCAAGATGCAAGTTTTAACGCTGGCGTAGAGCTCATCGTGAACGCAACGTTGCTACATAGGACGTCGTAATCGCGTGAACTGCGGTGTTCGAATGCTTTGCTAGCGTCACACCCACGTGTCTAGGCAGCCGACTACACTACGGAAGAAATCGACTTAGCCCGTACCCCGAAAGCCGGTGAGTAATCGAACTTCCTGGTTCGGGCAAGCCATACGAAAGGACTCAAGGCACAAGTGATTACGGCACATGGAGCTCACGTCAACGTCAGCGCCGAGGCTATCGACGTGCACTACGGCGCATTGTTAACCGCATTGCGCGGTACGCCGGAAGCGCATATTGCGGTCGAGGACCTGTCTGCGGTGACGCTTCAGTCCCCCACTTCTGCCGCACTTGGGCACCTGAGCGTGGAGTTTTCAGACGATTCCCGCGCACCCTTCTCTATTGCGTTCGCGCCCGGTCAAGAAAGCTCAGCACAGCTCTGCCGTGAAGCCATTGAGGCAGCATTGAAGGGCGAGGACATCCCTGGGCTTGGCGCAAACGTGGCCATTCCCGGCCTCAACTTTGTTGCGGTAGACGTAGAGACTGCTAATTCTGACTGGGGTTCTATCTGCCAGATAGGAGCAGTCAAGGTCCTCGATGGCGTAGTCAGCGAAAATTCTTACGTCACGCTGTGCAAGCCTCCGAAGCCGGTCGACAACTTTGATAAATCCAATATCGCGATCCACGGGATTCAGGCTGAAGACGTCGCTGAAGCTCCTCAATTCGCAGAAACGGTTCAGGACTTAGCATCATTCGTTGGCGATCTCCCCTTGGTAGCACACAATGCCCAGTTCGATGCAACAGCCCTCACACGGGCGGCGCAATACTCCGATGCACAGCTGCCCCCGTCCTATTTCGGCTGTTCTTTAGCTCTGGCACGTAGTTTGAATCTGCAGGTAAAAAACCACAAGTTACCCACAGTCGCTAAAGAATTCGGCTACGACCTCGAACAACATCACGATGCGCTAGCTGACGCCCGGGCGTGCGCGGAGATTGTCCTTGGAGCTGCACGAAGGGACCGTTTCTCGGGTTCATTTGCCGAATTATTCTTCGACCACTACCTCACGCTGGGAACCATGGCCAACAAGAAAGTATTCCCAGTACTGAAAGACCGGTCAGGCGCAGGTGTGGCGACACAACGCACAACCATTGCCCAACATCCCACCCCTCCGCAAGATGAAACCGCTCCGGGTGCCGAAATACAGGAGGCATTGCTGAGCTACTCCGAGGTCAAGGACGGACCGCGCAGTGGAACAGACGCCACGTCCGCACGTGGGAAAACCGGGTCATCAAAGTCGACTGGCGGTAGGGCTCCGTGGCAAGCCGTAGCCACCCCGGACACGGTGCCCGATGCCAATAAAGAAGCAGACCCCTCCTCTCTGCTCTACGGGCAGAACGTGACGCTGACAGGCGATTTCGAGCCGTGGGATAAAGGCCAATTGTGGAACCTCATTGCGCAAGCTGGCGGCCACGTAGGTAAGAACGTGACTAAGAAAACCACCATCCTTGTTGCAGGAGCGTGGCACTCTGTGACCTCGAAGGAAAAGAAAGCGCGTGAGTACCAACAAAAAGGTCAGGACATTGCCATCTGGTCCGCAGAGGATTTGTACAACGCGCTCGGCGTAGATGCATCACCACAAGAGGAACAACCACCCTTCTAGTCTTCCCGCCCATCCTGGTCAAAAATTTCGGAGACCAGGGAACCTCCCGAACACGTCCGCGCGTCTATATACGCACAGACTAGAACCTCGGGAGGTTTTTCCATGCACACTTCACTGACTCACACAGCAGAAACCCTAGAGCAGGCTTCCGCGCACTCATGGCAACCGATTATCGTCCCAGCTGATTACGCAGGACCGAGCGTTGCATTGTCTACCCAAGCCCGCGTGGCCATAGGAATCGACGGCCAACCGCTCACCCCCAAAGACATGGCAGTCCACGGCTATTCCCTACTCCAAGCATGGGAACGCGCCGCACTCAATGTAGAACGTCGGGCCCGCAACCACGCAGGTATTGAGTTCCTCAGCCGCGGTGCGCATAACATCCCCGGTTTTCCCCGCGATGTCACAGCAATGCAATGGACAGTGCGCGGGAATTACATTGCAGCCTGGTTAACGCATCCACGCACATGGTCTCGCCTCCACCACCATATCTGCGGGATACTTACCCCCGACTGCGGCCATTCTTCTGAGGACTGGATCCCGCAAGCCTGTCCTGTCAGATATTTCTGCCCGCGTCTAGACACACTCGTAGCGGTGGATAGCAGAGACACCGTAGCTTTGGCCTGTACCGCAGATTGGTCGCGCATGATAACTGAAACGCCCTTTACCGGTCCCCTGCGGTATTCCTATGGATTCCCCATCCCAGCTCCCTGGTAGGTGGCACAGCTACAATTGCCTGCGATGTCTGAAAACGTGATTGCTAACCTGGGAAACACCTACCACGCGTGGATCCGCAAACACCCGGATGCGGCTACTCAGCTCGCAGCCGAAATTGAGGATCTGCTTGGCGACGCCGGTGTGACTTTCGATCGCGTGACCGCACGGATCAAAACGTGGGAATCGTTGAAAGCCAAGGCGAAGAAAACTACGCCTTCTGGTGAAAATGTGTACCCCGAACCGTGGACCGATATCCACGACATCGTGGGGGTTCGCGTGACCACGTTTCATTCCACAGAAATCCCGATTGCCGTGGACGTTCTTACCCGCTCCTTCACGTTACTGCGGTCGGTAAATAAGACCGCCCAAACGCAGATTGCCGGTGATTTCGGGTACGGTTCCCACCACCTGATCCTGGAAATCCCCGAGGGCACCGATGGCCTAGACGACCTTGCAGGAACAGTCTTTGAGGTCCAGATTCGCACCGTCCTGCAGCACGCCTGGGCAGAATTTGAACACGACATCCGGTACAAACGTGGCGCTGAAGACCTCGACCCGAAAATCGACCGGGCCTTCACTCTCGCCGCGGGTCTTATCGAACTTGCCGACCAACAATTCGACCAAATCGCCGCCCTCCAACAACCGGGAGGCACCGGAACCTCCGATGATGTTGAGCTCACACCAGAAACACTCCCGGGTGTTCTTTCCATGTTGATGGGAACCAAGTTTGCGCCGTCGAGAAGCGATTCCTACCGGTGGCTCCATCAACTCCTCGAGCTCAACGGGATTACCACTGTGAAGCAACTGCGTGAAGTGCTTACCGTAGAAAACCTCAATGTAGTGTCGCAGGCCATGAAATATCGGTATCAACCAGGACAGGTTCGCATTATCGACGACATCCTTCTGTACCTCTTCGGGGACAAGCACATTGAGCGCACCGCGGATACAGGCAATCGGCCTAAAGCACGCGCAGATAGGTTGCCCGCGCGTCTGCAGCTTCTCCAGGATGCAGGCGTCACGAGCCCATAACCGCATCGTGCGAATGCTGTATGCTGGTCCCGTAATCCAATTCTCCACGCGTAGGAAGGTTCACAGCTCATGAACTCTAGCTTTGGTGGCTCCTCCATCACCGATAACCCACAGGTCGCAGACTTTATCCACGTGTGGGCTCTGAGCATCGCAGATTTCTTCCGCCCACTGGGAATCAACTTCCCGCCCGCGAACTGGGGAATCTAAGACACCCACAAAAGCGCAGTACCTCTCGACGGTACTGCGCTTTTTAATCTCTGACCTATGAACTCGAACGCCCGCGAAGCCGATCCAGCGCGCGGCGTTCTTTCTTCGTAGGGCGTCCACTGCCTCGGTCGCGCACGGGCGGAGCTACAAACAATTCCTTCGGCGGAGGTGGCGGAGTGTGGTCGATATAGCACCGCACCGCAACCGGGGCGCCGACGCGTTTGCGTACCGTCGCCGCCACTTCGACATCTTTTTCGTGGTGGTTCGCCCATACTCGCACCCGGTCGCCGGGTACCACTTGCTGTGAGGGTTTGACCGACTGCCCGTTGAGTTTCACGTGCCCTGCGCGAACGGCTTCGGTAGCAGCCGAACGCGTTTTAATCAGGCGGACAGCCCACACCCAGACGTCAATCCGTACGGGCTCGCCATCAGGTTGCGTTGCTGGATTAGCCATAAATTACTGCTGATCTTTGTAATTAACGATCTTGCGGACTTTGGCGTAGTTGTAGCCGCCGGCAATAACGGCGACGACGAACCCGATAATCAGCCACGTGAAAAAGCTGTGCGTAGACAAAAGGCCAAAAACGATGCCTACGCCAATGGACCCAGCACTCCAGACGACGGCGTTGCGACTGTACTTTCGCACAGCTTGCTTACGGGCTTCAATTGGATTCGTGGGGCGTTGGCTCAAAGTCATAGCAGTTAGTCTACCGCGGGATACTCCACCCAGGCCGTGCCGGCACGTTTCAGGGTTGCTTGGCCCGCAGTCAGTGCAGCGAGGGTGTCCTCTAGCACGTCAAAGCTGCCAGGCTCAGTAGCCATTGTGATGGTGACCGCAGCCCCATAGGACACATCGGTGACGGTGATGCCACGGGCACGAATATCGGCTTCAAGTTTTCCGGCCGCTGCGTGCGGGGCGCTGGTTTGTGCAAGTTCCTTTTGCGCGCGGACATACCGCGTCACCTTAGGCAACGTGTCCCCTACCGCATTGGAATAGGCGTGGACCAGGCCGCCAGCGCCAAGTTTGATACCGCCGAAATAGCGCACCACCACAGCGGCGATGTCTAGCATTCCTGATCCCTTCAGCTGCTCGAGCATCGGGGCTCCAGCCGTCCCGGACGGCTCCCCATCGTCTGACGAGCGTTCTACGGGCAACGCGTCCTCAACATGGTGGATGAAAGCACTGCAGTGATGCCGCGCGTCAGGATATTCGCCTTTAATCTCGTGGATGAAAGCCCGTGCTTCCTCCGAATTGCTCACTCGTCGAATGAAGGTGATAAAGCGCGAACGCTTAATTTCCACTTCGTCGGTAAACGTAATCTCGGGTGCCGGTAGCTGGTAAGAGGTCATCTGTTAAGCATGTCGAAGGAACGCATGGTGTGCAAGGTGGCGTGTGCGTCCTCCTCCGCCACGATGTCGATGGCGAAGCCGTGTTGGAATAGGACGTAGTTGCCTTCTTCTACCTCGGGTACGTAGGCGAAGCAGCAAGGACGTTCTTCGCCTTCGACGTCAATGGTGCCCATCGGCATAGGGCTGGTTTTATCACCGGTAGTGAGTACTTTGCCTGGAACTCCTAGGCACATGGTTCCTCCTTAAACTCAATGTTCATCATGCCAGGGGGCATGGAAGCGCACGGCATGCAGGGGTCTGCGGCGCGAATTGCCGCTTCCGCCCGTGACGTGCGTTCGTTGTCTGGCCCAGAGCATGCTTCCGTGAGCAGCTCAGCGAGCCACGGTTCGTTCTGCGCTGTGGGGGTAAGCACGTGAGCGGCGGTCACCACTTCGTTCTCGTCGACTTCGTAAGCGTGGGCAAGCACACCGCGGGGGCCGTCGACAAGGCCGACGCCAGTCCGGGTGGGTTCCTGGGAGGGCGTGCCGACGAGCTGTGCATCAGTCTCCGCGATCTGCGAAAGAATTCGCAGGCTCTTGGATAGCGCTTCCACGATCCCCCATGGGTCTTCCCCGTCGCCAGCATGGGTACGCGGTCCGACGCGGTACAAGGCCTTACCTGTGGGGGTGTCTATGTACGGGCGGGGAACAATCTCCCCGGGGTGGCGTTCATGGACGCGGTCGAAGAACTCCTCGACAGGGAAAACTTCGCAGTGCGCGCTATCTGCGTAGCGGACGTGGCTTCCAAGCGGGTCCCAGTTACCTGAGGCGTCGCTTTGGAAGAGGTCGCCACCACTGCACGGGATAGGTTCAGCTACTGGCAGCGCGCGGGCTACGTCCAGAGCTTCTTCTACAATTGCACGCAGTTCGGGGGTAACGGTGACGTCGTGAAGCACTCCGCCGACGGTGGCTACATGCGGGAAGTGACCTTCCATCCCCGCCGCACGTTGCAGTGCCTTGCCGGCTTTCTTGATGGTCACTGCTGCTTGCCGGTAGGTCATTATGAGCTTGGGTGCGACGGTATCCAAGACGGAACCGTAATGCAGAAGCGTGCGCACAGCCTGGGCGCGCGGTGGGATGTCAGCGGGCCGGAAGCCTCGCATATGTTCCCACGCTTGGTAGACAGCAAGATGATGCGTCACCGGGCACAGCCCGCAAATTTTAGTAACGATGTCTGCAATGTGCTCCATCGGCAGGTCGACAAGCATGCTTTCAATCCGCGGAAAGCTGCTCAAATCGAAACGGGCCTCTACGCCTTGAGGGGCCGTGGTGCCAGTGGGTTGGCTGATGAAAACCGTAGCAAGTCCTGGGTCGACGGCCTGATTCAATTGAATTTTCTCGCCCAACAGAGGGCCTCCTCTACCACGAACTACTATAGATTTTATGCATGAATTGAGTTTGCTCACCGGAGTTACCCGCACCGCCAGCGAAGCCGCCGAAGGCAAAACCATCCGTGCAGTCGGCTTGACCGTGGGAAGTTTTTCCGGCGTAGTCATCGACGCACTCGACGGCGCTTGGTTCCTAGCCCGACAGGGTACAGCCTGTGAGAACGCCGAGCTGCACATCGAACCCGTCACCGCAACCGTGTGGTGCCCAACCTGCCAGCGCGAACAGCCCATCGACGAATACTTCGACCTGTCCTGCCCCGTATGTGGTACCGGAACGGCTGAACTGCGGCGCGGCAAGGAATTCGATATTTCCTACATTGACGTAGATACCGACGAATAGCCGGCACGCGCACTCACGTTTCTGGCAGCCCCGCGTTACCTGCAGCCCACCATTCGAGTTGGAGGCGAGCACGCTCCACCGCGGCCGCGATTCCAGACTGTGCTGCCCCGCTGAGCCCCACGCGCAGGTCCACGGTCTCGGCAACCACACCGACCAGTGCCAGATCTTCCGGTTCATTTCCAAGGAGCCTGCTCGCTGCCAGAAGATCCATCACACCGACCTGGTGCGGGGACACATTCTGGGGAATTACGCGGGGAATATCGGCCCCGGCGACGTGCACCACGGACCCGGGGGCTCCTGGGCCGGCGGTGGCGTCGAGAATAAGCAGTTTGTCTGCATCCTCGAACTCTCCGAGAAGTTCGAGTCCGGCGATGGCGCCATCGTGGTAGTACACCGAAGTCGGGCCAACGGCTTGTAACTCCGTCAAAATGGCCTGCCCGATGCCGTCATCGCCCATGATTGTGTTACCCACCGCTAAGCAGGTAATCGCAGGAACAGAAGCAGTGTCCATGGCTTAACCGATGCGTGGCCCGTCGACAGGATTACCACCACGGTGCAGCCACAAGCCACCGTTGAGCATGGCAGACAGACCGGAGTACTTCTCGACGGAGTCTGCGCGGATCACCAAGTAGACGTGGATGACCACGAATACCCAAATAATGAACATGATCAACGCATGCCCTAGACGAACCCACGGGACGCCAAACCAATCCACTGGTAGGCGCACAATATCCCAGTACCATGTAGCTGGCTTAGCCAGTGCGTACAATGCCATGCCGCTAATGATCTGCAGGATGCACAAGCCATAGATACCGCTGTAGGAAATTTGCTGGAGGCCGTTGTGCCCGATGTACAGCGGAGGTTCTTCCTTACCCAAGAACAGGTAATGCTGCGCGGTGCGCAAGATATTCTTGGCGTCTTCTTTGCTGTATATCGGCCACAGCGAACGCCACTGGTTTTGGCGCTGCTTGGATACGCAGAGCAGCCAGACTCTCCAGAGCGCAAGCACAATCCAGGCGAATCCAGACGCGATATGTGCGAACCGAATCCAGCCCATCAGGTAGCCCGTGTCTTGTCCGGGTTGCTGGCCGAAGAACGGATCCATGATGTAATAGCCGGTGAGCGTCAGCAAAATGATCAAGAAAAGGTTAATCCAGTGCTGCCAGCGCAATGCCGCAGGCCACAGTTCGACACGTACCCAGTCGCTGGGGTTGTCGTTGACGTCGGCCGCCAGCTTTCCTGCACTGACCGGGGCTAGTGCGACAAACCCCTGGAGGCGCATGTCCCCAACGTTGCCTAGGAGATCCTTTTCGGCAACTGCGACACCTAGGCAGCGCCACCCTAGTTTGTGCATCGCCCGTGCGTTTTTGCGCAAGAGGGCACGCTGCGCGCGGTTAGACACCGAAGCTTCAACAACAGAATCCATGTCACCACGAATGATGTCGGCGGTGTCCGTGTGCGCGACGGAATACCGACGCTCTGGCGTCGCTAATTCGAAGTGCGCCGCATCCACGTACTCAGGCGTCAGGTCAGGCCGATTGGCCTTCAGGGAACCGACGAGTGCCTGGTCCACAGGGTCTTGGGACCCCTTGGGGGCGACTGCAGCGGCGGCCAGGATTTCCGTCGGCGAGAGCGTATCGACGGCGAAAGCCTGGTACACCCGAATCGCCATGTCTTTGGCGTGGGTTGGTTGGAGTGTGTTACTCATTGTGTCATCACCTGGAAAAGTTCATTTCCCTCAGGGTCGAAGACGTGCACGCCACACGACATGCACGGGTCGAACGAGTGGATGGTGCGCAGCACTTCGAGTGGCTGTTCCGGGTCGACAAGTGGGTGGTCACCGCTGCCAGCGAGAGATTCTTCGTACGGGCCACGATTACCTTCTGGGTCACGGCCACCCGCAAGCCAAGTGGTCGGGACAACAGCCTGGTAATTGGCCACCTTCTTGTCCTTAATAGTGACCCAGTGGCTGAGCATGCCACGAGCTACCTCGACGACTGCGAAACCGGAGCATTCCTCCGGCCAGCTGGATGGCTCCCACTTCGTGGCATCGAAGACGTCGAAGTCCCCTTCGCGCAAGTTCTTCACAAATTCTGGCATGATCACGTCACGCAGCTTTTCGGCCACGGTAACGCTTTCTACCGCGCGGGCTAGGGTGCGACCGCCGGTCGAATTCAGCTTATCTACGCCAATACCGTACTTCTTCAACGCAACATCGACGAGTTCACGGGTGCGCTTATGGTCCTGAATGTAGGCCGACAGAACGCGGGCGATGGGGCCAACCTGGGTGGATCGGCCAGCGTAGCGTGGCGCCTTGGAGAACGTGTAGCGTCCGTCTTCCGCGTCGGATAGCCAGCTGTATGGAGGCTGCGGCCCGGTGTAGTCCGGGGTGGTCTCCCCGACCGTTGGGTGCAGGCCTTTGTCATTTCCTTCTTCGTAGTTGAACCAGGCCGAAGACACGTATTCCAAGATTTGGTCAGTGTCTAGCGGATGGATCTTGGTGTAGTCGCCGTCGAGAATTGCTCCCGGCATAACCCCGTCATTTCCGAAGGAGACTGGATGATCCAGATCCTTGCCCACATACGCGGCGCCCGCGGTGCCTACTGCGAGGAAGTTTGGCGCGGCGGCGCCGATCTCGAAGTAATCCTTGTACACATCCATAATTGCGAGGGCGTCAGGCAGGTAGCAGTCGTTGACGAACTCGTAGATTTCATCAATCCACTGCTCAATCTTGTCGATCTGAACTTGGTTGACGGTCTCTGACTTCTCCGTATCGATCGAACATGCCATGCCGCCGACAAGGAAGTTCGGGTGCGGGTTCTTTCCGCCGAACACAGTGTTGATGCGAATGATGGAACGCTGGAACTGCAGCGCATCCAAGTAGTGGGATACCGCCATGAGGTTTGCCTCAGGTGGAAGGCGGTAGTCGGGGTGATCCCAGTAGCCGTTAGTGAAGATGGACAGCTGCCCGGAGCTCAGGACGTCCTGCAGCGTCTTCTTGACCTGGGCGAACTTTTCTTCGGAGTTGAGCTTCCACTTCGAGCCAATGGACTGTGCGAACTCGACGGCCTTCTTCGGATCCGCTTCGGCAGCCGAAACCACGTTAACCCAGTCGAGAGCGTGGAGATGGTAGAAGTGCACGACGTGGTCGTGAATCTCCTGGGAGGACAATACGAGGTCACGAATCAGCTGCGCCTGGCGTGGTGGTTTGGAGCCAATGGCATCTTCCACGGCATGCACGGAAGCAATCGAGTGCACTGCCGTGCACACGCCACAGATACGTCCGACGAATGCCCAGACGTCACGCGGATCGCGGTCCTTGCAAATTTCTTCGATGCCACGGTATTGGGTGGACTCACTCCAGGCTTCGGTGATCTTCCCGTTGCTGGCCTCCAACTCCATACGCAGGTGGCCCTCGATGCGGGTGAGCGGGTCTACAACGATTCTTTCAGTTGCCATGCTTATTCTCCTTCAGACTGCTGAGTCGTGGCCGTGGTGGGTGACGCTGTGCGGGTTCCTTCCGCACCTGGTTCATCGCCAAATGCTGCGAGGAGTTCCACCTCACCCGTGGAGTTACGCACGCCGATGGTCTTGAACGTGGTAATCGCACCATGAACAGCTACACCAGCGCCGGCGACACCCAATAGTCCGAGGCCAATTTGTTCCGCACTGGCCTCAATCCCGAAGCCCTTAACGTTTGGAAGCGTTTCGTAGAACGGCGTGAACTTGTCAAAGAAATCTTTTTCCGTGCAGCCGATGCAGGGGTGTCCTGCGCCAATGGGCCAGCTGGTCTTCATGTTCCACTGCACGATTGGGCATGGTGCGTACGTCGATGGGCCCTTACAGCCGACTTCGTACAGACACCAGCCGTTGCGGGCACCTTCGTCGTCGAAGGTGCGCACGAACTGCCCGGCATCGAAGTGCGGACGACGCTCGCAGGAATCGTGGATGCGCTGATCATAAGCGAACAGCGGGCGCCCCTGCGTGTCCACCTTTGGTGGTTTGCCATAAGTGAGCAGGTACGTAATGGTTGCGGTGATTACTTCGCCGATGGGCGGGCAACCGGCAACCTGGACAATCGGCTTGTCTTTGATGATCTGGTCGATGCCCACAGCACCCGAAGGGTTCGGGTTCGCTGCCTGGACGCTGCCCCACACTGCGCACGCCCCGACCGAAAGCACCACGGTTGCGTTTTCAGCAGCCTCGCGCAGGACCTGCTCCGCACTCTTACCGCCGATGGTGCAGTACGCGCCGTTTTCCTTGAGAGGGACGGAACCGTTGACCACAAGGATGTGTGGTTCCTGGTTGAGGTCGTGCAGAGCCTTTTCAGCCGCTTCACCCGAAGCTGCCATGACGAGCTCGTTGTAGTTCATGGACATCTGGTTAAGCACCAGATCTTCTACCGTTGAGGAACCAGAACGCAGCAATGATTCCATGCAACCGGTGCACTCCTGGAGCTGAAGCCAGGCAACGTTCGGCTTCTTCGCCCCACCGAGGGCCTCACTAATCTTTTCGGTCTCAGCATCAACGGCATAGGCGGGGTCCGGCTTGCCTACGGCAAACAGTCCAGACATTGCGGCACACATGCCCATGAAACTACGGCGGCTAACCCCCCGTGCTTTCAAATTGTCCCAGAGTGTAGACCCAAGCCATGCGTTTTCAAGATTCATTAATCAAGATCCTCACACTATTTCCTTAAGGCCTCAGTCAGCCATAGAAATACGCGCCCGGGCCTTCTGCCACTGGAGAGAACCGCAACTGGTCAGTCCTCTTACCTATTTGAAGAATAACACTATGAGCACCATTAAGAGAAACGATATTTCCGCACCATTAATGTAGCGAAATACCTTTAGCTGCGCTTATGCCAAACGCGCGTCAATCCACTGCAGGAAAGGTTTAACCCCTTCTCCCGTATATGCAGACATCTCGAAGATCTCCGCAGTGGGATTCACCTTCCGAATGTTTTCCTTAAATTGCTCGATATCGAACGGAACATAAGGCAATAAATCAATCTTATTGATGACAATTGCATTAACACTGCGGAACATGACCGGGTATTTCAGAGGCTTATCTTCGCCTTCAGTTACTGAGGCAATCATTGCCTTACGGTGAGCACCGACCTCAAATTCCGCAGGACACACCAAATTGCCCACGTTTTCAATAATCACGCAATCGAGATCATCAAGGTCTAATTTTTTTAAAGCATGCGACACCATTGGAGCATCCAAGTGGCATTCCCCGCCGAAACCGTCGCCGGTATTAAGCAACGCAATTTGCGCACCCAAGCCTTCAAGCTTGTCTGCGTCAATGGATGTTTCAATATCGCCTTCGACAACTCCCATGCGAACGACGCCCTGGGCAGCCTCAAGGACTTTACGGAGCACCGTCGTTTTACCTGCCCCCGGAGAGCTCATAAGGTTCACGCACGTCACCGAATGGTCGTCGAAAAGCTTTTTATTGGAGTCCGCGCAGGCATCATTTTCGGTGAAGATGTCCTCTAGAACCTCAACGCGCTGCGAGCCAGTGGCGTACTTGGAGTGGTCGCCGTGCTCGGACACAGGATTGGTGTGACTGTGTTCGTGGCTGTGGTCATGCGCGTGATCGTGGTCGTGATGGTGCGCGTGGACAGTTCCGTCATCGTGGCGGTGGAATCTACCCATTGGGATCTACCTCTCTTGAGCGGTTACTCGACATCAATATCAAGCACACGAAATTCCTCACCCGCCACCACGGTCGTCGGCTCCGGGCACTGGGGGCAGCGTACGTCAAGCTCACCAGACAGGGTCGTTCGATGTCCCGCCGCGCATTCGACGACGGCAGGAACCCGAATAATTGTGAGCTCTACGGGATTGAGCCCGCGCGTCGGGGCGACGAACTGCCACGCCCATTGCAACGTTTCGGGCACCACTTGACGCAGTGCCCCGACTTCAAGACGGACTCCCACTACGCAGCGCCCTGCTGCTGCCCGCGACACCACGGATGCGAGTTGGTGACTAAGGGCGACTTCGTGCATGCCCCTCATTCTAATAGGTAATTGTAAAACCATTAATGTGGGTTCTTATGGAAAGCATTCGGCGCAGGTACACAGTTTCTGGCATCGTCCAAGGGGTCGGATTTCGCCCCCACGTCGCACGTACTGCCGCACAGTATCCGCTCACCGGATTCGTGGGCAATAACGACGTCGAAGTCTTCATAGAAGCCCAAGGCACCCCACAATCCATCGATTGCTTTTTCGCCGACATGGTCGACACCGCCCCGGCTATCGCAAAAATCAACGGGCACACAGTTCGCGAAATACCGCTAGTAGACGGCGAATCCGCATTCCGCATCGTCGAATCCGACCACGTCGCCGGCACTCCGACGCTCATCCCACCGGATACGGCCATGTGTGACAACTGCCGCGCGGAATTCCACGACCCCGCCAACCGCAGGTACCACCACCCTTTCATCACGTGCACCGAATGCGGGCCACGGCTGACAATCATCACCGACGTGCCCTATGACCGCCCCGCAACAACTATGGCAGGCTTTCCCATGTGCCCCGACTGCGAACGGGAATATACTAATCCGGTTGACCGGCGCTTTCACGCCCAACCGATCAGCTGCCCCAATTGCGGGCCACGCATGTGGATCGAAAACGCGGACGGCACTCGTGTCGACGGCACCCCCGACGTGCTCGCCGCCCGCGTTCACCAGTTATGGGACGAAGGAAAGATCGTCGCGGTTAAAGGTATTGGTGGTTTCCACCTCATGGCCTCTGCTTACGGCCCCGGCGCGCAGACCTCGCTGACGAACCTGCGGGAGCGCAAACGTCGACCAGCGAAGCCCTTTGCGGTGATGTCGTCCACTCCGGAAGACATTGTTGAACTGAGCCCTGAGCTGTCGTCAATTATGCACGGGACTGCGGCTCCGATTGTTATTGCTCCGCGGAAGGCCGCGTTGGATCCACTTGTTGCTCCCGGCCTTACAGAAATTGGGGTTATGGTCCCCTATTCGCCATTGCACGAACTCTTGGTGGATCGTCCGGTTGTGGCGACGTCGGGTAATCCGTCGGGGCAGCCGGTGTGCATAGATAATGGGCAGGCGCGGGAAAAGTTGGGCGGGTTTGCGGATGCTTTTGTCATGCACGATCGGCCTATTTATCGGGCGGCTGAGGATTCCGTCATGCGTGGTCGTCGAATTATTCGGCGTGGTCGTGGGATGGCGCCCATGCCCATCGATATCGCCTCCGATGCTTCGGATCGCGCGATTGTTGCCGTGGGCGCTGAGTTGAAGAATGCTCCGGCTCTCATGGTGGGCCAACGGGTGCACCTTTTCCCACACATCGGCGACCAGGAATCGTGGGAGGGGCGCAAAGCCTTGAACCAGGCCGTCGCGGATTTGGTGCGTATGCATCGCGTAACCCCCGACGCGGTGGTTGCTGACCTCCACCCCAGCTACTCGACGGTAGCGTGGGCCGAAGATTACGCAGCGGACCACGATATTGCGCTTATCCAGGTCCAGCATCACCATGCGCACGCGCGGGCATTGCTGGCGGAACACCAGGTGACCGAGGATGCGGTCGTCGCAGTTCTTGATGGGACAGGCTATGGCACAGATGGAACGATCTGGGGCTGTGAAATCCTGCACTGCTCCCCTGGCCCAGAGTGGACTCGTGAGGCATACATGCCCACTTTCACGTTGGCTGGCGGCAACCAGGCAGTTGTGCACCCGTGGCGGTTAGCCCGCGCTCTCGTTGGCGATCGGGCTGATTTTTCTTCCGTTGACCCGGTGGCGCTCCAGGTTGTGGATTCGCAACTGCGTCACGGCACTGGGACTGTGCAATGCAGTTCTCTGGGAAGGCTTTTCGACGCCGCCGCCTACCTCATCGGCGTCTATCGCGAAAGTGTCAGCTACGAAGGCCAAGCCGCGATGGAGCTAGAGGCGTGCGCGGCAGCAGAAGCCGCCCCTTCCCACTACGACCCGACGTGGTCTCAGCTCGTTGCAGACTGTCTCGATGACAGCCTGCCCGCGAGCGTGCGGGCGCGCAGGTTCCATACTGGATGTGCAGCGCTCGTCGGATCAGAGATGGTCAAAGCTGCCCGGAAGCATGGCACCACCGTGGTGGGTGTGAGCGGAGGGTGTGCCCTCAACCAACTTCTCGTGGGAGACCTGCGCGCATACCTTTCCCAGCAGGGCCTGGACTTGCTGGAGCATGAGGTAGTTCCGGCAAACGACGGCGGCCTCGCTCTAGGACAGGCCGCCGCTGGCGCTTTAGGCGTGGACGACGCCGCGCGCCTACGCGTTTAGCAGATTCGTGGAAGCGGATCGCCGGCAAGCTTGTCCACCATGCGGGCGCCACCGAAACCGGTTACCAGAACTACGGAAGCTGCTGGTTCTTCACCGATGCGGCCAATCTTGGCAGCCCCCGGTGCGCCTGCTTCGCGCAGGGCTTCGACTGCAGCATCTGCTTCATCTGCGGCGACGACCGCAATGAACGTGCCCTCATTGGCTACGTAGAGCGGGTCGATACCCAGGATGTCACAGGCTGCGCGCGTCATCTGATTGACAGGAATGTTTTCGTCTTCGAGGATCACGGCGAGCCCGGTGTCGTCGGCAAGCTCATTAGCAACTGTTGCCACACCACCACGGGTGGCGTCGCGCATCCAGTGCGTATTCGGCGCTGCCTTGAGCAGTGCTTCAACCAGGCCGTTAATGGAGCGGGTGTCAGACTCAATCGGGGCGTCTAGAGCGAGATCGCCGCGGGCCATCATCACGGACATGCCGTGGTCAGCGATTGGGCCGGAAACGATAATCGTGTCTCCCACCTTCACCTGATCCTGCCCCACGTGGCGACCTTCAGGAATGATGCCCACACCGGCGGTGTTGATATACAGCTTGTCGGCGGCACCGCGCGGGACAACCTTCGTGTCACCCGTTGCGATAGTGACGCCTGCCGCGTCCGCTGCTTCCTTCATCGACTCCACGATATGACGCAACGTCTCTACCGAGAGTCCTTCTTCCAGGATGAAACCCACAGAAATAAGCTTCGGGACAGCACCTGCGACCGAAAGGTCATTCACTGTGCCATTGATAGCTAGCTCACCGATATTTCCGCCCGGGAACTCGATGGGGTTAACCACGTAGGAGTCAGTAGACATCGCCAACTTGGCGCCGCCTGCGGTTAATTCGGCCAAATCAACGACTGCCGAATCGCCCCCCTGGCCGAGAAGATCATTGCCGTAAACGTCGAAAAAGAGCCTGTCGAGCAGCGTGGTCGACTGCTTGCCACCAGCGCCGTGCGAAAGCGTAATGAATTCATCCTTGAGCCGCGCCGGGTGCCTGCGGACCCGAGCAATGTTGGAATTAACGCGACCCTGATCTTCGTTGAGCCTATTTTTCGGCTCCATGATAAACCGCTTCCTTTCCAGAAAATCCCATAGATGGTGTTACATTTGACGGTAGTACACGAAGGAGAGAGTTTTAAAGCCATGTGTCTTGGAGTACCCGCTCAAATTGTAGAAATTCCGGAACCGACTCGCGCAACCGTCAGCATCGGTGGCGTCCAGCGTGTCATTTCCACTGATTTATTGGTCGAAGAGGGCCTGAGCGTCGGTGAATGGGTTCTGGTCCACGTCGGTTTTGCATTGAGCAAGATTGATGAAGACGAAGCAAATGTGACACTGCAACAAATCAAACAACTCGGCGCGAATACTTATGAAGACGAATTGGAATCCTTCATAAGTTCCGAAATTAGTTAAAACATTTTCGATTGTTTTAACTACAAAGCATTCATACGTCACATCCCATAGTAAAGATTCCGAGGAGTTTTCACCCGTGAAATTCGTCGACGAGTACCGCGACCCCGCCGCCGCCCGCGCCCTACTGAAGCGCATTACCCACGATGCCGAAAAGCTTGACCACCCCATCAAGATCATGGAAATCTGCGGTGGCCACACCCACACGATCTACCGATACGGCATCGAGAACCTGTTGCCCGATTCCATCGACCTGGTCCACGGCCCCGGCTGCCCGGTCTGCGTGATTCCGATGGGACGCGTCGACGATGCCCTCTGGCTGGCGGAACAACCCAACGTCATTCTGGCAACCTTCGGCGACATGATGCGTGTACCCGGCTCCAACGAATCCCTGCTACAAGCACGAGCACGTGGCTGCGACATCCGTTTCGTCTACTCCCCCCTCGATGCGCTCAAAATTGCTGAAGACAACCCCGACAAGCACGTGGTCTACTTCGCGGTTGGCTTCGAAACCACAGCACCGTCCACCGCAGTCACCCTGTTCACCGCCAAGAAGCGTGCGCTCAAGAATTTCAGCGTCTTTTCCAATCACGTCACCATCGAACCACCACTCCGCGCCATCGCCGACGGTGGCGACACCGAAGTCGATGCCTTCATTGGGCCAGGCCACGTAGCAACCGTCGTAGGCACAAAGGCATTCAACTTCCTCGCAGAAGAATTCAACCTCCCCGTCGCCGTCGCAGGCTTCGAACCATTGGATATCCTGCAATCCGTCGCGATGCTGCTCGAACAATTCGTCTCCGGCGCGATTGAACGCGGCGAGGCGCGAGTAGACAACCAGTATTCGCGCGTCGTCGGTGAAGAAGGAAACCCAACCTCCTTGGCGCTTTTCGACGAAGTCTTCACCATCCGCGACACCTTCGAATGGCGCGGCCTCGGTTGGCTCGACAACTCCGGCTTCGGAATCTCCGAAGCGTACGCCGACTACGACGCCGAGCGCCGCTTCACCCTCCCCTCCAAGCGCGTGGCAGACCCTGTCGCCTGCGAATGCGGTTCCGTACTTACCGGGCGCATCAAACCCTGGGAGTGCAAGGTCTTCGGCACCGCGTGTACGCCGGATACCCCGATCGGTACCTGCATGGTCTCCCCAGAAGGTGCCTGCGCCGCATACTACAACTTCGGCCGCATCGATAAGGCAGCCGCTGTTGCATTAGGTAACTAGAAACAGACAATCCCCCGGACGCTGGCTTGCGTTCGGGGGATTTCTGCTGCGCGTCTACACGCTAGATCAGGAAATCGTACTCCGGCGTACCCGGGTGCAGTTGTTGAATGTGCAGGCTGGACGCGTCCATGCGCTCTAGCAGGCCCTCGAGACCGGCAGCAGAACCTAGCTCGAGGCCAACGAGTGCAGCACCAGTGTCACGATTGTTGCGCTTCAAGTATTCGAAGCGGGTGATGTCATCGTCAGGGCCAAGCACCTCTGTCAGGAATGCCCGCAATTGGCCTGGCTCCTGGGGGAAGTTCACCAGGAAGTAGTGGCGCAGCCCACGATGAACCAGGGAGCGTTCCATGATCTCGTTGTAGCGCAGAACGTCGTTGTTACCACCCGAGATGATGCACACCACGGTCTCACCCGGGGAAAACTTCAACTCCTTAAGCGCAGCCACAGACAGCGCACCGGCAGGCTCCGTGATGATGCCCTCGTTCTGGTACAGGTCCAGCATCTCTGTGCACACCGCGCCTTCGGAAACCACGAGCGGATGGATGCGGCCCTTATTCCGTTCGATGATGGCAAAGTTGATGTCGCCGGTGCGTTTGACTGAAGCGCCGTCGACAAAGTTGTCAACCTCATCGAGTGTTACCGGGTGGTTTGCTTCAAGCGCTGCATGCATGGAGGCAGCACCTGCCGGTTCCACCGCAGCAACAGCGGTTAACGGGGCCATATCGGCAAGATAGGAAACCACGCCAGCAAGCAAGCCACCGCCCCCGACGGGCACGGTAATCATGTCCAAAGATTTGCCCATCGACGTCAACTGGGACAGGACCTCCGCTGCCACGGTGCCTTGACCGATAACGGTGTCGCGGGCGTCGAAAGGCTCCACCATTGTCGCCCCGCGCTCCGCAGCGTCCTTCCGTGCAGCTTCTGCGGCCTCGTCGAAGTTATTGCCGGTCACCACGAGTTCCACGGCGTCGCCGCCGTGCACCATAATGCGGTCACGCTTCTGCTTCGGAGTGGGATTCGGAACGAAGATCTTTCCCTTGATCCCCATAGCCTTGCACGCATACGCCACGCCCTGGGCATGATTGCCTGCCGACGCCGCCACAACACCGGCTGCGCGCTCGCTTTCAGAGAGGCGGCTAATGGCGTTGTACGCTCCGCGGATCTTGTAGGAACGCACATCCTGCAAGTCCTCACGTTTGAGGTAAATATCAGCTCCGGTGGCCTCCGAAAGACGTGGGCAGTATTCCAAAGGTGTAGGTGCAATCACAGTTGAAATACGGGCCTGGGCCTGCTGAATGTCTGCAGCATGCACCTCATCAGTTGGTACAACAGGCTGCTTTTCGGAGTGCGTATTTGTCATGAAACGTAATCATAGTCAGTGCACCCGCATTCCGGTGCACTAGCATGGAGCAGTTTTGGCTGCTAGATTATTCACAGATTATGAATCTGGCACCCAGCCAATTCGTATGTATATGTCCTAATCCGCTGAGGAGTACCACGTGAAGCGTCGCCTACTTGCCGCTACCCTTGCTTTTGCTACCGCATGCAGCATTACTGCACCAGCAGTAGCTGCTGAAAACACCACCGCATCCGGAGATTCAGCCCCGGTAGTTTCCACTGAACCAGCAAGCGACAAGAACTCTGATGTGGAGACCGACGCGCAGGTTGAGGGGGCCAAGAAGAAGGAAGATGACAAATCTTCCAAGAAAGAACAGGGTAAGGAATCGTCAAGCGGCAGCTCCGTTCCTCCGATGTCGGAAGAGCGCAAGAAGGTGTGCAACCCGCTCTTTGAAAAAGACCGCAAGAACAAAGAGCTCACCGACCAGGAAGCTAACGAGCTGCGTAAGTGCAACAATGAACGGCTGCCTGAGTGGGCACGGCTCACACCTGAGGCTGAAATGTTCTTCACCGTCGTCCAAGGTATCTTTTCGATCCTTTACGGTTTGGTCTCCCTGGGCACCGTGATTCTGAAGTTTGATCCGAATGCAGCACAGGCTGTGCGCAATACCCTCGCTTCGTGGGGTGTACGCATCTAAAAAAATTAGGTTGGCGGGGATTCTCCCCGCGCCTAGTGATAAGCAAAGGGCAGGCCCTCGGATTCGAGTCCGAGGGCCTGCCCTTTTTGCTCTGGGTTTAGAAGAGCTCGCGGGATGCGATGCGTGCGCCTTCGACGAGCGATTCCAGCTTTGCCCATGCAATCTGGTGATGCAGGCGGCCACCGAGACCGCAGTCAGTCGATGCAACAACGCGCTCCGGGCCGACGAGTTCAGCGAACTGAACGATGCGGTCAGCGACCAGACGTGGGTGCTCAACGGCGTTCATCGAGTGCGAGATAACGCCTGGGTAGATCAAAGTGCCCTCAGGCAGAGTGTGTTCCTGCCAGACACGCCATTCGTGTGCGTGGCGTGGGGAGGCACCTTCGAAGGAGTAGGCACCGACTTCAGCGCGCAGAATCTCCTCGATGATGTCACCGAATGGAACGTCGGTGGTGTGCGGACCGTGCCAGGAACCCCAGCAAATGTGGAGACGGGTCTGCTCCTTAGGAAGCCCCTTGAGAGCATCGTTGATTGCGTCGATCCGGATGCGGATCCATGCGCGGTAATCCTCGATGGTGGGCTCTGGGTTAATCTGGTCCCACGCTTCTGCCAAGTCAGGAGCGTCGAGCTGGACGGTCAGGCCGGCGTCGGTAATTGCCTTGTACTCGTGGTGCAGGGCCTTGGCTGCAGCGTTGACCACAGCGGTGTCGTCGCCGTAGAACTCGTCCTTGAGGCGCGCTGCGGAACCTGGGGAAATAGCAGCAACGAAGCCGTCCTTAACTCCGGCCGCGTTCATGGCGTTCTTCAGAAGTTCGACGTCGGTGTCTACTTCCTTCTGGCCGATGTAAGTGATTTCCCCGGTGAACTTGGGATTGCCCACTGCTGCCCGTCCGGTGAAGATACCGGAGTCGGGGTCGCTGTAGGCCTCGTTAAACTTCACGCGGTCACGGCGGTCAGCAAACGAGGTCAGCTGAATGTTGCCCGGAGTAGAGCGGACGATGTCCTGGTTTGCCCAACGGTCTTCGTCAGTCATTGTCAGGCCACCGAGGCGGGTGAAGATGTAATTCCACCATGCGCCGTAGTCGACAGCACCGGAGGTCACGTGACCGTATTCGCCTTCGTTGACGATATCAATGCCTAGGTCTACCTGGCGCTTGACGACCTCATCCACGGACTTCTGCAGAATCTCAAAGAACTGCTCCTCGGTGATGTCACCAGCAGCGCGCTTGAGGTTCGCATCCAGCAGCTCTGGGGTGCGTGGCAAAGAACCCACGTGGGTAGTACGGATGTGATCGACTGACACAGTCTCTCCTTCTCTATAGCTGTAACACCGGGGCTCCGGGGACGCAAAGTCTGCAATCCCGAACCATTGTAGACAGCTCAGTCCATTTCGGGAACTTTGCTAGGGAATTATATTCAGACACTTACGATGCCTACGTATTCACAAGAGGCTCGGGTATCCCGAGCCTCAATGTATCCGTGTCAGATGATTCGCTCTCTTCAGCGTCGACAGCAGAGCGGATACTCCTGCCCGCGCCTATGCGATTTTTGAACCCTCGCCGTACGCTGCCATTTTGCGAACGCGGTCAGGAATAGGGATTGTCGCCTTCCCTTCTTTTTCGCGGTTGAGCAGAAGTTGAGCTGCTGAAATTGGGCCCGGAGTGTATTTCTCTGACTTTTTATTACTATTCATGTACCCTTTACCTCCAACGCAATCTTTGGTGCATTTGTTTCCACCACTGTCTGTAGTGTCAGTACATGGAGCTTTCAGGAGCGGTAACCGAAGACAAAACGGCATCGATCAAACGTTGATTCTCCACCGAAAGCCCGACAGAATCGTCGAGCACATCAGCCCAGGATCCCCGGCCCCATGGTGGCTTTGAGGTCCCCCATCAGCGAACCAGTGCGGTTAACGCGGAGGTGTTCGCCGAGCACCATGAGCGCTTTCTGGTCACCATTAATGAGGTTGAGGTAGACGTCAGACTCGCCGTGGTTAGCAAGCAAAACGTCCTTTAACAGCTTGATATTTTCTGGCGTGCATTGCTCGGTGCGCAGCGTCAACCGCAGCGGAAGACCCTGCCCGTTACCAGCGCCCAGGTCAGGGACTTGGAGGTCGTTACAGAACAGGCTCATGCGATCGTCGCGTATGGAGATCGTGGCTTTGGCGATGATGATGTTGTCTTCGACGATCTGGGATGCAACCAGAGCGTAGACGCGGTTAAATACCAGAAGCTCGCAGGAAGCACCGTTGTGGTCTTCTACCGTGACAATCGCCCACGGCGAACCATCCTTCTTGGAGAACCTGCGGTCCACACCGGAAATAATGCCACCGATGATTACTTCCTGGCCATGTCGCATTTCGCCACTCACGACGGTGGTGATTGGCGTATCGGTTTGAGCCGCAATCGCCTCCTCGAAGCCATCAAGCGGGTGGCCGGACACGTACAATCCGAGCATTTCGCGCTCGACTGCGAGCTTGTGTTTGCGGTCCCACTCGGTATCAGGGACCTCGATTGCGAACACATTGTCCACGCCTTCGGCATCATCACCAGTCAAACCAGCGAAGAGGTCGAACTGTCCCTTGTCCGCAGCCTTCTTAGTAGAGGTCACCGCATCTACAGCGTCCTCGTGGATAAGCATCAAACCCTTACGCGGATGCCCCAAAGAATCGAAGGCACCTGCTTTAATCAGCGATTCGGTGATGCGCTTATTACAGGGCAGGAGGTCAATCTTTTCTAGGTAGTCACCAAAGTCTTTGAAGTCACCCTTGGTTTGCCGCGTTTCGACGATCGATTCCACAACTTCGTGGCCCACATTGCGAATAGCGCCAAGGCCGAAACGGATATCGTTGCCGACGGCCATAAAGTCATTTTCGGACTCATTGACATCCGGAGACAGCACCTGAATCCCAAGGTGACGGCAGTCCGACAGGTAAATTGCAGACTTATCCTTGTTCGACGCCACCGACGAGAGTAGCGCAGCCATGTACTCCGGCGCGTAGTGTGCCTTCAAGTACGCGGTCCAGAAGGACACCAGACCATAGCCTGCAGCGTGTGATTTGTTAAACGCGTACGACGCGAATGGCTCAATGGTCTCCCACAGCGCTTTAATAGCGCCGTCGGAATAGCCATTTTCCTTCATTCCGGCTTCGAAAGTGACAAATTCCTTCGCCAGGACTTCCGGTTTCTTCTTACCCATCGCTTTACGGAAACCATCTGCTTGGCCTGCCGTGTAGTTTGCCACCTTTTGGGAGATACGCATGATCTGCTCCTGGTACACGATCAGACCGTAGGTCTCATCCAGGATCTCCTTGAGTGGCTCTTCAAGCTCAGGGTGAATCGGAGTGATCGGTTGCCGCCCATTCTTACGATCGGCATAATCCCAGTGAGCGTTCACGCCCATGGGGCCGGGGCGGTAGAGTGCAAGCGACGCGACAATATCGTTGAACCCCGTAGGCTGCATGCGCTTGAGAAGTTCCTGCATACCACCACCGTCGAGCTGGAACACACCCAAGGTATCGCCACGAGACAGCAGCTCGTATACGCCGGCGTCGTCGGTAGTCAGTTCTTCGAGGTGGATATCCTCGCCACGGTTTTTCTTGATGTTTTCGATGGCGTCACCGATCACCGTCAAGTTACGCAAGCCCAGGAAGTCCATCTTCAGCAGGCCGATGGCTTCACAGGCGGGATAATCCCAGCCGGTAATAATTGCGCCATCTGCTGCACGCTTCCACATTGGGATGTGATCCAGCAGGGGAACAGAAGCCATAATCACGGCACACGCGTGGACACCGGCCTGACGGACAACGCCTTCGAGGCCACGGGCGGTCTCGTAAATCTGGCGGACATCAGGGTCGGTCTCGATGAGGCTGCGCACCGCACCTGCCTCGCCGTAACGTGGGTGCTCTGGGTCAGTGATACCGCTTAGCGGGATATCCTTCGCCATGATTGCTGGTGGCAGTTCCTTGGTAATCCGGTCAGCGATTTGGTAACCAGGCTGCCCGAACTGCACGCGAGCAGAGTCTTTCAGCGCCTGCTTCGTCTTCACCGTGCCGAAAGTAATAACCTGTGCAATTTTGTCCTCGCCCCAGCGTTCGGCTGCGTAACGAATCATCTCGCCACGACGACGGTCGTCAAAGTCGATATCGATATCCGGCGCTGAGGGACGCTCCGGGTTCAAGAACCTCTCAAAGAGGAGGTCATGTTCCATCGGGTCGATGTTGGTAATCGTCAGCGCGTACGCGACCAACGCACCTGCAGCAGAACCACGGCCAGGTCCCACACGAATCCCCACAGAGCGGGCGTGCTTAATCAGCTCCGCGACGATGAGAAAGTACGAAGGGTAGCCCTTCATATCAATAACACTGATCTCATACTCCGCACGATCAATGTATTCCTGCGGAACATCCTTACCAGGGAAACGGTCCTGCAAGCCGGCCATCACCTCATGGTGCAGCCAGGTAGTAGGCGTGTAGCCCTCAGGCACGTCGGCGATAGGCATACGGTCATGGGGATGAGATTCCCAAATCTCGCCGTAGTCCCCTACTCGTTCTGCAATCCACAGAGTGTTGTCGCAACCATCGGGAACTATGTCGTCGAAAATCGTGCGCATCTGTTCAGCGGACTTAATGTAATATCCCGTGCCGTCAAACTTGAAGCGGTCAGGATCGTGCAGCGTTTTACCGGTCTGAACGCACAGCATCGCCTCGTGGGCTTTAGCCTGCGATTCCAGAACATAGTGGCAGTCATTAGTCACCAGTGGCGGCAAGTTGAGCTTGCGGCCAATCTCAAGAAGCTCACTGCGCACGCGGGTTTCAATGTCTAGCCCGTGGTCCATCAACTCGAGGAAATAATTATCCTTGCCGTAAATGTCCTGCCACATCGCAGCAGCTTCGAGAGCTTGGTCAAACTGTCCGAGACGCAGGCGCGTCTGGACGTCGCCAGACGGGCATCCGGTGGTGGCAATGATGCCTTCACTGCGCTCAGCGATGAGTTCCGCATCCATACGTGGCCATTTACCCAACTGGCCTTCGTAGGATGCCATGGAAGAAAGATAGAACAGGTTTTTTAGACCAGTAGCATTCTCAGCGAGCATCGTCTGGTGCAGATACGCACCCGATGCAGAAACGTCGTCGGACTTCTGGTGCGGCTCACCCCAGCGCACACGGTTCTTGTTGAAGCGAGACTCAGGCGCCAAGTACGCCTCGATACCGATAATCGGCTTCACGCCGGCAGACGTCATCCTGCGGTAAAACGCATCGGAACCGTACATGTTTCCGTGGTCGGTAATACCGACAGCTGGCATCCCCTGGCGTACTACCTCTTCGGCCAACATATCCACTTTTGCCATGCCATCGAGCATGGAAAATTCGGTGTGGTTGTGCAGGTGGACGAAGGAGGAGTTTTTGGCCATGCACCACACTGTAGCCCAAGTTTTAAAACCGCGAAAAAAGGCTGGTCAGGTGCCGTCGAGAAGCAATTGCTTCTCCGGTGGCCTCTCTTCTAGTTGAGCGCTTAGAGGATCAGTCCGATGAGAACGCACAGGACCACAAGGATCCCCATCCACAAGATGATTGCCCGTCCAACCGGCCCTTGTGTGGAGTGAACGAGGCCAAGGCCGCGTGCCGGTCGACGGTTGGTACTGGGAGGTTCTAGCGTCGTCATGCGCGCCATGGTACATCAGTTAAACACTCCCCCGCTAAGAGTACCCCCAACCCTGATAAACACACTGGACACATTCGCGATGTGAGTTTTACACCCCTGGCACCGATTCCGCTGCCCCCGGAATAGGGACTGGCCGGATACCGAACTGGCCCCACGCCGCATCGGGCGGCAACGCTTCCACCGCCAGAACCTCCGCATTATTGGCCAGCTCCCGGAGCTCTGCTCCGCCGTCCCACACCACTACGGCTGTCATCTCCTCTGGGGCTGGGACCGGGAACTGCCCAGTTCCCAGCGCCTGACCAATACCATTAAACGTACGGTGAAAGACCGCGTCCCGGCCCTCCCCTGCGAGGGGCTCGGGTAACGCGATGGGAGCTCCCCGTCCGATAATCACGGCAGAGACGCGCTGGACGTCGCCTAGAACCGTAGCGGCGTGACCAGCATCGATGGGGCGAGTGAACGTCACTAACGCAAAACGTTCTTCCGCGCCAGCCTCTTTCATAGTGGCATCGGCACGGGCAACGTAGCTATCTAGTGATTCCCCATTCTCAATGCCTACGGTATCGCCGTTAATACCGGGACTGGCGTGCGTGCGCGTATCAAAAGAGGCCACCCACACCACAAGTGCGACAAGGATAATCAGGATCGTCGCGGCCCATACATGCACCGTCGACCGGTTCATCGGCGGATAATCTCCAATGCGTGGGCTAGGTCCTGGGGGTACGGCGCCTCAACTTCCACCCAGTGGCCGTCCGGGTGGTAGAAACCCAGTTTGTAGGCATGCAACCACTGGCGGTTGAGTTCGAGTCGCTGCCCTAGCGCAGGGTCAGATCCGTACATTGGATCCCCCACACAAGGGTGCCCTAGCGCAGACATGTGGACGCGAATCTGGTGTGTGCGTCCAGTCTCAAGTTCGACGTTGAGCAGGGTCGCCTCGGGGAAGGCTTCCAGAGTGGTGTAGTGCGTTATGGCTTCTTTACCGTCGGTGGTGACCGCGAACCGCCACCCAGCAGAAGGATGCCGGCCAATAGGCGCGTCGATTGTCCCTTCGAAAGGATCAGGGTGGCCCTGGACCAAGGCATGGTAGGTTTTCGCCACTTCACGGTCCCGGAAGGCCCGCTTAAGCAGCGAGTAAGCACGCTCAGACGCTGCGACAACCATAGCCCCGGATGTTCCGACGTCAAGGCGGGAGACAATCCCCTTGCGCTCCGGCGGGCCCGAGGTTGAAATGCGGAATCCGGCTGCCGCCAGACCGCTGACTACGGTAGGCCCTTCCCACCCGACGGTAGGATGTGCCGCCACGCCAACGGGCTTATTCACCACAATGATGTCCGGGTCGGAGTACAAGATATCCATGCCCTCAACTTCTTCGGGCAAAATTTCTACGGGCTCAGCAGCAGGGATCGTGACCTCAATCCACGATCCTGCTTCGAGGCGGGCGGACTTTTGGGCCGGATGGCCGTCGATAAGCACATCACCTTGCCCGGCAATCTCTGCGACGCTGGTACGCGAAATCCCGAGAAGTTTGGACAAGGCGGCGTCCAAGCGCATGCCGACGAGACCTTCTGGGACAGGGAGGCTGCGGAAATCACCCATGTTCTTTATGCACCTCCGTTGTTGTGTCCTGCCCTACGCCCTTCAATAAAAATACCCACGATAAACACAATAACACCGCACGTAATAGACGCATCAGCGATATTGAATACCGCAAAATTGCCCACGGAAATGTAATCCACAACATGACCGATGAAGAATGCCGGCTCACGGAAAAGACGGTCGATAAGATTACCCAAGGCGCCGCCGGCGATCATCGCAAGCCCTACTGCCTGCCACTTTTCGGTGACTTTCGGCGCGTAGACGGATACCCCCACCACGAAAGCGATTTGAATGCAGGTGAATAACCACGTGGAATTCTCGCCCATTGAAAACGCCGCACCGGGGTTAAAAAGCAAGCGGAAGCGGAACCAATCTCCGATAACTGCAACGACCTCACCTGGGTTCAACCAGTTGAGCATCAGAGCTTTAACGGCCTGGTCAATGGCAGCAACAATAATGATTATGGCGGCCATCATTCCCACATAATGGCGTGGCGTGGGCAGCTTGTGCGTTGTGCGCGCAGTCTCCTGAGATTCCATCACCGGACTATTGTGGCCTACCCAGGGCCATTTACGCCACATGGCGGTAAGTTAGTGCCCATGACTTTTCGCGCTTCCCGTCGTCCTTATACCCGCCTGGCAGCATTAATGCTTGCCACCGCCACGGCGCTGTGCCTGTCCGCCTGCGCCCAGGAGGAGGAACGCCAAGAGATCATTTCCGGCCCCGAGGTGGATGGGCTAGCGCTCGCCGATGTTGACGCGCCCAAGGTCACGCTTATCGACGCCGGCGTGAACCCCACTCACGTACTGGAGTACAAAGATGCAGCTGGTGGATTACCGGAGGATTCCCAAGGCCATGCGTTCACGGTGAAAGTCTCCGATGGTTTCAATCAGCAGGTCCTGGCTGCTTCCGCAGTGAACCGGGAGGCGCCCGCCGGCGGTGATGTCAACAGTGTGACCCTGCCCCTGCGTGCGGCAACCGTGCCGGCCAGCGCACCTGCGGCCGCCTCGGACGACAGCCCAGTCCAAGAACGTGAGGCGGACCGAGATGTAGAAATTCGCGTCGGCGTTCCGCGTTCTTCTGACCCACAACATCAGGAGGCCCTTAATTCTGCTGAAGGTTTCCTGGTGGGTTGGCGGGCCCTGAACTCTGGCGAGCAATCTACGCTTCGTCTTGGTGCCCCGGCTACCGCGACTGAACAAGGCAGAGCACTGACCGAAGGCATGATTATGCGGATGCTCAACCTGCCGATCGTCTTCCCTACCCAAGCCGTTGGCACCGGCGCGGTATGGCAGGTGGATAGCCGCGTGACCGGTGAATCCACCTTGCTGCAAACAACAACGTATACCCTGAAATCTGTGGACGGAAACCGGGTGGAGCTAGACGTTTCCGTCGAGCAACGCCCGGCCGTGAGTGCCCTGGATTTGAGTGCCGCCCCTGGTTCCGAATCCACCGCGGAGGAGCCCTCTGGACAATTGGTGGTTACGGATTCTTCGACGACAAGTACCGGGCGGCTGACCCTGGACCTCACCAAACCGCTGCCAGTCGGGGGCCAGGTGGCGTGGACAACGCGTGTGATTTATGGCGGCGACAACGCAGGTACGCAAGAACGGGATATCCGGGTAGTCCAAGACACCACAACCGGTTTGGAATTTAGCGAAGGCAACTAGCATGACACTGTATTGTTAGGACATAGAACATGCTTCCCCGGGAAGGATCTCTTTATGGCTGACGCTACTTTTCCTGCATCCCGACGCGCCAGTGCGTGGTACGCTCTCACGGTTCTCTCAAGTGGACTTTTCTTGAGCGCCTGCAACGGCGAGACCCCAGCGCAAACGACGTCTACGGTGGCGTCGACCATAACGCACACGTCAACACATGCGTCCCCGGACACCACAACGATGACCGTAGAATCACGCCCCACTTCTCCGGTGCCTGCGCCACCCACAACGGAACTGGATTACACTGTCCAGCCGGGCTCACGCACAACTATCAACGGCAACTCGGCCACGGTATGTATTAATGGTGACGGTTTCGGCCTGAATGTGGTGGCGGCCGGTGACAACACCAGTTGCGATTTCGCGAGCGCGGTCATGCGCACACTGACCGATGGTCTCAACGCGACTTACGACAGCGTGCTGCAGCGCATCCCCCAGACAATTACCGCCGTTAGCCCAGTGACCGGGCAGTCCTATCAGATGGACTGCACCCAACCCGACCCGACGTATCTGGTATGCACCGGTGGCGCGGGCGCGGCGGTCTACATGTACTAGCCCGGGAGATTCGCAGCCTCACAAGGCTCAAACAGTCATCCGCTTTTCCCAGTGAGCTATAACCGCTCTACGTTCCGGCGCACCGACTGACCACAACTCCCTAATTTTAGCATCCGTGGCGCCCGTAGCTGGGGAGCATGGGCTTGGCAACAATATGAAAAAGACATTCTGTGGTCATCTGGGAAAATTCACCTGTGGGTTTAACGACCCCAAACTAGCAGAATGTCTTTTTATTATCATGCGCTACAATCGGCGTATAGCCAAAACCCGCCAGCGTGACGCGGTAACTAAAAAGGCCTGGCACGAGTGACGCGCCAGGCCTTAAATATACGGGTCTACGGAGCAGGTGCTTCTGCTGGAGCCTCCGGTGCAGGCTGGTCCGCAGGTGCTTCCGGTGCAGGAGCTGGATCCTGCGCGATTGGCGCGGATACCTTGTCGTTGCACATTGCCGGGAGCTGGTCTGGGACGGTCGAAGAGATTAGGGTGCATGCCCACGAATCGGAGAGTTTCCAGGTGCCATCTTCGTAGACGAATTCCACGTTGTCAGCAACCTGAGCAGGCCGGTCTGGGAGGGTGAAGTTCACGGTCGCCAGTACTGACTCGGTGGTGTAGCCAGGAAGAACTGGGTCGACAACCTGGAAATCCGCGCCAGATTCAGCCTTGGAGGCGGTCATCACCTCGAAGAGTTCAGGGGCGGTTTCACTGCCTTGGACGGTGGCAACCTTCTGCTCCACGGTTGCGTTCGGGTCCGTCGCGGTGGCCAGAACCGCGTTGAGATCAGCTGCCGTTGGCATTGGAGCGGTTGCTGCTGCGCTGGTCGTCGCCGAGCTCGACTGAGCGGTGGTGGTCTTAGAGTCGTCGCCACCTCCACAAGCGGTCAGGGTGAGGGAAAGGCCTACGACAGCTGCGGTAGCACCGAGGGCAGAAATTTTCACGTCATTCTCCTTTGCTGTTTACTTACGACGTTGCGCTGGGACGCGTAGGGCGACCGTCGTGAAGCAACCTGAAAGCTGACGCCGCCTTCAGGGCTTCTCGTCTAGTACACCCATGTTACACGTGTGACTATTGAAACCTATTCAGCCCACCCTGCCCGCGCTGTGAAACAATTGACAGCCATGGGCACACCACACACGTCGGACCACACGCCGAGCGCACACATCGCGGTGATCACCACTGGCGGGACCATCGCATGCACCCGTGACGCGCAGGGCGCCTTAATCCCCACTGTCAGCGGCGAGGATGTAGTCCGTGAAGTCGCCAGCCACTTCGACGCGGAGCACGTCCGTTTCACGGTCAACGACGTAGCGCACCTCGACTCCTCCTCGCTCACCGTGGAAGACATCGATCGCATCCTGCAAGCGATAGCCACTGCGTTAGCAGACCCCACTGTGACAGGTGTCGTAGTCACACACGGCACTGACTCCATGGAAGAAACAGCCTTGGCCAGCGACCTCTTCCACCACGACCCGCGTCCCGTAATTTTCACCGGAGCGATGCGCCCTGCCGACGACCCATCCGCAGACGGGCCTCGCAACTTAGCCAACGCCGCCATGGTGGCCATGGATCCTTCCGCACGTGAGATGGGTTCGCTCATCGTGATGGGCACGCACGTCCTACCTGCCCGCGGGACCACGAAAACGCACACCATCGCAGAACCCGGGTTCACGTACGACGGCCCTGCCGAACCCACGAGGCCGCAGGCACTCCCCCTGGCCCCACTTGGCGGGCGCGGTGACGTTGACATCATCTATTGCTGGCCGGGCGCGCCAGGAACGCTCATCGAAGCTGCAGTCCAGCGGGGTGCGGCCGGCATCGTGCTCGTAGGAATGGGCGCGGGCAACATTGGTACTGCCTGTGGTGCCGCCGCAGAAGCCGCGGTCGAAGCCGGTATCCCCGTAGTGATGACCTCCCGCGCTGCTTCCGGGCCGGTAGTCGCCGAATATGGGGGCGCCGGTGGTGGCGCTGAGCTAGCCGCACGCGGCGTCATCCCCGGCGGTATCTTGAGCGCGGGACAAGCCCGCATCGCCCTCCTCGCAGCCTTAGCCACCGGTAGTGATCCCCGGACACTGTTCTAGCGGCCGGTTACAGACTTTCGCGCTGTGCGATCCAGTCTTCCCACGCAAGTGAATCTATGGGATCAGCGGGCTGTAATTCTTCCGTGTCCAGGGGAAAGGTTTTCGCAGGCCCGGGTCCCGTAGCGCGAGTTTCAAAGCGGACCGACACGACGCCCGCTCCCGCCCCCTGCACCCACCCGTGACCGTACTGTTCGTGGTAAACATCATCGCCAGGCTGCCAGCCTTCGTGGGTTTCTTCTACCTCGCTGGTGATCTCGAAGCCGGCTTCAATAGCCTGCCCTGCGACGCCAACCTCGTAGTCGTCGTCGGCAGTCACGGGGGTATGCGCAATGAGATCCAACTCCGGGAACATCACGTCCTGCCGGTCGGCTTCCAAACCGGAGTACCCCACACCCACCAGGCGGATTGGGCCGACTTCATCGGGGTAACGGGTGAGCTTGCCGGCAAGAGCAAGAAGGAGTTCAGCGTCATCGGTCGCGTACGGCAGCGTGGCGGAGCGGGATTCGATGCGGAAATCGTTCATGCGCAACTTCACAGTGACCGTCCTCGCGCCACGCCCATCCTTCAGGAGGCGCATATGGGCGTCGTGCGCTGAACGCTCGACGGCTTTGTCTACCTGCGCTTTCGTCGTTAAATCACGGGCGTAGGTGTGCTCAGCGGACACCGACTTTGCTTCAGCGCGCTGCTCGACGGGACGCTCATCGATGCCCTGCGCCAGCTGCCACAGTTGCAGCCCCACCGAATTACCCAAGATGATCTCTACCTCGGGGCGCGTCAATGCTGCAAGGTCGCCGATGGTTTCTACGCCAGCAGCCTTGAGTTTTGTGTGGGTCACCGGTCCCACACCCCACAACTTGTTCACTGCAAGCGGGTGCAGCCACTCTAATTCTTTCTCATGCTCAATCACGAACATGCCGTCGGGTTTAGCTTCATCCGAACCTATTTTGGCGAACTGTTTGCCCGACCCCGCCCCGATCGAAGCGGTCAGGCCCGTCTCTTGGAATACTTCGGCGCGGAGCTCCTCACCCCATGCACGCACCTCCTCGGCGCTGGCTCCCTGCAGTACCTCAGGTTCGATGAAGCCTTCGTCGATAGACAGCTTTTCAATCACACCAGCCTTGCGCTCGATGACCTCAAAAATGCGTGCCGACGCCATCCGGTACACCACGTGGCGCCCCGGGACAGCAATTGCCTTGTAGCCCACTAAGTTCAGGGCCCGGTACATCGGCATTGCAGAATGGGCTCCATACGCGCGTGCCTCATACGATGCGCCAGCAATCACTCCCCTACCGCTACGCCCACCGACGAGCACCGGACGTCCCCGAAGCGTAGGCCGAGTGAGCTGCTCACACGATGCGAAGAACGCATCCATGTCAATGTGAAGAACCCAACGCCGCATAACCGCCACCTTATGCGCTTGGCTGTTTTGGTTCTACTTCCTCAACGGTCTGGCTCTCTGCGGCGGGCGGAGTGCGCAACAGTACAGCAATCACGACGAGCACCATGCCCACTATCTCTGCGGCAGAGAGCATCTGCCCCAGACTGAGCGCTCCCACAACAGCACCCGTGACCGGCAACAGTGCAAGCAAAACAGAAAAGTATGCCGGGCCTGCCAGACGCAAGATTATCAGGTCCATGCCGTACGGAATAACCGCCGACAAAATGCCTAACCCCAACGCGATCGCCAGCACAACCCAGTAGCTTATCTCCGTCTGACCATGAGGCCATCCTGCTATCGTCGCCGGCGACGCTAGCACACCAGACATAATCATCCCGGCCGCCATCGACTGCCACGTACTATCTTTATCGCCGGAAATCTTTGCCCCCACCACGACGTACGTGGCCCACAAAATAGCTGCGAGCAGCGCGAATAGCACCCCAGATGCGGAGCCACCCCACTGGGCACCGCTGAGCACCACGACGCCCACCGCTGCCGCGATGACTGCAGCCCAGTCACGCACGTTGCGCGACGTTACTGCAGCCAACACCACGGGTCCAGAAAACTCAATGGCCACCGCCGTACCGATTGGTAATTGCGCAATCGCCTGGTAAAATGCAGCGTTCATTCCCAGAGTGGCCACCCCATAAATCAAAGCTTGCAGCCCGGCGCGCCCGGTGAAATGGGTCAACTTCGGCCGGAAAAGGATACACAGGATGACACCGGCCGCGGTCATACGCATCCAGGCGACAATCCAGGGTGGGAAGACGTCGAAAAGCCCCACTGCCAGCGCAGCACCGAAGTAGTTGGATGAGCCTGCAGCAATCATCAGCAACGGGGCGGTCCACACTACATGGCGCACGGCTGTCTCCTTTTCATTTCTGCGGAAGCCAAAGGTCTCATTGTAATAAGCCACGCCCCGGTTGCTCACACTGGAGCAACCGGGGCGCGTGGTAGCCACGGCGTGGCGACTAGGCCGGTGTTTAAGCCTTAGCCACCTGCGCGGTTACGTTCTTGATAACCTCGTGGGTTTCACCTTCCAGGGCGTCGGTGGTCACCGTGAACGAGGTTGCCAGTACCTCGCCTGCGATGTAGTCCTGGTGGCGCTGGGCCCACTCAAGGGACTCAGCCGGTACGGAAAGCACGACCTCGATGCGGTCGGAGACTTCGAAGTCCTCCGCCTTGCGGGCGTCTTGCAAGCCACGGACGACGTCCGCTGCCCAGCCTTCAGCTTCCAGTTCCTCGGTGACAGACATGTCTAGGACGACCAGGCCACCTAGGCCCTCAACGCGTGCGGTTGACTCCGGGTCCTCCGCAACGAGGCGTTCGGTGTATTCATCTGGGTTCAAGACGATGCCGTCAGCGACGACGTTTTCGCCATCACGCTCGTAGTTGCCGGACTTGACGGCCTTAATCGCACGTTGCACGTCCTTGCCCAGGCGAGGGCCAGCAACCTTAGCGTTGACGACGACGTCGAAGCTGCCGACGGATGCGACGTCGTCAGTCAGCGAGACTTCCTTCACGTTGACTTCGTCGCGAATGATGTCCGCGAACTCCGCCAACGATTCCGAGTTTTCCAGAGCAACCGTCAGGCGCGGCAGCGGGAGGCGGTTGCGCAGCTGATGAGCTTTGCGTACCGACGACGCCGCGGAGCATACCCCACGTGTCGCGTCCATGGCTGCCACGAGGTCTGGGTCTGCCGGGAAGTCTTCCGCGTTCGGGAAGTCGGTGAGGTGGACCGAGCGTTCGCCGGTCAGGCCGCGCCAGATGACTTCGGAAATCATCGGAAGCAACGGGGCTGCCACGCGTGTCAGGGTTTCCAGCACGGTGTACAGTGTGTTGAACGCCTCTGGGTGCTGGTCGTCGCCAGCCCAGAAACGCTGACGGGAACGGCGCACGTACCAGTTGGTCAGGGCGTCGGCGAAGAGGCGGACCTCATCGCAGGCACGCGAGATGTCCGTGTCGTCGAGAGCCTCGCGGACGTTGCGGACGAGGTCGTGCAGCTTGGCCAGGATGTAGCGGTCCAGTACGTCGGTGGAGTCCACGGACCAGGTTGCAGGCTTACCGGAATACAGCTGCAGGAAGGAGTACGCGTTCCACATCGGCAGCAATGCCTGGCGCACGCCCTCCCGGATGCCCTGTTCGGTGACAATGAGATTGCCGCCGCGCAGGATCGGAGAACTCATAAGGAACCAACGCATAGCGTCCGAGCCATCGCGGTCAAAGACCTCGTTGACATTCGGGTAGTTGCCCTTGGACTTGGACATCTTCAGGCCGTCGTTGCCCAACACGATGCCGTGAGCCACGACCTTCTTGTAGGCCGGGCGACCGAAGAGCGCAACCGACAGCACGTGCATGACGTAGAACCAGCCACGGGTCTGGCCGATGTACTCCACGATGAAGTCGGCTGGCGAATGGGATTCGAACCAGTCCTTGTTTTCGAACGGGTAGTGCTTCTGTGCGAAAGGCATGGAACCGGAATCGAACCACACGTCGAGGACGTCTGGGACGCGGCGCATGGTGGACTTGCCCGTCGGGTCATCTGGGTTCGGGCGGGTCAGTTCGTCGATGTATGGGCGGTGCAGGGATTCTGGGCGCACACCGAAGTCAGCTTCCAGCTCGTCGAGGGAGCCGTAAACGTCCACACGCGGGTACTCGGGGTTATCCGACACCCACGCTGGGATTGGGGAACCCCAGTAACGGGAACGGGAGATATTCCAGTCGCGGGCGCCTTCTAGCCACTTGCCGAACTGGCCATCACGTACGTGCTCGGGGATCCAGTCAATTTCTTCGTGGTTGAGCTTGACCATAAGGTCGCGGAACTTGGTCACGGAAATGAACCAGGATGGCAAAGCCATGTAGATCAGCGGGGTTCCTGAACGCCACGAGTGTGGGTAGGAGTGCTCGATAGTCTGGTGACGCAGTACACGGCCCTTGGCCTTAAGATCCTTGATAATCTCCTTGTTTGCATCGAAGACCAGTTGGCCTTCGTACTCAGGGACCAGGGAGGTGAACTTACCGTCCATGTCGACGGGGATGACCAGCTCGATGCCGGCCTCGTTGCACACGTTCATATCGTCTTCACCGAAAGCTGGGGCCTGGTGAACAACACCAGTACCGTCCTCGGTAGTGACGTAGTCGGCACCCAAGATCCGGAAAGCGCCACTTTCTGCGCGATCGGCAAAGTAGTCAAAGATCGGGGTGTAGGTCAGGCCGACAAGCTCGCGGCCTGGGAAGTTGGCCACGACCTCGGCGTCCTTGCCCAATTCCTTGGCGTATGCGCCCTGCAGATCTGCTGCGAGCAGGACCTTCTTTCCGGCGAATTCTGGAACAGAAGATTCAGAACCGATGGCTACCAGTACGTAGTCCACCTCAGGGTGGACAGCCAGAGCCAAGTTCGACGGCAGGGTCCATGGCGTAGTAGTCCAGGCGATGGCGGCGGCGTCGTGAAGCTCTGGGTGCTTCTCCCACGTTTCGACTGCAGCAGTTCCTTCCCATGCACCAGTCAGCGGCATGGTGACGGTCAGGGTTGGGTCCTGACGCATCTTGTAGGAGTCATCCAGGCGAGTCTCCTGGTTAGACAGCGGGGTGTGCTCAGCCCAGGAATATGGCAGCACGCGGAAGCCCTGGTAGATCAGTCCCTTGTCGTAGAGTTGCTTGAACGCCCAGATCACGGACTCCATGTAGGTCATGTCCATGGTCTTGTAGCCGCCCTCAAAATCGACCCAGCGGGCCTGGCGAGTGACGTACTCCTGCCATTCATCGGTGTACTCAAGAACCGACTTAGCGCAATAAGCGTTGAACTCTGCCAAGCCCATAGCCTCGACCTGGCCCTTGTCGGTGATGCCAAGCTGCTTTTCTGCCTCCAGCTCTGCTGGCAGGCCGTGAGTGTCCCAGCCGAACACGCGTGGCACGTGATAGCCACGCATCGTCATGTAGCGGGGAACAATGTCTTTGACATAGCCGGTCAGTAGGTGCCCGTAGTGTGGCAGGCCGTTTGCAAAAGGTGGGCCGTCGTAAAAGACGTAATCTTGCGCACCTTCACGCTGCTTGAGCGACGCCTGGAAAGTATCGTCTTCCTTCCAATACTCCAGAACGTTTTCTTCCATCTCGGGGAACTTGGACGATCCGCCGGTCATATCCACCTTGGGATAGGCGTGGCCTACCCCTTCGCCCGCGCGCTGATCATGCGCCATGTTTTCTTCCTCCACTTGTGTCGGCTTGAGAGCTACTGCAGGGACGCACGGATTCGCACGCGGTACCACCCTGCTTGCCCTGGCACCACAACAAGTGCCATGACCGCTTCATTTGTGGAGAAAGATAACGGTTTCCACCCGTCCGGTTCTACTTCAGCCCGAAGGCTGGTTCTTCCGGAAGCTCCCCGGTGATAGCCGGATCAAAGCCCATGGCAGGTAGTATAGCCCACTTCTTTTGGCTAGGTGTAGCAATCCCCCGCCTTTTGATGTGCTTATCGACGCTTGCGCAGAACGTCTGCAACCCAAAGCACTGCGGCCACCGCCAACAGTGCGAAAAATGTGATTCCCAGGGCGGTATGCCCCACGACGACCCACAGTACGAAGACGATAAAAGCTGCCACGAGTGTGCACAACAGTGCAATGACCATGTCTTTTATTTCTCCTCTGGGGCCGAGTACCAATCTGTAAGAAAAGTATGCCATACGCAAAAACTGCCACGCCCAGAGGACGCGGCAGTTTTCGAGTGTGTGAAAGCTATGCTTTCTTTTCGCCGGTGTTCGGTGCAGCGGACGGACGGGACTCGAGTTCCTCGAGCTGGCCTTCCAGCATCGTCTTCAGGCGGGTACGGTACTCGCGCTCGAAGGTACGCAGTTCCGCAATGCGGGTCTCCAGAGCGTTCTGCTGTTGCTTGACCGTATTCATAATTTCGGTGTGCTTACGCTCTGCTTCGCGCTGCAGGTTCTGAGCCTTCTCCTCAGCCTGGCGGACCTGAGCCTCTGCACGGGAGTTTGCATCGTTCAAGGTCTCCTGAGACTTCTTTTCTGCCTCAGCGATCTTGTTCTTAGCAGTGGTATCTGCTTCAGAGAGCTGCTTCTCGGCGGCCTGGCGTGCCTCATCCAGCATGGACTTGGACTCGGACTGCGCCTCGGAGGTGAGGCGGTCGGCCATCTCCTGAGCCAGGCCCAAGACCTTGGCTGCCTGCATGTGGGTATCTGCGGTAGCAGCGCCCGGTGCTGCGCCAGCGGTAGCGGCCGTAGCGGCAGCGGCTGGCTGGGACTTCTTGGCTTCCTCAGCCTGCTTACGAGCTTCTTCGGCAGCCTTCTCAGCCTTTTGTGCCGACTGCTCTGCAGCCTGAATCTTGGCCTCGTACTCCTTGCGGAGCTTAGCCTCGATGTCCTTGCGCAGTGCGGCCTCATCGGCGGTGCCGGATGCTGCGACTGGAGCGCCACCAGCCTTCTTAGCTTCCTCTACTTGCTGACGCAGCTCGTCATTTTCATCTTGCAACTGTGCAAGAGTGTCTTCTACGAGATCGAGGAACTGGTCAACTTCGTCCTCGTTGTAGCCCCGCTTACCGATAGGCGGCTTGCTAAAGGCGACATTGTGCACGTCTGCTGGTGTAAGCGGCATGTGGCGTTCCCTTCAATTGCATTTACGCCCGAAAAGGCGACTCTGTAGGCATAATACCCACGGGTACGATATCTACTTTACTTGTGTACTTGGCCATTGTAGCCGGAAGGTTCACTTTTGTAAGTATTTACCTTCGATTTCACGTGTTTAAATCCAGATTTTGCTATATTTTGCGCCAATCAGCCCCGAACTGTGCCCGATATTGCGTACCTGCTCCTAGCTGCGTAGTACCTGCTCCCAGCGACTTCGTCGCTGGGAGCAGCATGAGGACTAGAAAAACACTAGCTGGACCACAATTTGCAGAACAATAATAAGGAAGAACAGGACTAAGACCGATACGTCTAGGGCAACCCCTCCCATCCGCACCGGAGGGATAAGTTTGCGCAACAACTTCACTGGCGGATCCGTGATGGTGAAAATCACTTCACCAATGACTGCAAACCACCGTGGGGGCCGAAACGACCGCGAGAAAGATTGGATCATCTCGATGAGGATGCGCCACACCAAAATCATGCTAAACAAGCGCAAAAGGATAAGAAGTATCGAGCCTAGTTCATTCACAGAGACCACCCTATAGGATTCGTCGTTGCCATACAGAAAACCTCACCACAGTCAGCCCGGCAGGCTTGGCGTGGTGAGGTTTGGGTTTCCAGGCCGTTTTGGTGGCCTAGAGTGTCACAGTGGCGTCACTGAAGGTGAGTGGACTAGCGGATGTGAGCAGCGCGCTTCAGTTCGTGGGTGCTTAGAGGTGCACCCTCTGGAACGAGAGCGAAGACGCGAGCTGACAGCTGCTCCATCTTCCCGCGCAGGGCGTAGCACAGGCCAGCGGCGAAATCGATGACGCGACGTGCCTCAGCTGTGTCCATATCTTCCATATCGATAATGACGGCGTCGCCGTCACGGAATGGTTCGCCAACTTCAGCGGCTTCCTTGTAAGTGCGCAGGCGAACGAGCGCGATAGCCGGGGCAGGAGTTGGCTCATACGGCTCACGCTCGTATTCGTAGGAGCGTGGTTGGTAGGCAGCCGAACCCGAGGTCTCGTAGCGTGGAGACTCTGCGTAGTATGCGTCGTCGTGCTCGTCGTCAAGCGGTGCCAGTCCGAAGAATTCCTTCGCGTTTTTCAGGATTGACATGTGATTCTCCATTCCCTTGTGAAGTGACGGTTCACTGCGTATGACACTGTGTGTGCGTTCTTGTTTAGGCTAACGGCCGCGCACCCAAAATATCGGTTCCGACACGCACACAATCCGACCCGTGTGCAATCGCCACATCCATATCGCCGCTCATCCCCGCAGAAAGCTGCAACTCTACGCCATATTTTTGGGCCAGCTCGTCACAGTACTGGCGGGTTTGGGAAAACACTCGCGCAGGATCTGCATCCAGTGGCGGCACAACCATGAGCCCAGCGAACTGCACGTGCTCTCCTTCAAGGAGCGCTTCCGCGATTGCCGGGACGTCCTCCTTCAGTGCCCCACCGCGTGCGGTGTCCCCGTCGGCACTGATTTGGATAAAGCAAGGCACACTTTCACGACGCTCCCCAGTAGGCACGCGGTCGCCCCTCTCCAGAGCTAATCCGATACCCCGATTGATGCCGGTGGCTAATTTCAGCGAGTCGATAGAGTGCACCGCCGACGCCCAACGTCCAACCGCGTTGGCCTTTTTGGATTGTATTTGTCCGATCATGTGGAATTCCACGCCTGGCAGTGTGTGCGCCTTCTCCCGGGCCTCTTGCTCCCGGTTCTCCCCCACGGCTGTCACACCAAGTTCATGGAGGCGTGCGATGTCTTCGGACGGGTGAAATTTGGTAACGGGAAGCAGTCGCACGCTTCCGGGTTCACGCCCACTCGCCTTTTCAGCTGCAGTAATCTTTGCGCGCACCGCTTCCAGGTTGCGGGCAAGTTCTTCGGTTCTGCTGTCCATTTATTTATCCATCCAAATCAACCCCACCTGGCGTCCGGTAGTACCTTCGCGCCGGTGAGAAAAGAAGTCGTGATCAGTAATCGTGTCTCGTGGGTCGGCATCGATAGCCGTAATCCCCAACGACATCAGCTGGCGGACAAGACCTGCACGAATATCTAGTGCTGGCGTGCCCTGCGCAGTACGAGTCCGGGAACCTGGCAGGTGCTTCTCGACGTCTGCTGCCATCTGTTCCGGGACCTCATAACTTTTGCCACCTGCTGCCGGACCAAGCAGGGCATGGATACGGTCCGGTCGTGCGCCACGATCTTCCATGACATTGACCGTTGCCGGAACAATCCCGTTACGCGCACCCATGCGCCCTGCATGAACAGCGGCAATGACACCGGAGGTTTCGTCGGCAAGCAAAACCGGTACGCAATCCGCCACCATCACCGCCAACGCAAGACCAGGAGTAGTGGTGACCACTGCATCGGTTGCCTCAATCGGCTCGCTTATAGGCTTATCGACGACCGCCACCGTGTTTGTATGCAACTGTTCCAACCACACGAAATTCTCTTCTGGGACGTCAATCACTTCCGCCAAACGGCGCCGATTCGCGGCCACGGCGGAAGGCTCATCCCCTACGTGGTATGCCAGGTTAAAAGAGGAATAGGGATGCGAAGACACCCCGCCCGCGCGAGTAGTGAATACTCGGCGGGCGGGGTGTTCATGCGTGTTAGTCATGTCCGCCAACTGTAGTACACGCCACGATGAGTGTGCCGCGCCGCGTACTCCAGGGTTTAGCGCAAGAAGTCCGGAACGGAAAGCTCGTCGTCCCCGCGATCATCGCGATAGGTCTCACGGGAGCGTGGCTCGTATGCATCCTCGCGGGAGGTAAACAAGCCGCTCGAACGTGAGGGCTCTTCGTCAAGGTGACGGCCCGATCGGTCTTCGTCGCCAAAGATGGAACGGCCAGCATCAGCCTGCGGAGCTGGTGTCGGGTTAGATTCAGCCGGAGCAGACTCCTTCGCAGGCTCGGCTGCCTTCGATTGCTGAGACTGCTGGGGAGCCGGAGCGCTATTGTTCGGGTCAAAACCAGTAGCCACAAGCGTCACTCGGACCTCATCACCCAGGTTGTCGTCGATGGAGGTACCGAAGATGAGGTTGACGTTGTCGTCTGCCTTGCTCTCCACCAGGGTCGCGGCTTCGTTAACCTCTGCCAAACCGATGTCCGAGCCACCAGCAATAGACAGCAGTACGCCCGTAGCACCGTCCATGGTGGATTCAAGAAGCGGCGAATTCATCGCCTGCAAGGCGGCGTTGACCACGCGGTCGTCGCCACGCGCGGAACCCACACCCATGAGCGCGGAACCTGCGTCCTGCATGACAGAACGAACATCGGCGAAGTCCACGTTGATCACGCCGGGGTCGGTGATGAGCTTGGTGATGCCCTCAACACCATTGAACAGAACCTGGTCCGCAGCACGGAAGGCTTCCATCATGGAGAGGTTTGGGTCACCCAACTGCAGCAGGCGATCGTTTGGAATCACGATGACGGTATCGCAGACCTCGCGCAGCGCTTCGATGCCGTCGAGAGCCTGGCGCGTGCGGCGCTTACCTTCGAAGGAGAATGGGCGGGTCACCACACCAATGGTTAGGGCCCCAAGCTTCTTTGCGATCCCCGCAACGACAGGCGCGGCACCAGTACCCGTGCCACCACCTTCACCGGCGGTCACAAAGATCATGTCCGCACCCTTAATAGACTCTTCGAGTTCGGTCTTGTGGTCTTCAGCAGAAGTGCGTCCAACCTCAGGATTAGCGCCAGCGCCCAGACCGCGGGTAGCTTCACGTCCGATATCCAACTTGGTATCAGCGTCAGAGAACATCAAAGCCTGGGAGTCCGTGTTGACGGCGATGAACTCGACGCCCTTGAGGCCTTCTTCAATCATGCGGTTCACGGCGTTCACGCCGCCACCACCAACACCAACAACCTTGATGTTCGCAAGTGAAATATCGGGGGAAGTCATAGACAACTTGCCTTTCGCGGATGGATTCTTTACGGGGCTAACACAATTCACAACGGTGCTCACATGCCACACACGGGGCGAGAAACAGCGTTGCGCGTTGGCTCTATCATCTGTGAAAAATGGCCAAATGTGGGCGACATTCCGCCGGTGTGTTGCACCCTAAAGTACTAGTTTAGACTTTGTGACCTGCCGTTTAACGCACCGTGACCAGGTTCGGGTTGGAGACATTCCAGTGCTGTCCCTCACGCGTCAACACGGTGCGCATGGCTAAACCTTTGTCGTGATTATTTTCCGGGGCGCCCCAAAAGACGGTGCGACCGTCGTGAAGCTCAAACTCGATCTCCCATTCACTGGGTACATTGACCCGCGCAACCTGGACACGGACCTCAGGGTCGATTGCATTGACGACGTCCACCAGCTGCTCCATAATCGCCGGGGCATCAACAGCCGCGCCGGTGACCTCCATCGTTCCCTCGGGTGCTTCCCCGATGGCAAAAATGTGACCGGTGGAATCGATGAGGTGGTCCCCGTCAGGTTCGCGGATGAACATGACCGGTTCGCGCTCCTGAATTTCCACCCCCACGGTAGATGGGAAAGAGCGTTCCACGGTTACGGTCCGCACCCACGGCAGTCCGGCAACCGACTGCGCGGCTGACGCCGTGTCCAGGCGCATCATGTTGTCCCCGACCGAAATGCCAGTAGCCTGTTGGACTTCCTCAACGCTGGTGTTCTTTGTCCCCGTGATGTCAAAGTTTTTCACCGCAAGGACAGGAGTGGACCACAGCACCACGCCTATGCTCACGCACAGCACAGCGGCAATGACAACGCCAATAATGATCTTTTTCGTGGTAGTCATGAATTTTCCGATCTACTGTCCTGTGCCAGCACGACTGACTTATGGCTTATTCTGCCGACGCCGCAAGGCGCTCAAGAATGCGCGGCCCCTGAGCTGTAATAGACCCCGCTCCCATGGTGAGCACAACGTCGTGAGGTTGCGCTACAGACGCGACTAGTTCTGGGACTTTTGCTTCGTCGAACTCTACTATCACCTGGGTGCTTTCGGACGAAATCTCCCTGGCGATAGTGGTGGCGTCAACCCCGTCGACCGGTTCCTCGCGTGCTCCAAAGACATCGAGGCAGATAGCCACATCAGCCAACCCCAGTGCCTGACCAAACTCGTGCGCGAACTCCTGCGTGCGCGAGTACAGGTGCGGCTGAAACGCCACGATAACCCGGCCACCTTTACCTTGTGCCGCAACGGTTTGCTGGGCAGCTTTGAGGACCGCGGTTACCTCAGTCGGGTGATGCGCGTAGTCGTCTACCACCCGGACGCCCTCGAAGGGGCCTGATTCCACAACGCCGCGCACGTCGAATCGCCGACGCACGCCACCGAAAGCGCTCAAGCCTTCGGCTAGCTTGTGCACATCTCCACCAGCGCGGGAACCTGCCACCAGCGCGGCCGTCGCGTTCAGCGCCATGTGCTGGCCCGGAAGGTGGATGTCAAACTCGACGCGCTCGTCTGCAATGTCGACAACCACGTGAGAGCCATTCGCAGTTGGCTCAATAGTCTGGATACGTGCAGCACACGGGATCAGTGGGTGTTCCGCAATCGCTTTATGCGTGCCGTACAATACTGCGTCGATGCCTGCGTCGTGAGCACGTTGTGCGAGTCCTGCCGCGTGACCATCATCCGCGCACGCAATGAGCGTTCCGCCTTCGCAGATGCGCCCCACAAAGGCTTCAAAGACGGCGAAATACTTGGCTGGGGATTCAAAGAAATCCAAGTGATCAGGCTCGATGTTGGTCACGATGGCAATACTCGGCTCGTAACGTAACAGCGAAGCATCAGATTCATCCGCTTCAGCAACGAAAGCTGCCCCAGACCCGTGGTGTGCGCCCGCGCCCGTAGCGGTTAACTGCCCGCCGATAGCGAAACTAGGGTCCAAATCCGCATGCGTCATCGCGGCAACCAGCAAAGACGTCGTCGACGTCTTTCCGTGCGTTCCAGCAACCAGAATCTGTTGGTAGTCCGCCATCAACTCGGCCAATAAATCCGAGCGTCGAATCACCGGAATTCCAGCTTCCTGCGCCGCAACAAGCTCAGGGTTGTCCTTCGGGATTGCAGCAAAAGAAATGACGACGACCGTAGGCAGACTTTCCGACAGTTGGAGGTTCTCCGCAGCGTGGCCTATCGCAATGTGTGCCCCGCGCCCGCGCAGAGATGCCACAACCTCAGAGTCGTTTCGATCCGACCCCGACACCACCGCACCTCTATCCAAGAGAATGGAGGCTAGCCCACTCATGCCGGCACCCCCGATGCCGATTAGGTGAACGCGAGAGATATCAATTCCAGGATGCGCAGTGGTACTCATATCCCTAAAATCTACCCCATCTGTGCGACACGATGGCGAGGGCGGGCGCACCTACTGCACAGTACGACACAAGCAGGGAATTTACTCTGCCGCGTTAAGGTCCGTCACAATGCGGCGCGCAATCACATCTGCTGCTGGCTCACTGGCATGCCCTGCAGCAGCGTTACGCATCTCCGAGTACACGTCAGGTCGGTCCAAAATGCTCGTTACCTCGGCGACCAACCGCTGACCGTCCAGCTCTCGGTCCTGCACAATTCGGGCGGCACCACTTGCGACGACCTCCCGCGCGTTCAACCCCTGCTCACCATTACCGTGTGGCAATGGGACATAGACTGCGGGCACACCCGCGGCCGTGACTTCTGCAACCGTCATCGCACCAGAGCGGCACACGATAAGGTCTGCAACGGCGTACGCGGCAGCCATATCCGTGATAAAGGGAACCGCTGTGTAATGCTCGTGGCGTTCCGGGGCAGGGTTCTTCTTCCCGTAAGCGTGCAATACCTGGTAGCCGGCGTCGGTGAGGTCCACGATGGCGTCGGCAAGTGCTTCATTGAGCGAGCGAGCACCCTGCGAGCCGCCAGTAACCAGAATCGTCGAGCGGTCAGGGCTGAGGTCCCACTCTTCACGTCCGCGGTCAGCTGCGCTGGAGTCCCTGTCCCCCGTCAAATTCTTGCGGATTGGGATCCCCACAACCTCGCCCGGGATGCCCGAATCACTCACCGCATTAAAACCGTGACCACCGAGCTTAATTCCCAGTTTGTTGGCCATTCCAGCCTTGGCATTGGCCTCATGCACATAAAACGGCAGACCCAGCTGACGCGCGGCCAAATACGCCGGTGCAGACACGTAACCGCCGAAACCAATCACGGCATCAGCGTTAACATCACGCAAAATATCCTTCGTCTGTGAAACCGCTTTCACTACACGCAGCGGCAACTTCACCATATCGAGAGAAGCCTTGCGGGGCACCGGGACCGGGTCAATCATGCGCAACTCGATGCCACGCTCAGGGACGAGTTCCCCTTCCAGGCCTTTCGGCGTCCCTAATGCGGTGACGCGCACATCACCAATCTCACGTAGAGCATCAGCGACGGCTAGCGCCGGCTCAATATGCCCCGCCGTGCCACCGCCAGCGACGACAACCGAATACGGGCGAAGCGGGCTTACTTCAGCGTTGTGCGTACTTATGGACCTATCATCCACGAGCAGAACTCACTTTCGTTGTGAAGGCCGGGGGCTACTTGGGCGACGCGGGGCATCCGCGCTGGAACGCGATCGATATGCACTCTGGCCACCTTCTGGATGCCGACCCCGGCTTGAGGACTGTGTCGAAGTGTAATTCACCGGCTTCGGCGACCGCGCATCACGGGTAGAACGCTCCGTAACCGGAACGCCGAAACGCGCTTCGCGCTCAGCACGTGCAGCCGACTCCCTGCCACGGAATCCGCGTTCTCGCACTGGGTGGGCCACTGAAGGCGTCCGGGTTTCCGCGGGAGCCAAAGGCTCGCCAATCATGAGGAGGCGGTCAAAGAATGGGCGCCCATATGAACGCACAGCCGACACGGCCTCTGGTTCGTGGCGGGCAATATTTGCCAATATTCCCATAGCGACCAGGGTAATCACCGCAGAGGTACCACCTGCAGAAATCATAGGTAGCTGAATACCAGTCACCGGCAACAGCCCAATGACGTAGGCAATATTGATAAACGCCTGTGCGACCACACCGATGGTCAATGTCGCTGCCAACAAAGACTGAAACTGGTCCTGTGCACGCATCGCGGTACGCAACCCGAAGAATCCCAGCAGGAAGAACAAGATGATTACTAGTGCTCCGCCCCACAAGCCCAGCTCCTCACCCACAATGGCGAAGATAAAGTCATTGCGCGCCTCGGGGAGGTAGAACCACTTCGCGCGGGACTGTCCCAAACCGACGCCGGTCACGGATCCGTCGGCAAGCGACAAAAATCCCTGATAAGACTGGAACGCGGTGCCACGTGTATCTTCAAAGTGGCCAAACAGGGCATCGAAGTAAACGTGGAAACGATGCGAACGGAAACCGCCGCCCACGATGAGCAAAACGGCACCCACTAAACCAGCGACAACAGCCGCGATGATCCAGCTTCGGTGCATGCCCGCGAAAAACATGAGTGCCACCGCGGTAAGCGTCACCGTCGCTGCCATGCCAACATCACCCTCGAGGAACACCAAAAGGATAAAAAGCACAGCGATAGCGCAGAATTGGTTGAAGCGCGACTGCAGATTCTTCACTGCATGGACCCGGTTGGCCAAGAATGACGCACCGAAAATAGCTAAGCCAATCTTCGCGATCTCCGAAGGCTGGAACTGTACAGGACCCAACGCAATCCACGACTGTGAGCCAACCTCTTCCCTACCGGTGCCGATACCCGGGATAAGAACGGCAACCAGCAAAACTAAGGACACAACAAGCGCAGTACCAGAAAACCTACGTACCACCTGGGGAGGAATTTTCAACGCCACCCAAAAGCCAACGAGGCCCACGAATACCATGATTGACTGGCGTAGCGCAGCGCCCCAGACGTCTGAATTTTCCAGCACCGACCAGGTCATCGAACTGGACATCACCATCACGACGCCAATACCAGTCAGCAGAAAAACGATGATGCGGATCATCAAGTAATCAATGCCAGGGTTAGATTCCAGCCACTCAGAAACCCGCTTGATGGTACGGGAAATCCACATGGTCCCTTCGGCATCTTTCGTGGGTTTCGCACCACTCGGTCGGGTACTGGGGCGTCGCTCAGTAACGGCGGTGTTGCTACGCGCTGCGTGGACGCGACGGTCGCGGGAGGCGTGTGTTTTACGTGGGGGTGTCACTAGCTGCGCTCCTGAGATGTACCCTGCCCCCTTGTACCTCGATGGACTGCCCGAGGCGAGAGGCTATACGGCTAAAGTTGTTCCAACTCTAGTCGCTTTTACCCCATTAGTCACAGGCGACACACCACTTACGCGCTGCGCGGGCAAATTCATCGCCACGTTGCCCCATGCCGGTGAACATATCTAAGGAAGCCGCCGCCGGTGCAAGTAACACCACATCACCCGGCTGCGCATGTTCACCGGCCCAGTGCACGCACTCCTCCATCGCGGCGACCGGGTTCGTTGTAGTCACCTCATGAATCGGAATATCACGTCCCAGAGCCTCGACCGCAGCAATGATGTCCTGTCGGTCTACACCCAATGCGACAACACCACGCAAACGATCCGCATGTGTCTGCACCAAGTCCGTCACATGCGCACCTTTGAGCTGACCACCAGCAATCCAGAGAACCGAGTCGTATCCTGCCAGTGCACCATCCGCAGCGTGGGGATTGGTGGCTTTCGAATTATCAACCCACGAAACCCCGCCTGCCTGCGCGACAGTCTGACCGCGGTGACCGGCTACCTCAAAAGTGCGCAGCGCACGTTCGATGGCGTGGGCATCCACACCACATCGCAGGGCTACCGCCATGGCAGCGGCAGCATCATACGCTCCCGCGGGACCAGCCGGAGAAATCTCCGATAGGTCCACCACAGGGGTCTCTTCCCCATCGATTCGGGAAACCAACCGGCCCTCTAAGACTCCAACGCCGTTGTCACCATACGAATCTGGATCCGATAGACCGGTCTTCACCACCGTTGTGTCATCAGCTACTACTCCCGGCTTTCCGACGGTCGTACGTACCAACCGGTCGTCCCAGCCCACGACAGCAATCGGTCCACGCAGGGCACGTGCTTTCGCTGCCGCATACGCATCCATGCCACCATGCCAATCCAGATGATCTTCCGCGAGGTTCAGAAGTATCCCCGCGTCTGGCGTCAGCTGTGGCGCCCAATGCAACTGGAAGCTGGAAAGTTCCGCCACGACGACGTCGATCCGCGGATCCTCACGCACCACGTCAGCGATACCTACCCCGATATTTCCGGCCGCGCGAGCACTGACTCCCCCTGCCTTAAACATCGCTTCCAGCATGCCCGTGGCAGTAGTCTTACCGTTAGTGCCCGTGACCACGCACCACGTCCGCGGAGCACCGAACTGTCCCGACTGGTCAAGTCTCCATACCAGTTCCACATCTCCAATGACTTCGCATCCAGCTTGGGCGGCTGCAACCAAAAATGGTGTATCAGGGCGCCAGCCGGGCGATGTCACCACAAGATCTCCCGAACGCAGCTGCATTTGTGCCTCAGCTGTCGTAGCGATCTGGAAATCGGTGGCGGGGTCAGCTAAAGCTTTCACGGTTTCCGCAGCGGGCGTCGAGTCGTCGACAAGCACTACGGGCACCTGCAAGGAATTCAACAGCAGAGCTGAAGATTTGCCCGACACACCTGCGCCGGCAACAAAAACACGCTCGTGGTGGGCAAGAAGGTTCTCCATCGAACTACGCTCCCACGCCCATGCTGAACAGTCCCACGGAATCGGTTGTACTCAACCATTCGCCGTAGAACAGTGCCATGCCGATCCCTGCGGCTAGGCCGGCGATAATCCAGAAGCGGATAGTCACGGTCGTTTCGGCCCAGCCACCGTTTTCAAAGTGGTGGTGGAACGGCGCCATACGGAAGAACCGCTTACCCGTGGTGCGGAACACAGCGACCTGGATCACCACCGACACCGCCTCAAGGACGAACAGTGCAGCCACAATAACCATGAGCAATTCCGTGCGCGACGCAATCGACAAGCCAGCAACCAAACCACCGAGTGCCAGCGATCCGGTATCACCCATGAAAATCTTTGCCGGCGCAGCGTTCCACCACAAGAAACCAACACATGCACCAAAACCTGCGACTGCCAGCACCGCCAAGTCCAGCGGGTCGCGCACAATGTAGCACCCCGCGGCGGCATCGATACTGCAGGAGTTTCGGTACTGCCAGAACGTCATCATCGTGTACGCACCCATGACCATGGCGGTAGAACCAGCAGCCAGACCATCAAGACCATCGGTGAGATTCACCGCATTCGACCACGCGGCAATGACGATGATGATGAAGATGACGAACAGCGCGATGCCAATTCCGCCACCTAAAGCCAGATCAATCGTGGGGATGTCGCGGACAAATGAAAGATTCGTTGATCCCGGTGTAATCCCAGATTCATTTGGGAACTGGAGAATAAGCAGTGCGAACCCAATCGCCAGGACCAGCTGGCCCACCAATTTAGCAGTCTTATTGAGCCCCAGATTGCGGTTCTTGAACAGCTTGATGAAGTCGTCTGCGAACCCCAACCCGCCCAGGCCCAGGGTCAGGAGCAGTACTAACACGCCCGAGGCGGAGAAACCACCGGTCCCGGTGGCAGCCCCGTAGATAACACTGCACAAATATCCTGCCGTGATACCCAGCAAGATTGCGAGTCCACCCATCGTCGGCGTTCCACGCTTGCGCATGTGGGACCGCGGACCATCCTCGCGGATCTCCTGCCCCAGGCCTTCCGCCGAGAAATAGCGGATGAGCAGCGGAGTGGTAAAGATTGCAACGAGGAAGCTTACGGCTCCGGCGATAATTATGTTCGTCACGACAGATCAAATAATCCTTGCCAGGGTACGGAGTCCGCGCGGTCTCCGGAGAGTCCGCGCGGTGAGGTTAACAGTCACTTACTTTAGCGCCCGGGTACTAGGCACCCGAAACGGAGGTGTTTAAGGCTTCGGCGACTTCCCACAAGTGTGAGGCATTCGAAGCTTTCACCAGAACCACATCACCGGGACGGATATGTTCGTGGAGGTACCGCACAGCCGCGTCTTTATCCGCGACGAGGAACCCGGTTACCCCGGGGCTGCTGTTGGCGGTCACACCGCTCACAAGCGCGTGCGAGAGCTCGTCCTCACCAACACCAATGGTCACAGCAACGTGGCGCTGGGTAATCCACTGGCCTAATTCCCGGTGTGCGGTGGTGGCTGCGGATCCAAGCTCCCCCATCGGACCAAGCACTGCGTACACCCGGGCATTCGGGTAGTCCTGTGCCCGTGACCGCGCGGACTGCACAGCGGACTCGATTCCTGCGCGCATCGACTCCGGGTTGGCGTTGTAGGCATCATCGATGATTGTTACACCATCGTTTCGGGTAAACGTGGCCATCCTGTGTGGGGAGACAGCGCGGTGTTCGCACAACGCCTGCGCTACAGTCGCCAGATCCAGCCCTACTGCTAGTCCGCCAGTGGCGGCAGCCAGAGCATTCGCGACCTGGTGCTCGCCTGCGATACCTAGTGCAATTTCTGTGATTCCATCTGCTGTATTCAGACTAAATTCGGCGCAGCCGTCAGCGCCGACCGTGATGTCTGTAGCCCATACGTCCGGCTTCGGTGCCCCCTCCACCGGATGCCCGGCCGAATACCAAAGGGTCCGCGCCTCGGTACGGGGCGCCATGCCCGCAACGAACGGGTCATCTGCGTTGAGGACCGCTATACCACCAGCTCCAGCGTCCGGCAGAGCCTCAACAAGCTCCCCTTTCGCCACCGCGATATTTTCCCGCGAACCAAACTCACCAACATGCGCACTGCCCACATTCAGCTCGACGCCAATCCGTGGCGGTGCAATCTGCGCAAGGTGCGCGATATGACCAATACCACGAGCCGACATTTCCGCGACGAGATAGCTAGTCTCTGGGGTGCAGCGCAGCGCCGTGTACGGGTGGCCCAGTTCATTATTAAAACTTCCAGGAGGCGCTACGGTTGGTCCGGCCTGCGATAACACGCTGGCTAGTAAATCTTTCGTGGATGTTTTTCCAGCTGACCCAGTCACCCCAACGACAGTCAAACCATCTGCGGCGAGACGATCAATAACCTCGCGAGCCAACGCGCTTAAAGCGTCGATAGCCGCAGCCATAGAACCATCTTCATCGTGGGCATACACGTCAGAGGTCGACTCCGAGCGACCTTGAGGGGCCACCAAAATCGCCGGCATGCCAACGTCATGGGTCACAATCGCGGCAACAGCACCGTGCTTCTCGACGGCCTGCCGGACAAAATCGTGCCCATCAACCCGAGCCCCCGGCAGCGCAATAAAGAGGTCTCCCGGGCCAATCTTGCGGGAATCGAATTCGACATTCCCGGTTACCGCTGCATCCGGATCTGCACCTCCGACGAGGGTTCCTCCAACGATGTCGGCGATTTCGCGCAAAGATAGTTCAATCATGGCTTGTCCTTATGCCTGGTTATCGTTTGCTGTATTTTCGGTGCCGTGGCCTAAGCGTCGCTGCAGCGCGGCACGCAGCGATTCACGGTCATCGAACGGGTGCACAGTACCTGCCACAAGTTGACCGGTCTCGTGCCCTTTACCCGCAACGATGATGGCATCCCCTGGTTGTGCCCATGCAGCCAGCGCTTCAATAGCAGCACCTCGTCCGTCGTATTCGCGAATCTCAGCAGACGTTCCGGCGGAATGCGCACCTGCCAGGACGTCTTTACGGATGTCTGCTGGGACTTCATCGCGAGGATTATCGTCCGTAACTATGACCAGGTCTGCACGCTGGGCCGCAGCTTCGCCCATGAGTGGACGCTTCGAATGGTCACGGTTGCCACCCGCACCGATAATGATGCCGACGCGGCCGGCAACTTGGCTGCGCAACGTATCGAGCACTTCTGCAATCGCCGCAGGTTTGTGCGCGTAATCCACAACCGCGATGAAATCTTGGCCTTCATCTATGCGCTGCATTCGTCCGGGTACGGCTACTTCAGCAATACCGGCGACGAAGGCCGCAACGTCTACATCAATGCGATCTGCGATGGCAATCGCAACAGCGGCATTAGCCACATTGAAACGCCCGGGAAGCGGAAGGTGTACGCAGTGGTGGCCGTCAGCATGAGGAAGGCTCACTGTGAAATCCTGCTCGCCGGTTACAGCCACCTGAGTGCGCGACGCCGTAACGTCCCCGGGCTGCCCGTGCGTTGCCACAGTCCACGTATCCGGGTTGAAAGCCGCCATCTTCTCGCCCCACGAGTCGTCGACACAGACCACAGCTTTCTCCGCTGCGACAGTCGAAGCTGGATCAAACAGCAATGCCTTAGCGGCAAAGTAGTCGTCCATCGTCGGGTGAAAATCCAAGTGGTCTTGGGAGAGATTCGTGAAAGCCCCCACGGCAAAGTGCGTGCCCTGCACACGACCCAGTGACAAAGCGTGGCTGGACACTTCCATAACCACGTGCGTCACGCCTTGGTCACGCATATCAGCAAAGAGGTGCTGCAGAGTTGGTGCCTCCGGAGTGGTCAGGCTGGTAGGAACAGGAGTTCCGTCAATACGGGTGCCCGTAGTTCCGATCAAGCCTACCTTGGCGCCGGTGGCCATCAACCCGGTCTCTACGAGGTAGCTAGTCGTCGTCTTCCCCGAGGTTCCTGTAATACCGATGACGGTCAAGTCCTTGGTCGGATCGCCATAAATCAAGGTGGATGCGGTACCCAGCACATCGCGGATGTCTGGGACTACCAAAACCGGGCGCTGCTCTGCAGCTTCGGCGAGCAGCTGGGCGCCGGCGTCGTCGGTAAGCACTGCAGCGGCCTGAGTCTCCGCAGCGAATTTCGCCCCATGTGTTTTAGTGCCGGGAAGAGCAGCGAATATTTCGCCATCCCCGACGGTTGAAGAATCGAGGCTAATGCCAGAAATCCGTAACCGGGCGAGCTCCTCAGCGGACTGAATGGAGCGCACCTCGGCCGAGACCGCATGGGCGACATCGTGAAGGGTAACGGAAGAGCTAGCGGAGCTTTCTGCTGGTGTCATACGGTGGGCCTCTCTGTGATTAATAGGGACCTGCGCACAGGTTCTGAGGATGGGAAGCAGCGCGCAATGGCGGTGCCATTCTACCCCGCTTGGAGAATGAGCTTTTGGTCCATCGGAGGCGAGAGCGGCACGTTGTCGCGGTCAAGCAGCCAGCTGGCAACTTCTCGGAAGATTGGAGCCGCGGATTGGCCTCCTGAACCACCGGGTTCGACACCGCGACCTGGTTCATCGACCATGACTGCAATGACGTAACGGGGATTATCCGCTGGGGCAACACCGGCAAACGTGATCCAGAAGCGGTTCATGGAGTACGCTCCGGTAGCTTCCTCGACCTTCTGCGCAGTACCCGTCTTACCGGAAGTTTGGTATCCCTCAATGCCGCCGTTGGAGCCGGTACCGGACTGCATTCCCGAGGGATCTGATTGCGTGACTGCACGGAACATATCGATGACTGTGCGGGCTGTCTCTGGGCTGACTACCTGGGTGGTTTCTGGGGCTTCCAGTTCCACCTCTTCGCCTGAAGAGTCCACGACCTTCTTCACAATGCGTGGCTCGATACGCTGCCCGCCGTTAGCCAGCGCTTGGTACACTGACGCCATCTGCAGCCCAGTCCAGGACATACCCTGCCCAATAGGAAGGTTCGCGAAAGTACCGCCGCCCCAGTTCTCCAGCGTTGGGTAAAGACCTGCTGACTCATTAGGAAGTTCGACACCTGTCTCCGACCCGATGCCGAAGCTGCGAACGTAATGGTCAAACTTCTCTTCACCAACCCGCTGCGCGATCATCAGAGTACCCACGTTCGACGACTTACCGAAGATACCGGTGGTGGTGTACGGGACAACCCCATGCGCCCACGCATCGTTGACGGTCACGCCCGCCATGTTGATCGATCCAGGTACCTGGTGTACCTCATCAGGGGTGGTCACGCCCTCTTCAATGGCAGCGGCAGCAGTAATGATCTTTGCGACGGAACCGGGTTCGAACGGCGCGGAGATGGAGGGGTTGCCAAAGTCTTTGCCGTCCTCCAACTGTTTATCTATGTTCCCGTTCGGATCAATGGTGTCCGTGTTGGCCATCGCCAGGATTTCGCCGGTCCGCGAATCCAGCACGACTGCTTCCGCCCCCTTGGCGCCTGAATTTGCTTTCGCTTGCTCGAGCTGCTGCTGGAGGAAAGTCTGTAGATCGACGTCGATAGTCAGTTGGACGTCCGAGCCGTCGACTGCTTTGACTTGGTCGCGCAAGGTGCCAGGAATGACTTGCCCGTTGGTGGATACGTCTTCTGTGAGGCGTCCGTTTTCGCCGGCAAGCAGTTCGTCGCCAGAGAGCTCGAAACCGAATTGGCCTTGACCGTCCATCGACACCTTGCCGATGATGTTTTCGCCCACTGCCCCGTTCGGGTACTGACGAATGTCTTGGTGGTCAGCAGCCACACCATGGAAGGTCTGGGCGATTTCGGCTGCGACATCTGGGTCGACGTTGCGGACCAACACCTCGTAGGTGCTATCAGCCTTGAGCTTATCGAGGATCTCCTCGCTCTTGACGTCCTGGTCTTCGGTGGTAGCGTCCTCGATCATTGTCGGGATTCGCTTAGCCATATCCTCCAACGTGGCAGTGACGGACTTATCCAGGCGTGAGTTGCGTTCCTCTTCACTTAGACCGGATACGTCTTCATTAACACGCATTTCCAGCCAGTCCTGCTCGCGCAGTTCTTTACGTAGAAGATTAGGCGACACCGTTAAAGAACGCGCCTGCATAGTAAAGGACAGCATGTTCCCATGGCGGTCTGCGATGTGTCCACGTCGCGCTGGTTCCGTGTAGATACGCGCACGTTGATTTTCAGCTTGTGCAGCAAGGTCTGGGCCCCACACGACCTGGACCCAGGCAAGGCGCCCAACAAGGATGACGCACACCGCTACCAGCAATGCGACAACTTTCTGGAGGCGACTGCGCGTAATGAAACGCTGCGTTGGGCGTTTTTTTGGTGCACCCGGACGCAGCGTTTCGCCACTGTATTGCTGTGTGCTCACCACACCCTACCTCTGCGCGTAAGGCTGCTCCGCGTATGGCGGCGCCGCAGGGTTACTTGGGATCTGTGCCTGTCCGGATGGGACGGGGGCAAGGGTATCGCCAAGTTCTCCTGTGCGCTGCGGGTTACTGGAAGCAGCGTTTGGACGTGCGAATTCGTCATTGACGTCAATGACTTCGCGTACTCCTCCTTCTGGAGCGCGGTCTTCGCTAATCTCCCCATTTTCATCTACTCGGAGGACACCCGGTTGTACCGGCACACCCATGCGCTCATTGTGTGCGTACGTGGCCAGGCGGGACGACGCCTGCGCAAGCTCTACGTCCCGGTGCAGCGTTTCCAGCTGATTGTCAAGCTGGTTTTCCTGCGCCTGCAATTGTTGCAAGGTAAAAGTCTGGTCGGTGGATGCGCCAGAGAGCCCGATGGCTAGGAATACACCACCGATTAATCCGGCGACAGAACACAGTCCAACGCGGAACAGACGAGTCTGCTCCTCGGATTTCACCGTGCTCGCTACCGCGATACGTCGACCGCGCTGCGAAACCACCTGCTGTGAGCCGAGACGGCCACCCGGCTTGGTGACGAAGGCACGGAATCCTCTCGCCCGCGTAGGAGTAGCCGCTTCACGGGGTGGCTTCCGTGGCGCGGTGACAGGTGCACCGGAGGCGTCGTACACGGTGTAATCGTGACTCTGAGTGCGCTGTTCACGGGTCGCCTGCGAATAATCGCGGCTCGCTCCGCGAACCCTGCCACGACGACGCTCCGTCAAGTTGCTAGTCATGATGTGTGCTCCAATGCCGCCGGTTTAATTCTTTCTACAGCCCTGACGCGCACCGGCGCCGAGCGTGGGTTTTGTTCAATTTCTTCAGGTGTAGCCTTCTCGGCGCCACGGGTAAGCAGAGCAAAGTCTGGTTCCATGCCGGGAAGCGGAACGGGCAAGCCCGAGGGGGTTTTGTCTTCGGTAAGGTCTGCGAAGGCTTTCTTCACGATCTTGTCTTCGTGGGATTGGTAAGCCATGTACACCACACGCCCTCCGACACGAAGGCTGTGCGTAATCGCAGGGATCGAACGTTCAATGGCGTCGAGTTCCTGGTTCACCTCGACGCGCAGAGCCTGGAACGTACGCTTTGCGGGATGCCCTCCGGTACGGCGCGTCGCTGCTGGGATGACCGCATACAGCAATTCCACCAACCGAGCTGACGTAGTGAAGGCCTCCTTCTCCCGTTCCTTCAGCACAGCTGATGCAATCTTTCCGGCAAACCGCTCGTCGCCGTACGTTTTCAAGACATGGGCCAGTTCGCCGTGGCTGTAGGTGTTCAAGATGTCCGCAGCCGTAATCCCCTTGGTAGGGTCCATGCGCATATCTAGTGGGGCGTCCACCTTGTACGCGAATCCTCGCTCAGCTTGGTCGAGCTGCATAGACGAGACCCCAAGATCGAACAGGGCACCCGCAACTCCATAGTCGCGGGCGCTTGCCGACGCTTCACCTGATCCTTGCTCGACCGCATCTTCGAGCTCATCGAAGCGGAATTGTGCAGGTTCGAATCGATTCCCGAAACGGGCAAGCCTTTCGGTTGCGTTTGCTAGCGCGATGGGGTCCCGGTCAATGCCTAATACATAAAGATCCGGGTAGGTTTCCAGAAAGTGTTCTGTGTGACCGCCGGCTCCCAAGGTGGCGTCGATAAGCACCGCTCCGGGCATGCGCAGTGCCGGGTCGAGCAGCTCTGTGACACGGTCGCGCATGACTGGTACGTGGCCATGGTTGACGGTTAACGCCTCATCGTAGTGATCCGCCACTACCTGCCCCCTTCTTGGAAAAGTTTCCGCCTGGTCGACCATGCTAAAAGTGCATATAGGGCCCTACTCGATGTCATAACTCTGATATCGGGGAAGTACACCAGAGCGTCCCATCGAGCAGAGTCCTTACATGCACCTGCTTGTGTGCACTGCTACAACAACCCGCCTAAAACATCGTCAGCGTCCGCAGCAGAGAATGCGTCCTCCGTCTGCTCTTGGTACTCCGCCCAAGCTTGTGCGTCCCAAATTTCCAGGAAATCCACGGACCCGATGACCACGCATTCTTTGCTCAGGCCAGCGTATTCACGGTGACCTGGGGACAATGTGATGCGCCCGTGGGAGTCAGGCCGTTGCTCGTCAGCGCTCGCCGCCAAGTTACGAATGAACGCACGTGCCTGTGGATTCGTTCGTGACACAGCAGCTGCCTTGCGTGCGCGAGCCGCGAACTCTTCTCGCGGGTACACCGCTAGAGAGTGATCCTGGCCCTTAGTGACCATCAACCCGCCGGCAAGTTCCTCACGAAATTTCGCCGGGAGCGTCAGACGTCCTTTGTCATCGAGCTTGGGAGTGTAGGTGCCGAGGAACATCGGGCCCGTACCCTCCTTGAACTAGATGATGTGGACTTATCACTTCGGTTTCCGCTGGTATTCACAAAAGAATCCCAAGCTAGAAGCTCACGATGAGTCAGTCATTTTGTTGTAGTGCGGGGCTGAAGTTTCGATCGCACAATCTCCACTTATCAACCACTGGCCCCCACTTTACCCCACTTCCCCCCACAATCAACCCATGAAACTACGTAGGCCCCTACTAAAATCTGGGTTAGCGCACGTCAGGGCTTATAAATGTGGTGGGGAAATTTCCCCGAATTTTCCGGCCAATGCGGCTTTATACGCCCCTCACCTATTCGCTCCGCACGCGCAAACCCAAACGCCACCCCAACAGAACTTCCCATTCGCGCAGGATAAGAGCGTTTACAGCAAATAGAACCCCCGCTTTAAAAAAATTCAAGACACGTTTCCCCGTGCCACCCCTGCGCTAGTGGGGGAAAGTGGGGATGTGGGGTGAGAGTGGGCGAAAGTGGGAGGGAAAGCCCGACGAGCCTTTTTAGACATCAAAAAAGCACCTCGCGCTTTAAACGAGGTGCTTAGGTAAATAAGACGGCTACATTCTACTGCTCGAAGCGCTTCCTGAACTTCTCTTCCATTGAGGAACCTGCAGACTTGCGGGAGGACGCCGAACCACGCCCATCAGATAATGGACGAGATACAGGACGTGACCCGTGAGAAGGCTGCGCGCCACCACCCTTGAGCATCCACACACCAGCACCGAACATAAGAATAAAGCCCAGCACGCTGAGAATAATGAACCACAAGGACGCTTGCGCGAGTGCAACACCGGCTACGAGAAGCACAAGCCCCACCGCAATAAGAGCAACGCCCTGTAGGGTAATCGCACCACCAGAGCCATAGGAGGCATGCTCGGATTTCACTGATTGGCCAAACTTGGGATCGTCTGCCAGCAGGGATGCTTCAATCTCGCGGAGCGCCTGTTGCTCCTGCTCTGATAGCGCCATAGTAAGCCACCTTTACGTCACACTGAAAGCCGTCAGTAGTAGTAACGCCTAGCTTATCCCGAAAGTTCCCGGGAGGGCCAAAAAACTTTATGCAGCAGCTCCCCACATTTGATCCATTGCAACATTCGCATAGAACCGCTCAGCATCAGTTACGAGCGCTTCCACCCATTCGCGGTCTGGGTCATGGTCGATACCCGAGAGCAGCCGAGAGCGTCGTGCCGAATCTGCCGCAAAGCGCTGTGCCCATTGCACAGCTTCTCCACCCACCAACTCCAGCTGAGCCCACGCCCCGCGAGGCTTACGCTTGCGTTTCCCAACAGAGGAGTCTGCTACCCATGCCCCTGCGGTACGCAAAGCAGCCTGGTAGGCAAACTCGACAGCTTCCCCCATCCTTCCAGCTGAGTACGCGTCGCGCGCTTGCCCCAGCAGGACTTCGGCGCGCGCAATGAGGTGACCCCTCCCCTTGGCCGGCAGGGTGTACCGCGAAGTTGCAGATATTACGTGTCCCATGGCCATCACCATTTCCTTTCTTCTCATTTCAATGTGATCTCAGGTTAGAAAATAGGTCCGACACAGGATCACATCCTACGAACCAATTTTAGCACACATGTTCTACTCAAGGCGTGCAGTTAACACTCACGGCCTTAGACGTGGTTCGATACGGACATGCGCTTTTCCACCCTCACCCTCTCCCCCGCGGAGTTTGCTCTAGCGATGCCCACACTCATGGATATCCACCTCGATGCGATGGGCTACAGTGATCAGCTCCGCGAGCCCAGGCTGCGCTCCTGGCGGGAACATGTGAGGCGCCCCGGATTTCGCTGCGTTGTCGCGCACGACGAAGATCACGTCATCGGTTTCGCTTTCGGGTTCCTTGGCACCCCGGAAACGTGGTGGCACCGTCAAGTTGCCCGCGCAATTCAGATACATGGTGGCGACACGTCAGTGTTGACGAACTATTTCGAAGTAGCAGAAGTTCACGTCAGTCCGACGTACCAGGGTTTTGGAGTAGGCACCCAGATTCTCACCGAAGTTCTACAGGAAGCTCCCGGCACACTGGCACTGCTTTCCACGCCAGAGGTTGCTGGAGAATCCAATGGGGCGTTTCATCTCTACCGTAGGTTCGGCTTCTACGACGTAGTGAGAAACATGATTTTTCCTGGCGACTCGCGGCCCTTTGCGGTTTTGGGTCGTCGTTTAGCGTAGTTGTGCCGGACCTTGTCGCCGAGTGCCCGCCCAAACAACTAGGGTGTAGGGAACATCGTTATTCATTGTGGTGGCGCGTCGCGCTGCTTTCTTTACGGTTACAACAACAGGTTAAGGTCCATCTATGAATCTGCAGGAAATTCAATCCAACCCAGAACTCCTGACGCCGGAGACTATGCCAGCTGCGGTACATGCAGTACTTACTGAGTACATGGATTCGCGAGCTGCTGATGTGGCCGCTATTGGTTCTCCTGTCGTGGAAGCCGTCGAATATCTGCGCTCCTTCGTACTCGATGGCGGCAAGCGCGTTCGCCCGATGTACGGGTGGGCAGGTTTTGTGGGTGCTGGCGGCTTGGACGGCGAAGAGGATCCACTCGCAGTTTTGCGGGCAGTGAGCTCCCTGGAATTCATCCAAGCATGTGCACTCATCCACGATGACATCATTGATGTCTCAGACACGCGTCGCGGCAACCCTACGGTGTACCGTGCCGTCGAGAAGCATCACAGCGCAGCCGGGTGGTTAGGCGACTCAGAGCACTTCGGCATTTCCGCAGCGATTTTGATTGGTGATTTGGCACTCGTCTGGGCTGAGGACATGCTTCACGACGCCGGCCTCTCCCCCGAAGCCTATTCACGAGCTTGGGCCCCATGGCGTGCTATGCGCACCGAGGTTATTGGCGGCCAGCTTTTAGACATTTCTTTAGAGGCCGCGGGGTCGGAAGACATTGCTCTTGCTAACGCTGTTAACCGATTCAAGACTGCCGCCTACACGATCGAACGTCCGCTGCATATCGGAGCAGCGATCGCCGACGCTTCGCAGGAAACGATCGATGCGTTCCGCGGTTACGGGCACGATATCGGGATCGCATACCAGTTGCGCGACGACCAACTCGGAGTTTTCGGTGACCCTTCTGTAACCGGCAAGCCCGCCGGCGATGATCTTCGTGAAGGCAAGCGCACGGAGTTGCTTGCCACCGCGTTGCCTCTCGTCGAAGCATCCGCACCCGAAGATGCACAATTATTGCGCTCTCACGTGGGGCGAACTCAGGACACCGATACGATTGCCCGCATGACGGCCATCATTGAAGCTTCCGGTGCCGTTGCGAAAATTGAGGAGCGTATCGACGCATTGTTTGCTTCCGGCGTGGCGCACTTGGAGCGCGGGGGTATCAAACCGGAGGTTATTGCGTCGTTAAGCCAGCTTGCTCACGCTGCTACTCAACGCCGCGCATAGGATAAAGTAACGTCACATCGAGCACGGGCGCATCAGGTAAGCGAAGGGAAAAGCAAGGTGGTCGGTTCTGACATTAAACATGCGGACATTGTGAACACGTCACAGCCGACTTCAATGGTGCCCCGACGCTGGCGCTCCCCTAAGTTCGTGCTGTGGAGCGGGGTCGTGGCCTCCACGCTAATTTTCCTCGGTTCCTTCGGCGGCGGTGCGATTCGTTACCGCGATGGGGTACTGCGGGCGCTTCACCTCGATTTCCTGTCGTACGGCCACGGTGCCGGCATCTCCAACACTGTGATTGCGCTTGGAATTATTAGTGTCATATTCGCCTGGGGCGTTATGGGCCGTGCCATGGTCTTCCGCCTTGACGTCGACGAACGTTGCCATTGGCAGCCGCTTACCAAGATCTTGGCTGCTTGGCTAGTACCACTAGTGTTTGCTGCGCCGATTATGTCGCGGGATGTGTACTCCTACCTCATGCAGGGCGCCATGCTTCGCGACGGCCACAACCCGTATTCGGAAGGCGCAGCAGCAAACCCGGGCCCCATGCTGCTCGAAGTTTCCCACGATTGGCGTAACACCACCACGCCCTACGGGCCGCTCCATTTGTGGTTAGGCGAAGGCATCACTCGCATCGTGGGTGATAGCGTCACTGCCGGCGTTTTCCTGTACAAGATTGTGTCACTGGCAGGGTTCGCGCTCATCGCATGGTCAGTCCCCCGTATCGCGGAACTACTCGGCGGAAACCCTCGATTGGCACTGTGGCTTGGTGTTGCTAACCCCGTCATGGTCCTGCATCTCGTCGGGGGGATGCATAACGAATCGATCATGGTCGGCTTGGTCAGTGTCGGCCTGTACCTGGTTCTGCGCGGACGATTCTTTAGCGGTGTAGGGCTCGCAGCCATCGCCGTGGCGCTCAAAGCTACGGCTGCTATCGCTTTGCCTTTCTTCGTGTGGATTGCGATGCATTACTGGGCCCGCGCGTGGGCACAGAGGTCTGGGCGTGATAAACCTAGCCGGTTCCAGTGGGCTGGAAGTTTCTTCGCGGCAGCTATTGCCGGAGCTGTAGAAACGCTTGGTGTCGTTGCCGTGATTACGCTAGCCTCCGGCACATCGTGGGAATGGATCGCGGAGATTTCCGGAAACTCAAAGGTGATCAACCCGCTGGCTTTGCCTACTTTCTTCGCCGGGCTCATCACGGATTTCGTGACTATCTTCAACCCTGACTTTGCCTTCAACGCCCCATTATCTTTGCTGCGTACCGTGTTCTCTGTACTCATGCTTTTAGGGCTCGCCATCGTGTGGTGGTACTTCCGTACCTCCCCCACACAGGCAGTTCGGGGCATAGTTTTTGCTTATGGCGTCGCTTTCCTGTGCAATTCCGTGACTCTGCCGTGGTACTACGCCAGCCTGCTCAGTCTCATTGCCGTCGCCCCGATCCGACGCACACCCGCAATGTGGGCTGCGGGGCTGTCAATGGTGGTAACGCTCGCGTTCACCGGCTCAGGCAACCACCAGCTATACAACGCGGCCTGGATGTTTGCTTCATGCGCATTCGCTTGGTTTTTCACTGTATGGACGTTCACTGAAACTTCACAGACCAGTAGGGACACCCAACAGTGGCGCGGGGTTACCCCAGAAAGGTTACGCGAGGAACCCGCGTTGCAGTCCTAAACGTTAAGGCCCTGGAGCACGCTCTCTGTCGAGCGCACTCCAGGGCTTAAAACGTGCGTATCTAGCGGAAGGAAGGCGTCTAGCGGAGGACGCTTAGAACGCCATCGCCTGAGCGCGACGCATGACTTCCCGTGCCAGGTGTCCATGTAAGGCGTCTACAGGGCGCCCCGGCAAGGTCTCATCTTCGGTGAAGAGGTAAGCAATAATCTCCGGATCTTCGTAGCCTCCATCGCGGAGCAACGAGACCACACCGGGGACAAACTTGTTCACGGTGTTCTTGTCGCTAAAGAAGCGCTCTGGGATGCGATTGGCTCCGTCGATAAGCACTGCCACGAGTTTGCCTTCGCGGACCATGTCCATGACACGCGTTACCGGCAGTCCTAAGCGGTCGGCGGCTTCGGGTAGCGTCAACACAGGTTCGTCATCGGGAAAAGTAAATGATTCTGAAGAAGTCACGCCCGTAGTATAGCGCCTGACACTTGGCGCGCGCGGGGGCGCTCGTCCATACTAGTAGCCATGAATTCACAGCAACCGAACACTGAAAGGGCTGCCCTGAAAGTTGGGGACGTCCTCGACGGGCGCTACCGCGTCGACCATCCGATTGCACGCGGTGGCATGTCGACGGTCTACCGTTGCGTGGACTTGCGCCTGGGACGCTCGGTCGCTGTGAAAGTTATGGATGAGCGCTTTGCCTCCGACCCCATGTTCGTGCAACGCTTTCAGCGTGAAGCACGAGCCATGGCTCGTCTTTCACACCCCAACTTGGTGGGAGTCTACGACTTCAGCGGGGTCACTGGAATCTCGGATGGGCAAGCTCACAACGCTCCAGTGTTCTTGGTTATGGAGCTGATTACTGGAGGTACGCTTCGCGAGCTTCTTCGCGAGCGCGGTCCCATGCCCCCTCATGCGGTAGTCGCTGCTATGCGACAGGTCCTCACTGGGCTGCAGGCTGCGCACGCGCAGGGGTTGGTCCACCGGGACATGAAGCCGGATAACGTGCTGATCGCAGCCAACCATACGCTCAAAATTGCAGACTTTGGCCTGGTTCGCAGCATCGATTCCCGCACGGGGCACTCGGAACAAATCGTGGGCACGGCAGCCTACATCTCCCCCGAGCAGGTTGCCGGTGAGCATGTAGGTCCGCCGAGCGACGTGTACTCGACCGGAATCATGGCTTTCGAATTGCTCACCGGTGAAGTGCCGTTCGTCGGGGATACCCCCCAGCAGCAGGCCTACGCACGTCTCCACGATGATGTGCCTGCACCCTCGGATTTCATCGCCGGGGTTCCTCCGCTTATCGACGCCCTCATCGCCTCTGCAACCGCCCGCAACCCAGAGGCCCGGTTCGCTGATGCCGGTGAGTTTTTGAGTGCGCTCGACGATGTGGCTCGCGAACTGGAGCTTCCTGACTTCACAGTCCCAGTTCCTGTGAACGCTGCAGCGCATCGCGCGGCCGCAGTCCCCACGGATACGTCGGTGCTCCCCCGTGTGATGGAAGCAACTGGGATTATTGAAGCCCCGACCGTCATCGACAACGCCGGAAAGACCGCTGCACTTCCGACTTTAGAAAACGACCCAGATTCCGATGCTTCCCACACCCGCGTGGAGACCTGGGACGACGGGCTGTTTCCGCCCCCGGGCCCGGACATAAACCCCGACACTGCGCTGCTTCCTCACGCTTCCTTCGACGCGCACCCGCCCGCTGGCGGCCCGATGGAGCCGCAAGCCGTTCCGGAGGCCTCAACACCAGCTAATCCTGCCTCTCAGGATGGGCGCACCGACAACAAGCGGCCGGTGAGTAACCGATCAGGTCTCACTCTGGCCATCTGGTGGATTGTGGTCCTCCTTCTTTTGGGCGCGATTGCTGTGGGAGGCTGGTGGTTAGGGTCAGGCCGATATGGGGAGATTCCCTACGTCGTCGGTATGGACAAAGTTCGTGCGGTAGCTGCCGTCGAGGACGCTGGTTTTCACGCCACAACGCGCGAAATCTATTCCAATGACGTACCGAAAAACGCCATCGCTGGCACTGATCCGGCCCCCGATAGCAAAGTTGTGCGTGGCAACGACGTGGCTGTCTTAGTTTCTCAGGGCAAGCCCACGGTGCCGGAGATCCAGCCTGGTAACAACCTCACCCGCTACCAGGACATTCTGGAATCACGGTCCCTGACTTGGGAGATAGGAGAAGCCACCTACTCCGACGACGTACCCGCGGGAGATGTCGCCTCAACTACCCCGCCAGCTGGCGTGGAAGTTCCCGTGGGCTCCCAAGTAACGCTCCACCCCAGTAAAGGTCCCGCTCCAGTGGAGATTCCCGACGTCTCCGGTATGAGCGAAGAACAGGCACGCGGTGTCCTCGAACGTGCTGGTCTACGCATCGGGGACGTGTCTGAAGCTTTCGATGACAGCACTGATGCTGGCAAGATTATTTCAGTGTCACCAGCCGCCGGAGACGACGTCCCGCGAGGCACCAAAGTGCATCTCATAGTCTCCAACGCGATCAAAGTTCCCAACGTGCAGGGGCTCAGCCAGGAAAAGGCTCAGCAAAAACTTGCCGACGCCGGCCTGACCATCGCAGAAACCTCGCGCGGAGAACGCACCGCGGACACTGCCGATACCGTGACGGCAGTGTCACCCAAGGCTGGAACGCTCGTTGATCCGGCTGAGCCGTCTGTAACTGTGGAGCTAGCAGGCCGAGTTTCAGTACCGAGCCTGGTCGGAAAGAAAGTCGGCGAAGCTCAGCGCATCGCTTCTGACGCTGGCCTTCGCCTTTCCGTAAGCGATAATGGGGATTCGGATAGCCGAATTATTTCCCAGTCCCCGCGCCGGAATAAAGAAGCAACCCCGAATGCCACGATTGAAGTGCGTACGATAGGTTAACCAGTTCTAGAATGCGAAAGGCCGGTAGGAGGTTTTCCTACCGGCCTTTTAGCGCTGGACTTTCATTGCTGTTGAGGTGCGAACACGCTCTTCATCATGACCGCACCAGCGGGTGTGTTTAGCGTCGCAGCATCTCTGCCACGAGGAACGCCAATTCAAGCGACTGCTGGGTGTTCAGACGCGGGTCGACTGCCGACTCGTAACGACCTGGAAGGTCGATGTCGGTGATGTCCTGAGCACCACCGAGGCACTCAGTGACGTCTTCACCGGTGAGTTCGATGTGCAAACCGCCCGGGTGGGTGCCCAATGCGCGGTGTACTTCGAAGAAGCCCTGGACTTCGTCAATAATCTTGTCGAAGTGGCGGGTCTTGTAGCCGTTCGAGGCGGTGAAGGTATTGCCGTGCATTGGGTCACACTGCCAGACAACCTTGTGCCCGGAATCCTCAACGGCGCGCACGATACCCGGAAGCACTTCGCGAACCTTGTCGTAGCCCATGCGGGAAACGAAGGTGAGGCGGCCCGGCTCGTAGTTGGGATCAATCTTGTCCGCGTAGGCCACTGCTTGTTCGGCTGTGGTCGTTGGGCCAATCTTAATGCCCACTGGGTTGGCGATCAGAGCTGCGAAGTTGATGTGGAAATCATCCAAGTCACGGGTACGTTCGCCGATCCACAGCTGGTGGGCTGACAAATCAAAGAGCGCGGTTTCACCGTGCTCATTCTTGCCCAGGCGAAGCATGGCGCGCTCGTAATCAACCAACAGCGCCTCGTGAGAGCAGTACACGTCAGCCGTGCGCAGGGAAGTATCGTCCACCTGGCAGGCTTGCATGAACTTAAGGCCCCGTTCGATTTCCTTCGCTAGCGCTTCGTAGCGGGCACCTGCAGCAGATGAGGCCACGAACTGCCGGTTCCACTCAGTAACGTTGTACAGATCAGCGGTACCCGAGGAGGTCAGTGAGCGCACGAGGTTCATCGCAGCGGCCGCGTTTGCGTATGCGCGGACCATACGAGCAGGGTCGTGGCGGCGTGCTTCTTCGGTGGGTTCAACACCGTTGACAATGTCGCCACGGTAGCTCAGCAGGCCGCTGGATTCACGGTCAGCAGAACGAGGCTTAGCGTATTGGCCTGCGATACGGGCTAGTTTAATGACCGGCGTCGATGCTCCGTATGTCAACACGACGGCCATCTGCAGCAAGGTCTTAATGTTTGCGCGGATGTGTGGCTCAGTGTTGGATTCAAAGGTTTCCGCACAGTCCCCACCCTGCAGGAGGAAAGCTTCGCCGTTGGCGACGTCGGCAAGCTGCTTCTTCAGCTTGTAAATCTCGGGGGCGACAACAACTGGGGGCACAGATTCCAAAATCTTGCGCACGTTGTCAGCTTCGGCGCGGTCCCACGACGGCTGTTGTTTCGCGTCACGGGAGAGCACGTCTTCCCACTTTTCCTGGATGCCGTCCGGGAGAGGTGGCAAATCAGGAAGAATTTCCTTAGGTATGTCTACAGTCCAGCTCATGTACCTATTAAACCATGATTGGCGCGGGTGTATGGCTTCTTGCCACCTCATCCCACCCAGTGGAACTGGAATACAGGTTGGAGCGGGCTAGATATTTGCAGGTCGTGCGGCCCTACCAGGGCGTGCGTGCCATCGATTCTTCGTCGAGAGCGAGATGCTCTAGGCATATTTTGAAGCGTGTGATGTTGAACTTGGCGTCGACAAGCGCGTCATGATTCCCCTTGGGCGGCTTGGGGAGGCGCGGCTTCCCAGCATGCACCCACAGCTGTTTTAATTCATTCGTGTAATGCGGAAGTTGTCTTGGCATGTGAGACATATCGCCCCACAATTGCGCTAAAACTACATGGTCGTACGCACCGACCCACGCCCACAACTCCACCGGTTCGCCTGCAGCAGTAAAAAAATCCAGGAGCTCTTCGCGGATCTGCTCGCGGCTCTTCCACACAGGGTCACTCGGACTGGGTAGCTTGTTCAGCACGTTCTCGCGCACCCAAGGGTTAGCCTTACGACCATCAAAATCCGTGGATACTGCGTAATATTCGCGGCCATCTTCGGACACAACACCAATCGATACGAGATCGATGGTGCGGCCGTCTTCTATAAATTCCGTGTCATAGAAGAATCGCACGGTTGCTAAAGTCCCTTCCAGCTTCTTACAGCCCTGCTTTGTACACGCATAGCAACGGGAGCTCTCTGCAAGATAAGCACGACGTCAACGCCTGTAGTAAGTGTAGCGTGCCCAGTGTCACTTTCCCACCCCCTGCCAAGCACTGCGTATAGCCGGAGCGCGAGGAAGCCTACCTAGAAATAGACGGACGGCCATGCAATACTACGGTGCGTGAAAGCTGCTCCTTCCCCTGCTGCGCCCCTCCCTTGTTGGGCACGCCACATGGCGCCGCGTTGGGCCTACTGTGGCGGCGCAGTCGTGTCTTCTGTCGTGGTTTTGTGTTTAGTCCTCGACCCGTATGTGCTTTCCGACGACCACCCCATCGGTTTACGGCACTTCACCGATTATCCCGTCTATGTCGGTGGCGGCCGCGCATTTCTGCAGGGTGAAGATATTTACGATATCTCCATTCCCACCGGCGACATATCCCTCCCCTTTACCTATCCGCCGTTTGCGGCGCTGCTCTTTGCGGCACTCTCCCCGCTTCCGTTAACGTTCGGCGCGATCGCCCTCGTAATACTGAACGTGCTGCTCATCCTGTGGGTGGTATCGATCGCATGGCAGGCGTGCGTTGGAGCTTCACGTGCTGCCGCATGGAGTTGGACGCTTGTTGTTTCTCCGCTCGTCCTTCTCACCGAGCCGGTTGTGGATACGATCACGTTTGGCCAGATAAACATCATTTTGCTGGCCTTTGTCATTGCTGACACTTGCGTGCCACGGCTGCGGGGCGCCACCTTGCTGGGGATCCCTTCCGGTGTCCTGACGGGCGTAGCTACGTCAATTAAGCTGACTCCGGCTGTATTCGGATTGTATTTCCTCCTTCGACGCGACTGGAAAGGATTAGGATGGATGGCGGCATCTACCGTGGGCTGCACGGCGCTCGCCGCGTTTATCCGCCCAGATTTATCGGCCCAGTACTGGGGTACAACCTTGGGTTCCCCGGAGCGGATAGGAAATCTTGCTTACGCCACAAACCAGTCGTGGCAGGGGGTGCTCAGCCGCTCGGGAATTGGTGAAGCCCGGTGGCTATGGGGAGGTTTGGTCGTCGTCAGTATTGTCATTATTGCTGCTGCGATGCGGGGCCAGATTGTTCGTGGCAACGTCGTTTCTGCTGTTGCGCTTAACGGGCTTATTGCCCTTGTGTGTTCCCCGGTGGCATGGACCCACCACTGGGTGTGGGCGATCGTGTTGATTTTACCCATGGTGCTTCGCCCACCCATAGCTTTCGGAACCGTACTGGGCCTAGCGCTCGGGGTGGCTCTGATAATTAGGCCACATTGGCTCGCGAGTCCAGGCGACCCCTACGAGGTCGTGTGGTCCCACTGGCCTGTCAGCAACAGTTATGTTCTTCTCGCAATGGTTATTGCGATTGTTGCTGCTTTCTGGCCGCAGCTTTTTGCCCAGGAACCGGAACGAACAAAACAGCAATGATGGCAATCGTACACACCATCGCAGTAGTAGTCCCGCCAATGTCCAGCCCGGTGAGCACGACATACGCAATGATGAGCAGAGCCACAAGGATCACGCGGACTATCAGGATCTTTTTCACAGGCAGAAATACTACGCCGAATTAAAAAAGAAGCAACACCGTACTGTTTTAGCTTCTCGACGACGCTCTTCCGCTACGCCACAAACCTACGAAGACGATCCGGCAGCGTGTAAATGGCCGGAGGGGTCAACGTCGACCCCACAACAGGCACACGGCTCAGCAACCACATGCCCAGACCACCAAGGGCACTGACACAAAGCCCATACGTAATCCACGTCGTGGTATGCCCCCATAGAACAGTACTCTCTGGGCTAATTTCCAGATTCCACAGCACGCTCACCGGGAAGTGGTAGAACAAGGTCAGCGCAATCGGGTGGCCAATATAGATAAAAAGCGTATGCCGGCCCAAGAACTGCAAACACTGGGAAACGAACGGAATTTTAGATAGGCCATACGCAGCCAGAATCGCTACCGGAAGCATCAGCAACTGCCCGACCATCCGCACGACAATCCACTGTGAAGCCGGAGTAACTACCTCCCCACCCAGGAATGGCCACGCAATGTCTCCAGTCCGCCCAGTCTCGACGAGGAAGTACCAGCTGGCGAAAGCCGCATAACCCACGATGTAGCTTCCCGCTGCAAAGACGATACGGCGGGGCTGCGTCCAAGGATTCGGTGCAGCCGCAAAAGCGCGGATCGATTCGGAGAAATAGCAGCCAATAATGAATACCGGCAGGTACTGCACCATCTTTCCGATAAAGAGAATCTCAACCTCAGCAGGAAGAATGAGCAGTGGCGCAAAGCTAGCGGCAACAGCCACCGGCCGCGGTAACTTTTTCGTAGCCCACAGGACCAAGTTAAACACCACAAGGGCGTGAAGGAACCAATACATCGATTCCCCATTGAAAAAGATACGCGCGTACCCCTCTTCGAATGTGGGCATTGGCTTGTCGTAGGAATAGGACCACTGCCAGTACTTCAGCGCCTTCTCGACGGGCATCCAGAAAACGAAGGGAATAATAAAGAACCAGAGTCTCTTACTGAAAAGCTCCCACAATGTCATCCTGAGCACTTTGCCGGAAAAAAGGCCGGAAACCAGGAAAAACAGCGGCATCCGCAATGGGTCAAGAAGGCTGTTTATAGAGGCCAGCCCCGTTTCCATACCGAATGGAACGTCCAAGCAAACATGCAGGACAACAACACCGACAATGGAGAGGCCCTTTGCAACATCTGGCCAAGCTAGGCGCTCACGCTGCACAGTCGGTACAACCTGCTGCGCTTGAGAATTCTGGGTTCCTGGCGAAGACGGCACGGAAGGTAATGAAGACTGCGACTTCATACCATCTCCGATTCAGATTCCCTTAAGACTATTCTCCTGCACGCAGAGAAAAATACATTGTGCAGGCATAATGTCCACTCACGGTAACCAGCCGTTTACCACGGGTTCAACTTGGGTGAGGCTACCCTATTCAATCAGGGCTAGGGATTCCGCGGCCGCAAAGCGCTAGTGAAAGTACATTTCGTCGCCGGGACGCGCGCCTTCGGGGTACCCCTCTCCCGCTTCCAATGACTTCTTGACGTCCGAAGCATAAACGTCCACATACGGGTACCCGGTAAGCCGGGCTAGTTCATGCATCACATGATCAGTGAAAGCCCGTGCAGTTTCATGGTCGGATATGTCATATCCGTTTTCATGGGCCCACGCGTGAGGGTCAATTGGCTCACCGATACGCACTTCCACCTTCTTGGGACGAAGAACCCACGACCCGATGGGATTAGCATCACGCGAACCGACCATACCCACCGGTATCACCTGCTGGCCCGTAGCCATCGCAATCCGGGCCATGCCGGTGCGTCCCCGGTAAATTCGACCATCCGGAGATCGGGTTCCTTCAGGGTAAATTCCAAAAAGATCGCCACGATCTAATACTGTTTGCGCCGCTTCCAGCATTCTGGCGCCAGCGTCCTCTGAAGTGCGCTCCACGGGGACCTGGCCGACTGCTGTAAAAAACCATCGCTGAGCAGCACCCACTACCCCAGTGCCGGTGAAGTATTCGGACTTTGCGGGAAATGTCAATTGCCTATCGCAGACGAGCGGGAAAAAGAAAGAGTCTGCTACTGACTGGTGGTTCGAGGCCATAATTGCCGCGCCGTGTTCTGGAATATTGTCACCGCCAACGAGCTTCGGCCTGTTGTACACCCGCAAGAAGGGACCAACTATGCCTTTAATGACGGAATACCATTTATTCTGCATGGTGCTTTCCTTCCTTGGGGCGTCCAGGGATTGCTTAAGCTCGGGCGGTGTCGCGAGCTAAATCCGCTACACCAATCATTCCAGCATCGGGTCCAAGTTGCGCCACTTCGATGCGCGCCAAGGGCCGATATCCAGTTCCCACAATACTGGAGGCAAATTGTGATGTAGCGTCTGGGAGGTACAAGTCAGCGTCAGACGACACACCACCTCCAATGACGATCAGTTCGGGATCAATCACATCAGCGACGATAGATAGACCTACCCCGAGCCATTGCGCAAAATCTTCAACAACAGCTAGAGCTGCATCATCCCCGCTACGGGCTGCCTGCATGACGCACTTGCCCGTTACTTTCGTCGGGTCGCGGCGTACCTGGGCGGCGAATTCACTCCCCGGGAAATGACGCTTGTGCACAATATCTACGGCGCTCGAGACCAAAGCGGTGCCAGAACAGTAGCGCTCAAGGCAGCCCAATTTTCCGCATGGGCACGGTCGCCCACCAGGAACCACGGTGAGATGACCGAACTCGGGGGCAGTACCGTATGCTCCCCGAAAAATCTCCCCACCATGCATGATGGTTGCGCCAATGCCAGTACCCACGGCAAAAAGGACCCAGGTGCCCACACCTTGCGCAGTACCGAAACGGTACTCACCCCAGGCAGCAGAGTTGGCGTCATGCTCAAGCCGGACTGGCAGTTGAAGCGCATCTTGCAAAATCGAATGCACGGGGGCATCGCGCCACGGCAGATGTGGAGCAAACCGCACCGTGGTGCACGTGGAATCTAAGAAGCCAGCGATCGCAACACCGACACCGCAGATGTCATGCTTTTCACGCAAGGTTTCCACGGCCGAAACGATGCCGGCTGTCATGCCTTCGGAAGTGCGCGGCGATGGCACCGTCACGGAATCAATGATGTGGCCGGCTGAGGTCACGACGCCGGCACGCATGTTCGTGCCGCCGATGTCGAACCCAATCGCCAAATCACTTTGAGTCGGTGCGCTCACACTCATCCGGTGTGCTCCCTCGTTGTTGAAAACAGTAACTGCCTAATTATAGATAAACCGGCGCCTACGCGTTTTCCGCACCGGGAATACGCATGACATCTCGCACAATTGAGGCCATATTTTGCCACGTCCACGTGTTTTCAACATGCTTTCGGCCGGCCTTGCCCATGGCTGCTCTTCGTGTCGGGTCGGCGATGAGCTCCGAAAGGACGTCGATAAGCATGGAAATATCCTGCCCGTCAACCACAACCGCACTATCCGGCACGACTGTTTCCGGGGCGCCACCGGACGATCCCACGACCACGGGTACGCCACACGCTTGCGCCTCAAGGTAAACAATTCCCAGGCCTTCTACATCCAAGCCCCAGCCCCGTGTCCGAGCCGGCATGGCGTAGATGTCGGCTGCGCCTAAGACGTCGACCAAACAATCCAGGGAGACTTTTCCGGTGAAGTGCACTCGGTCTGCGACGGGCTTTGCTAACGCTTCCAGCGCGTCTCGGTAACGCCCCTCCCCCACGATGATGACGTGCGCATCGGGGATGTGCTGCAACGCCCGGATCAGAGAATCCTGGCCTTTCCGGGGTACCAACCGTGAGCTGCAAACAATAAGTGGGACACCTTCTGCGAGCCCGAACTCTGCGCGAACACGGCCGACTGTCTGCTGGCTTGCGGGATGGAAGGTTTGCGTATCGACGCCCGAAGGCATCCACACCCACTCCAGAGAATGAGACGGGTCGCGATAGGCCTCGAAGGCCCTCTTGAAGCGCGTTTGGGTGTACTGGGCTATGTAGGTGATGGCATCAGCGTGCTTGCCGATGAGCCCTAAAATGTGGCGGGCTCCCGGAATCATCGACCATCCGACTTCATGACCGTGCGTCGTAGCCACTACACGCTTAGCCCCGGCAGCCCTCGCAGCTTTCCCCAAAAGTCCCAAGGGGGCGGCGGCACCGAACCACACGGTATCAACCCCATAGTCCCGAATAAGCGTACGCATTGTGCGTTGTACGTCAGGGGTGGGAAGCATGACGGAATGGGGATACCGTACGACTGTATAAGGTACTGTCGAATCCCATTCACGGGCTTGGTCAGCGTCTTGGGTAGACGCGAAAACTATCGTGCGTTCTGGGTCGAGAAAAGAAATGTAGTCACGCAAGTAGCTTTGGATACCACCGATGCGCGGGGGAAAATCGTTGGTCACGAGCAAGACAGTCGGGGAATTCTGCTCCTGTGAGTACATGGGGTTTCCTTCCCTCCTCGACGGCGAGCCCGCAGGGCCTAAGCCCTATATCTGGTCGCTGAAAACTAGTAGCGCACTGCTCCGTACCATGGCATCGAATCTACCGGAACGACCTGGACAGGAATCCCATAATCGGAAGCATGCACTAACTGGCCGTTGCCGATATACATACCAACATGTGTCGCTCCAGGATAGTAGCCGACGATATCGCCAGGCTGCAGCTCTCCACGGCTAACTGGAATGCCTCCCGCCATCTGCGCCTGCGAGGTACGCGGGATAGACTTACCCTGCTGCTGGTATGCCCACACCATCAACCCTGAGCAGTCGAAAGCACTAGGACCAGCGGAACCCCACCCGTACGGAGAACCGAGTTTGGACATCGCCGCACCTACAGCAGCCATACCCGATTCGGATCCCACAACACCGGCAAGATCTGCAGCGATAGGCCCATTCTTGGATTCCCACCTAGCTCGCGACACTGCGTCCAAAGCCTCTACCTGACGGACAATATCTTCTGTCCGCTGGTGTAATTCATCCGATTCTTTGCGCAGCCGATCAAGGGTGTGATTGAGCTCGTTACGCTGAAACTCAGCTGCGGCCGCAGCGCGGGTAGCCTCGTCATGTTCCCGAGCAGCCTGGGCAGTTGCGTTGGATAGCGATTCAGCCACGGCCTCAGCGTCGCGAGATAGCGTCGCAAGATAGGCAGCACGGTCGAGGGCATTCTGCGGGTTGCTTGCCCCTAACGTGGCAACAGCTGGATTCTTGACCGTACCCCGGTACTTAGAAGCAGCAATCTTGTTAATCTCCGAGCGGTAGTTATTTTCCGCCGCCAAGGCTTCGTCAGCACGCACCTTTGCGTCGTGTGCGCGCCCTTTTGCGGAGTCCATGTCGTGCTGCTTAGCCTCAACTTCGACTTCGAGGCCTTTCACCTCTTCATTCAGGGCGGCGGCATGGCGGGAAGCTTCATCCATCTCAGCAATCAGCCGATCAATATCGTCTGCCCCAGCTCCAGGGATTGCTAAGCATCCACACGCAAGAACCGGGGCCATCAAGGTAGTTAAACGGCGCCGCAAGATCGCTTTACGACGCTCACCTCCGGACCGAGGTCCTCGCGCTTTGGTATGAGCCATGACTATCCCCTTAGTGTTTTCTTAACAACCGTCTGTCGCAACAATAAGACCATTAGTTTATAGGGTTCGGACATGCCTATTCAATGAGCGCAGGACAGGTGAAACGCACGTGATTAATGTGAACAATGGTATCTAGTTGGTGTCCGCAAATGCGAAATGGCCCCGGAAATACCGAGGCCACTAGATGAAGAATTGAAACCTAGTAACGCACTGCAGAGTGGAAAGGCATGAGCGACAATGGACGCTCCGCCACTGGCGCATTAGAGTTCAACGCATCGATGATTCGGCCATTGCCGATGTAGATGCCAACATGGGATGCGCCACCGTAGAAAGCGACGATATCGCCCGGCTGAAGGTCGTTATAGCCAACCTTGGTGCCACCGCCAACCTGAGCCTGCGAGGTGCGTGGGATAGCCTTGCCAACCTGAGAGTAAACCCAGGAGGTGAAGCCAGAGCAGTCGAATGCGCTAGGGCCAGCCGCGCCGTACACGTACGGGGCGCCAATTTTGCCACGAGCAATGTTTACAATCTGCTCACCAATGTTCTGTGCAGGCGCCGAGGACATAGGGCTAACCTGTCCAGGAACATTGACGTTCGCTCCAAAGTTTTGAGCAGCACCCTGGGAAGACAGGGATGGAATCCACTGCTCGACACCAGGCACAGAAGCGATGCCAGGAATGTTTTCCACGCCTGGAACTTCTGCGGAAATACCGGTTCCGGGAACAACGACCGGTGCAGCCTCAGCCACAGCTGGGGCGACAACAGTTGCACTCACAGCAAGTGCGGATGCAGTTGCGAGACGACGTGCGGTCGTGTTCTCTTGACGGCGGTGCTTAGCCATAAATCTCCAAATCGTCGGGGCTACCTTCCAGGAACTTTCACGCGCCGGTAGCGACGCGCCGCAGCCAATGAGAACCATTGACGCAGAAAGCCTGTTTCCTAGATTTTTTGTTGCGCGATGTGCGCGATCTGGGAACGGTAATCGATCTTCGGTTATCTCTGCGATTGCCCTGTGCAACCGCAAGGTCTCAATTAGGTTACGAAATGGATACAAAGATGTCCAACACGAACGCGATAAAAGCAAAGTTACCATGCTGTTATCAAGCTGTTATTTTTACAGGATAGAAGAAGCCCGTTCGGTATCGAAACCTAATCAACTGAGACAAACCCTCTCTATGCTGGTGCTTTAACGAGCGTTTAACAATTTGCATCGAGCACTATTTTAACCGTCAAGTGCCTTACATCACCTTGTCGATTTTTAGTAACGTTACCTTTACGTTATTCACAATTCCCCCAATTAACGCTTGCGTAACACCTACAACATTGCAGATTCTTGCTTTACTTGTTCAAACCGGATGCTTGAAACGCGTAGCTGCGTAATGGAACGCAAGCACCTTGGGCTTTTGCCTCTTGACAGATGTCTTCTCAAGTTCGGGTTCGGCAACTCCCCAACGCGAGTATTATCCGCCACAAACGCCATCAGTGCTCATATATGTCGAATATGCACTGCAGGTCCCCGGCACGCACACGTAGATGTCAGCCCCTTACGCTGATTGCACTGGACCTGACCGGCTGAGGAGGAGCTCTACCAAACGGATGGCCACCATGATGATCATGAAAGCATCACGCCGCACGCTTCCCCCCACCTAGTGCCCCACCAAGGGACAGAATGAGACAAACAGCATGTCCATCCCCATCAAAGAAACCAACGCGCGGAAGAACCAAAGCTGGCAATCACAGAAAATGATGTTTCCCTGCCGCAATACTGAGCACGACTGCAAGTTGAAACGCTTTACACACTGACAGCAAACGTGGCCGGTCCCGCAATATTTAGGCACTCGTCGCTCACGTGCACCTAGAGCCACGCTATGAAATCATGTTGTCTTCCTTGAGCAAAAAGAAAACCACCCGCACAGAGTGCGGGTGGTGAGATCTGCGAGCGCAGCAGGTCTACTTAGTCGAGTTCGCCCTTCTTGCGATCGATTTCCTTGTTTGCCTCATTGAGGTTGCGCAAGGTCTCGACTTCTTCTTCGTGGTTTTGCGCAGCAATGCGACGCTTCTTCTCCTGAATGTGCTCAGGATCAGCCTTGATGAGAGAGCCGTAGGTCTCTGGATCGGCGAAGCCGAGCTCGTTCATTTGGTGAGGAACCTTCGCGCCCTGGTAGCGCAGTGGGATTGGATGACCGTGTTCATCCACAGGGCCCAGTGGCTGGTGAACTTCAACGAAGGCGCCGTTTGGCATCTGCTTGATTACACCAGTTTCGATACCATGCTCCAGGACTTCGCGGTCTGCACGCTGGAGGCCGATGCAGATGCGGTACGTCATGAAGTATGCGATAGGAGGCAAGACGATCAGGCCGATACGACCGAACCACGTCATCGCGTTCAACGAAATCTGGAAGTGGTAAGCGATCAAGTCGTTACCGCCCGAAATTGTTGCCAGGATGAAGAAGGTTAACGCCATAGCGCCCAGACCAGAACGAACTGGGACGTCGCGTGGACGCTGCAGAAGATTATGGTGAGCCTTGTCGCCGGTAATCTTGGCTTCAATGAAAGGGTAAGCAATCAGCAAGCCGACCATGAGGCCAGCCAACAAGGCTACCCAGAACACTGCAGGAACCGTGTAGTTGCCCAGGTAGAGCTCCCAAGCGGGCATGATACGTGCGAGACCGTCCGTCCACAGCATGTAAATATCCGGCTGCGAGCCAGCAGAGACCTGCGATGGGTTGTACGGTCCGATGTTCCAAATGGCATTGATGGTAGTGAGACCAGCCATCAGTGCAAGAACGCCTGCGGTCAAGAGCCCGAAACCAATGGCCTTAATACCGAAGACAGGCAGAATACGGATACCTACAACATTGTTTTCGATGCGACCAGCACCTGGGAACTGGGTGTGCTTCTGGTACCACACCAGCGCCAAGTGCGCTGCGATAAGACCAAGCAAGATGCCTGGGATAATCAGCACGTGAGCGATGTAGAAGCGGTCCAGCATCAATTCGGATGGGAAGTCGCCACCGAAAATCAGCCAATGTAGCCACGTACCGATGATTGGGAGGCCGACCACAATCGCGGACATAATACGCAGGCCCACACCGGAGAGCAGGTCGTCTGGAAGTGAGTAGCCCATGAAGCCTTCAGCCATGCCGAGGAGCAGCAAAGTGCAACCAATAATCCAGTTGGCTTCACGTGGCCGACGGAATGCACCGGTGAAGAAGATACGGAGCATGTGCGCAACCATGGCGAACATGAACATCAGTGCAGCCCAGTGATGCATCTGACGGACGAACAAGCCGCCACGGACTTCGAAGGAGATATCAAGTGCAGTGTGGTACGCGCGTGACATCTCGACACCGTTCAACGGCAAGTAAGCGCCGTCGTAGATCACCTTGGTGATAGAGGGGTCGAAGAACAACGTGAGGTAGACACCGGTGAGCAGCAGGATGATGAAGCTGTACAGCGCAACTTCACCGAGCATAAACGACCAATGGGTCGGGAAAACCTTGTTTAGTTGAGCTCGCATGCCCTTCGCGGCAGTGTAGCGCGAATCAATGTTGTTGCCGATTTCGGCGAGTTTGTTACTCATTATGACTTACGCTCCCAGAATGCAGGGCCAATGGACTCCACAAAGTTGTCCTTGGCGATAAGGTAGCCATCTTCGTCGACAGTGATCGGCAGCTGTGGAAGTGCACGGGCTGCAGGTCCGAAGACCGGCTTGCCGTAGTGCAGAGCGTCGAACTGCGACTGGTGGCATGGGCACAAGATGCGGTTGGTCTGACCTTCGTACAGCGAAGTTGGGCAACCAATGTGCGTACAAATCTTGGAGTATGCGTAGTAATCGCCGTAGTGGAAGTCTTCCTGGCCTTCGCGTTCGACAACCTTGGCGGCGTCGTCCGAGCGAAGACGAATCAGCATGACTGCATTACGAGGACCGTGGATGGAGTGCATGTGATTCTCGTAGACGTCCTTCTTCGGATCGTAGAGATCACCGTCGTTGACGTCTTCTTCAGCAAGCGGGAAGACAGTTTCCATTGCAGCTGCGGCAAGATCTTCTGGACGCATACGAACAAGACGCGAAACGCCTTGCGTCGTGAAGTGAGTACCGGACTGGCCGGTGTGTTCTTCAGCGATAGCGCCGGTATCGCGGCCCAGGTACAACTTCACGCCGTTCTCGTGGAGCGTCCATCCCGAAGTCCACAGAGTGCCGTCGCCGTTGTAGGTCAATTCACCACGCTTCCATGGGTTCTTAACCATTCCGCCAAGTGGTGCGATAACTACCAGGCCGAACAGTGCACCGCCGACACCCAGAAGACCTTGCATAGCCTTACGACGTCCGAGGGTCGAGGTGGTCCACGCATCGTTGAGTAGCGCGGTAATGGTACGGCGGTCAACTTCGTCGGAAGGACCATCATGGCGACGCTGGACTGCGATTTCTTCCGGAATCATCGTCTTAACAAAGTTAACAATGAAGATACCGAGAGAAAGGATTGCGATACCAGCGGACAAGCCCAAGAGAGGCGTGTAGAGAGTGTACTGAAGCAGTCCCTCATCTCCGTGGCCCTTGTAATGCCAAGGCCAGAAAAGGTAGACGCCCAAGAAGCACAGCGCTGCGATGATCGAGATGATCAGCCAGATGTTGAGCTTGCGCTCAGCACGCTTCTCTGCCGGATCATTCTCTACTGGAAAACGTTCCTTGCGGTAAGCAACGGTAACGTCGTCAAGCTCAGTGCCAAGACGAGCAAGCTCGTCGTTGTTCATAGCTTTGAGCTCAGTTTCGGTGTAATTCTTCTTCATATCGTTACTCATGACCGTGTTCCAATCCAGATAGCAGCGAAGATGAGAGCCACGATGCCGACGAACCACATGAAGAAGCCTTCAGCAACTGGACCAAGGCCGCCGAGACTCCAACCGCCTGGGCTTGGGGTCTCAGAAGAACTCTTAATGAACGCGATGATGTCCTTCTTTTCATCAGCGGAGAGCTGACGATCGGAGAACTTCGGCATATTTTGCGGACCAGTCAGCATTGCCTGGTAGATTTCCTGCTCATTCGCAGGATCCAAAACCGGCGCATACTTACCGGAGGACAATGCACCACCGCGACCTGTGAAGTTATGGCAGGAGGCACAGTTCAGACGAAACAGTTCAGAACCGCGAGCAATATCGGCGGGATCCATCTGTCCGTCATAATTTGCACCGCGAAGCTCTTCCATCGCGATGGAACCGTCTTCGTTGTATACAAGTTCCGGACCACCACCATTGGCAGCAACATAGGCAGCCATGGCAAGGGTCTGGCTTTCGGTGTAGCGCGGAGCCTTGCGCTCAGCCTGAGCGTCGTTCGACATCATAGGCATACGACCGGAATGAACTTGGAAGTACACAGCACCTTCGCCGACACCGATCAGGGAAGGTCCACGGTCGGCAACACCCTGAAGGTTCTCACCGTGGCACGTGATGCACGCTACGTCGTACAGGTCCTTGCCTTCTTGAATCAGCGCTTGGTCATCGCGCTGTGCGGTAGCAACCTGAGCGTCAGGGGTTAGAGCGCTAGCCAAGAGACCAGCGCCGGTCAGGCCGAAAGTCAGTGCCATCGCACCGCCGACTGCCCGACGCATCTTGCGTCGGTTACGACGCTTAGGCGTCGAGGCGGAGGCTGCGGCACCCCCTTCGATCTTCTTTGGATTCTTTTCCATGATTACCCTTTACAAAATTTCGTTATCGCTTAATCCGAACACCACACTGGTGTTACTGGATGACGTACACGACGAAGAACAAGCCAATCCAGACAACATCGACAAAGTGCCAGTAATACGACACTGCCATCGCTGCAGTTGCCTGAGCAGGGGTGAACTTCGCCTTAGTTACGCGAAGGAGAACAATCACGAAGGCAATAACGCCTGCAAGCACGTGCAGAGCGTGGAAGCCCGTGAGGATATAGAAGACCGATGCGAAAACGGAACTTGGGATTGTAACGCCGTGGAGAATGAGCTCTGTGTACTCATACATCTGGAGACACAGGAACACGACACCGAGGCCAATGGTGGCCAGGTACCACATGCGTAGCTTGTAAACGTCACCTCTTTCTGCTGCGAAGACGCCGAACTGTGAGGTCACGGAAGAAGTCACCAGCACGATGGTGATGATAAGAGCGAACCACCAATTAAGGTGCTCGGTCTGCTCATTCCAGTCTCCCGACTGACCGTTTGCTCGCGCCGTGAACCACATTGCGAACAGTCCGGCGAAGAACATCAATTCCTGAGCAAGGAACGCCATAGTTCCCACACTGACCATGTTTGGGCGGTTCAGTGCGGGAACACGTGGGGCTCCTGCCGTGTTTTGGTTTGAAATTGCGCTCGTCACGCATTCAAGTATGGTCGGTTTGCTGCAAAAAGTCACCTTGTTGCCCCCGCCTTTTCTAAGGTCACCGCAAGTTTTTGCACAGCCAACACAGACCACTTCAAGGATTCAAAACCTACAGGAAAGATTGTTGCACCTATCCCTGAATTACCTTTTAGTTATTAATGCTGTTCACCCAATATGGTTTTTTGATCCTGGGACGCTTGTGACGAACGCTCCAGATGCCGAAGTTGTCGTAAGCGGAAAACCTTTAGTTCCCCAACCTTCGGTATTGTGGCGCGATTCACATTTTCTTAAGCGTTCACGCCAAACCCGCTCCAACTTTCGGATAACCCTACCCCATCATCCTTTTGGTTAGCCGGAAGACAGTCCACTCTCCGCGTTCCATTTAGGCTTTTGAACAAACGATCCGTACCAACGTCGCAGGCGAGTACCGGAGGGAAGAAAACCCCATTCACCGCTCCGGATCTTTTCTCGGTCCATCTTTCAGCCTGACTACTTCCCGCCCAGTCTCATCGTCTTGCTTTCGCAACCAGAAATACGTGTAGCCCCGCTCTATATGAGCGGGGCTACACGGAAAGACAGGAATGAACTTTTTAGTGCTTCTCGCGAGGAGTCGAGTACTGCAGGTTCATCTTCGCCGTGGAAACAATGAGGCAAGCAGCGCCGAGGGCAATCATCCACCAGTGCAGGTAAATCACACCAAGACCCAGGATGAAAATCGCACCAGACATAGCCGCTGGCCAAATGGAGCTCGGGCTGAAGAAGCCCAATACGCCAGCTTTGTCCTCAACTTCAGCCTCTTCCCAGTCTTCGGGAAGGACATCGATACGGCGCTCCGTGAAGTGCAGGTAACCACCGAGCATAAAAGTAAGGGTGGTCGCAAGAACCAGGCCGACGATACCCGCCCACTCAGTGCCGTGAAGGTATCCGTCATCTTTAACGTTGGTGGTTCCCACCGTGTAGACGATTGCCATCACGAGGAGGAATGCACCAAGTGCATACATAATCCGAGATGTGGATTTCATGTTACTTCTCCTCTTTCTTATGCGTTCTGGTTATGGTCGACAAAGTTGCCGCCATCCGCAGTTTCGCGGTCAGAGTTGAACGGGTGGGTGGATACTGCGTACGGTGCTTCGCCGATGTGCTCGAGGGCAGCAGAGTTTGGCGCCTCCGGATTCGCATCGCGGAATGCGATGTATTCAGCGAACTTTTCTGGGCTGACTACACGCAATTCGAAGTTCATCATCGCGTGGTAGGTACCGCACATTTCAGCACAGCGGCCAACAAATGCACCTTCGCGCTCGATCTCAGAAATCTGGAACGCACGTTGCTGCTGGTTGGTCTCCGGGTGTGCGTAGGCGTCACGCTTGAAGAGAAACTCCGGAATCCAGAAGGAGTGAGCAACGTCGCCAGAAGCGAGGCGGAACTCAACTGGTGCACCGGACGGAAGAACCAAAACTGGAACCTCTTCGGTCGTGCCCAGAGTCTCAATCTGGTTGTAGTTCAGGTAGGACAGGTCCTTGATGGAGCGTCCGTGAATTGGCAGGTTCCCGTTCGCATCAAGATCATTGACTGTGGCATCAGCCTGCGCCTGACGTTCTGCATCGGTACCGTCATACGCGCCGTTGGTTGGAGAGAAACGATCAGAGAGCTCCGCGTAACCAAACTTCCAGTTCCACTGGAAAGCGGTGACGTCGACAGTAACCTCTGGGTCCTTGTCTAGTGCGGTGACCTTGTTCTGAGTCTGGACGGTGAAGAAGAACAGTGCCATAACAATGACGATCGGTAGACCGGTCAAAACCAGTTCCAACGGAACGTTGTACTGCAGCTGCTTGGGGAACTCGCCCTTGCCGTTCTTCTCTGCACGTTTGGCACTCCAGCGGAAGATTGCCACCAGGAAGATGCCCCACATGACGATACCGATAATCCAGGCTACTACCCAGACCCATACCCAGAAGTTGCCCATCGCTTGAGCTTCTGGGGTAATTCCTTCTGGCCAGCCCATGCGCAGGACCTTATCGAGCGCAGCAGGCGGTTCGACGTCACAACCCGCGAGGGTGAAGCCACCAGCTGCAAGCAGGCCGGCTAGGCCAATCTTGCGGCCGAGGCCGTGCGTGTTTCGCTGTTCCACGTGTGTCTGCCTTTCCATTCCACACAATTACTCAGTAAAACGACAGCGACACCCAATGAGGGCACGACTGTGTTCACTTTCCAATAAAACAATAGCCGATATGCGAGAATAGACTTCGAAGATTCCAGGCCGGCCGAGGTTTAAAAACCTGTGCTTTACTGGCCTAATTCGTGGGTTGACCCCAATCGCACAGGCCGGACGCCTTTTAAGTCACTGGCAGGTTCTTCACAGCTCCTGAAGGTCCATTTTGACATCATCCGAAAGTAGCCACCCGTTTAGGGTTAATCGCTCGTGGGCTGCCCAAATACGGTTTTGAGAGCTCTCGGTGTTTCACTCTGGTGTAGGGTTCGTGGGAACATAGAGTGTATTAATCGTCCCTATCCCCGCTTATGAAGGAGTGGTCACCACTTATGTGTGGACTTCTCGGCTTGTTAACCGCCGACGCCTCGGCAGGCTCATATGTCGCTGGCATCAAGCATGCACTTCCGTGTATGCGACACCGTGGTCCGGATGATTCCGGAACGTGGAATGACGCCGACATGGTTTTCGGCTTCAATAGGCTTTCCATTGTCGACCTTGCGCATTCTCATCAGCCGCTTCAGTGGGGCCCTGAAGGTGAAGAAAATCGTTATGCACTGTCTTTCAACGGTGAGATTTATAACTACATCGAGCTTCGAGAAGAGCTCCAAGGCTATGGGTATCGGTTTAACACGCAAGGCGATTCCGAAACGATTGTCGTCGGCTTCCACCACTGGGGGCCGGACGTTGTTCATCACCTTCGCGGCATGTTCGCGTTCGCGGTATGGGACACCAAGGATAAAGAATTGTTCCTGGCCCGCGACCAATTTGGTATCAAGCCTCTCTTCATGGCGACCACCGATAAGGGCACAATTTTCGCATCGGAAAAGAAATGCATCCTTTCCATGTCCGAGGAATTGGGCATCGACACGACCGTAGATCTACGCACCGTAGAGCACTACGTTGATTTGCAGTATGTGCCAGAACCAGAGACGCTACACTCTGGGATCACCCGTCTTGAGTCTGGTTCATACGCCACTGTAAAACCGGGTGGGCCAGTCGAAGAAAAGCGTTATTTCCGGCCACAATTCAATACAGTCCCTGTTGCGAAAGGGCAAGAGCAGGAACTCTTCGACCGGATCGCTCGGGTGCTTGAGGATAGCGTCGAGAAGCATATGCGTGCCGACGTCACCGTGGGCTCTTTCCTCTCCGGCGGCATAGACTCGACGGCCATTGCTGCTTTGGCTAAGCGGCATAATCCGAATCTTTTAACCTTCACCACAGGGTTTGAACGTGAGGGCTACTCCGAAGTAGATGTAGCTGCCGAGTCTGCAGAAGCGATTGGTGCCGAGCACATCGTCAAGATTGTTTCACCCGAAGAATATGCAGACGCCGTGCCAAAGATTATGTGGTACTTGGACGACCCAGTAGCCGACCCTTCGCTGGTTCCGCTGTACTTCGTTGCAGCTGAGGCTCGTAAGCATGTGAAGGTCGTTCTTTCGGGCGAGGGAGCTGATGAGCTTTTTGGCGGCTACACCATTTATAAGGAACCGCTGTCGCTGGCGCCTTTCGAGAAGGTTCCGTCACCATTACGTAAAGGCCTGCGCCAACTTTCCCAGCTCCTGCCAGACGGGATGAAAGGCAAGTCGCTGCTCGAGCGAGGAACGATGACCATGGAGGAGCGCTACTACGGCAACGCACGCTCCTTTAACTTCGAACAAATGCAGCGGGTAATTCCGTGGGCAAAGCGCGAGTGGGACCATCGAGAAGTAACCGCACCAATTTACGCACAATCTCGTGACATGGATCCGGTGGCGCGTATGCAGCACCTTGACCTGTTCACGTGGATGCGCGGCGATATCTTGGTCAAGGCGGACAAGATCAATATGGCGAACTCCTTGGAACTTCGCGTCCCATTCCTAGACAAAGAAGTCTTCAAGGTCGCTGAAACCATCCCATACGACCTTAAGATTTCTCACGGCACCACCAAATACGCGTTACGCAAGGCTCTGGAACAGATTGTTCCGGCACATGTTTTGCACCGGAAAAAGTTGGGATTCCCGGTGCCTATGCGCCACTGGCTGGCCGGCGATGAGCTTTATGGTTGGGCCCAGGATCAGATTACCGCTTCGCAGACAGACGACATCTTTAATAAGAAGGCCGTTTTGGAGATGCTCAAGGAACATCGCGACGGCGTATCAGATCATTCCCGTCGCCTGTGGACTGTTATTGCATTTATGATTTGGCACGGCATTTTTGTCGAGGATCGTATTCACCCTCAGATTGATACCCCGGATTACCCGGTAGATATCTAAAGGATGAGCGAAAAGGCCGGGAGGACGTCGATTAGCGACGCCCTCCCGGCCTTACTTCCTGCCTAGTGCTTAGTTGAAAGAATCACCGCAGGCGCAGGAACCACCAGCGTTTGGATTATCGATGGTGAAACCCTGCTGCTCGATCGTGTCTGCGAAATCGATGGTCGCGCCCATGAGGTATGGGACAGACATCTTGTCTACGACGAGGCGTACACCACCGACGATATCCTCTTTGTCACCGTCTAGGTCGCGGTCGTCGAAGTAAAGCTGGTAACGCAAACCTGCACAGCCACCGGGCTGAACTGCAATGCGCAGCGAAAGGTCATTACGGCCTTCCTGATCAAGCAGTGCCTTGGCCTTCGCAGCTGCAGCTTCTGTCAAGATCACACCTGTTGCTGTTGATGGTGCAGTCATAGTGAAAGAGCTCCTCACATTCGTTTTGGGGTTATGTACCTGCAGTACGTATATCCCGATACTGCGACACCGGCGTTTACACACCGTAATACTTTAAGTGTCCACCACTGTACTCCCTGGCGCACGTGATGACTAGGCCCGGTACCCATGCCATATACCGCAAGGATAATCACCCACATTGGAGAGCGCGCACAATGGATTCCGGATCTATAGAGTCATAACACCGCACGCGCTTTGTTCATTCCCCGGCCCTCCCCTTCCTGGATTCCGTCCGACCGGCGTGGGTGAGGTCCACTTTTGGCGTCCACCCTTGTACCCTAGTAGGCGTGAAGAATCCGTGGAAGAAAGATGAACAGCCCGCTGAGAAGACCCAGGACTCCCCTACTTCAGGCGAGTCCGTTGGTTCTCATGCGACGGCTCAGGAAGAAAAAACGCACCTGCCAAAGGGCTATACCCCGCCTAAGGGTCGTCCGACTCCGAAGCGTCGCGACGTAGAAATGGCTAAGGGCGTAATCCGCGGAAAAGAGCCAACTGATCCTGCCACTGCACGTCAGAAGCGCAAGGAACTCAAAGAGTCCATGTCCAAGGGGGAGTGGAAGGACTACAAGCGCAAGGAACGCGAGGAGACACGCGCGCGACGCATGGAGATGCAAGAGGCCATGGACCGCGGCGACGAGCGCTATCTCCTTCCTCGCGATAAGGGCCCCGAGCGTGCCTTCACCCGTGACTGGGTCGATGCGCGCCGGATGCTGAACAACGCAGTTATGCCAACGGCGTTCGTCCTCTTGATCATTATGTTGATCGGCAACGCCATGCCACAGGTCGCCACCATCGCGTCGGGTATTGCGATGATTATGATTTTGCTCTTCGCTATCGAAGGCTTTATTAATGGGCGCAAGGTCAATAAGGAAGTGCGCGCACGCTTCCCAGGCACCACTGCGGCTGGGTGGGGCTTAGGCTTTTACGCATACTCGCGTTCTACACAGCCGCGTCGTTGGCGTACTCCTCGCCCGCGCGTAGAAATCGGCGATTCGATTTAGCATGAACCCGACTGAGCTTTTCGCGCCGGTCGAACCACCGCACGGCCCTACGACTATGCGCACAGATATTCCTCGCGACCGACTTGGCGCCCTTGGCCAGGTTGCTGAGTTCCTGAGCCGCTGCGGAGTGCAGCGTGGCATCCCGGATGTGGGTTTCGTCGGGTGCGGGGTGGGACCGGCTAGGCAATCGCTTATCGACGCCTCCGGGCCGATTTCCGCACTTGCAGATGTCCCCGGTGTTCGGCAGTACTTCCTCCCCGAGCACGCAGAATCTGAAAATACACAGCAGTCTCCTCTGGATCGGCAGACTATGATGGCCGCGCTGGCGGAAGGCGCTCAGTGCGCCGATGCCCTCATCGATTCAGGCGTTGACATCATCATCCCCGCTTCGGTGTCCACGCGGACCGAGTTACCATCGACCGCAATTTTAGGCACTCTGACAAGCACTGAACCTGTTGCAGTGTGGGGTTTCCACGGTGTTGATGACGAGCAGTGGGCCAAAGACATCGCGGAGATTCGCGATTTGATGTTCCGGGGTCGCGAGCACGCTCACGCGGCAGTTAATCTGGTGGCTTCGATAGGTGACGCAGACATTGCGCGTCTGATTGGGGTTATTGTCCGCGCCGCTGGTCGCCGGACCCCAATTTTGCTTGATACTCTCACTACGACCGTCGCAGCACTAGTGGGCGAACGCATGGCACCGGGAACTAAATCCTGGCTGCTCGCAGGGCAACTTACCCGTATGCCGGCTCATCTTCAGGCGCTGAGAGCGCTTAATATAACCCCCGTTTTTGCCCTCAATATGCCCCTAGGCTACGGGGCCGGTGCGCTGGCAACGCTCCCCCTCGTTCGCGCCGCCAGCCACCTGTACTAGGCAGGCTTAAGCCTCGACCAATGTGTAAATCCAGCCGTGGGTGTCTTCCTTGTCCCCGTGCTGGATACCGGTCAGGGTTTCGCGCAGCTTCATGGTGACGTCACCGGCTTCGTTATTGTTAACGGTGAATTCGCCGTCGTTGCTCAGGACGCGTCCCACTGGGGTCAATACCGCTGCCGTGCCGCAGGCGAGGACTTCGGTCATCGCACCACTTGCGACGTCCTCACGCCACTGATCCACGGAGAGGTGCACCTCGTCGGTGTCGTAACCCAAGTCCTTGGCAACCTGCAGCAGGGAATCGCGGGTGACGCCTGGCAGCAGTGAGCCGGATAGCGCTGGGGTGACAACCTTCACGTTCCCGTCTGCTTCGGAACCGTAGACGAACATGAGGTTCATGCCGCCCATTTCTTCGATGTACTTGCGCTCGATAGCGTCCAACCAGACAACTTGATCGCAGCCCTTTTCAGCTGCCTGAGTTTGGGCCAGAAGCGATGCTGCGTAGTTACCGGCGAACTTGGCGTCACCGGTACCACCCGGAGCGGCGCGGACATAGTCTTGGGAGATCCAGACGGACACGGGCTTGACTCCACCCTCGAAGTAAGCACCCGATGGGGACGCGATTACGTAGAAGGAGTAGGTCTTAGACGCGTGGACACCCAGGGTCGCTTCCGTCGCAAACATGACTGGACGCAGGTACAATGCAGCTTCGCCACCGGCCTCGGGAACCCATTCCTTATCAGTTTCAACGAGGACCTGGATTGCCTTCAGAAAATCCTCTTCCGGCAACTCTGGCATGTTCAAGCGGCGTGCAGAATTCTGCATACGCTGTGCGTTGCGCTCAGGGCGGAAGGTTGCGATCGAACCGTCGGGACGTCGATAAGCCTTCAATCCCTCGAAGATTGCCTGGCCGTAGTGCAGAACACTCGAAGCGGGAGACATTTCAATCGGACCGAACGGCATCACCTGGGCGTCATGCCAGCCCTTATCTTCAGACCAATTGATGCGCACCATATGGTCCGTGAACACCTGGCCGAAAGCCGGGTCCTTTAGAATTTCATTCCGCTCAGCTTCGCTGCGGGGATTTTTTGATACGTTAATCTCAAAATTCAGTGCCATGACTACACACTACACCCGGGGCCTTCTAGTATCCCCCACCCGCGCCTATTTTCTTGGCTAGGGTGGGGCCCACAGAACACATCACACATTCTTATTGGAGGTCCATAGCTATGGCATCGTTTACTCTGCCAGCAACCGGGACAGCAGCAACTGCCAAACTGTCCGTCAAGATTCCAAAGAAAACTCCGGATGCACTTGTCCTCCCAGTTTTTAATGCTGGTGACAGCACCGAAGACGCAAAGGAATCAGGGCTCGAGCTTCCTGCCAGCGATGTCCTCTCGACGGAGTCTGCACAAGAACTCCTGGAGGCACTCGAGGCCATCGGCGCACGCGCATCGGTTGGCGAACATACGTTGCTGGCTGCAGGGCCGAAGGCACAGAAGGAAGGCTTGCCCTCGACAATCATCGCTGTTGGCTTGGGCGCGGTAGAAGACCTTGATGACGAAACACTGCGACGCGCTGCAGGCGTCGTCGGACGGCATCTTAGCGCGCACTCGCCACAGTTAAAGACTGTGGCCACCACCTTGAACCAGTTTGGTCTCCGCCCAGCAGTCGAGGGCTGGATCCTAGGTTCCTACCATTACGCCGGCCTAAGCTCCAGGAAGTCATTCACTGAAACGGAAGTCATTTTCTTGGATCCGGACGCGAAGAAAAAGGAACCAACCACCGAGTTCAACACTGCAGTTATCACCGCAGAAGCTGTGAACACTACACGCGACTGGGTCAACACCCCATCAAACTTCCTCTACCCCAAGGTGTATGCGCAGCTCATCGAGCAGCACGCCAAAGATACGGGAGTCGAGGTCACCGTATTGGATAAGAAGGAACTCACGAAGCAGGGCTTCGGCGGTGTTCTTGCGGTGGGCCAAGGTTCGGAGCACTCGCCACGGGTTGTCCAGGTGCGTTGGCAGCCAAAGAAGGGGTCCAAGAAGCCAGATCTGGCACTCGTGGGCAAAGGCATCACTTTTGATACCGGTGGAATCTCATTGAAGCCACCAGCAAACATGGAAAACATGATCTCTGACATGGGTGGTTCCGCTGCAGTAATCAACGCCGTACTTGCCGCAGCCCGCCTCAACCTGCCCATCACAGTGACCGGCACAGTGGCCCTGGCAGAAAACATGCCAAGTGGATCCGCAACCCGTCCCGGTGATGTGATTACCCACTATGGCGGCATCACCAGCGAAATTATTAACACTGATGCGGAAGGCCGAGTTGTGCTTGGCGACGCCATCGCCTTCGCATCCGAGGACAAACCAGCAAAGCTGGTGGAGACCTCTACCCTGACGGGCGCACAAATCGTGGCTCTAGGAAATCGCACCGCAGCCGTCATGGGCACCGATGAATTGCGCGATACCGTAGCAGAACTCGGCCGTGAGGTGGGTGAAAACGCGTGGGCTATGCCACTGCTCGAAGAGCATGACAAGGCTATCGAATCCCCTATCGCCGACATCCGCAATGTGCCGAATTCCCGCGACGGTGGAATGCTCTACGCAGGCACCTACCTGGAAAAGTTCGTCGGCAATGGCATTGAGTGGGCGCACGTGGATATCGCCGGCCCATCGTTCAACACCAAGGCCCCCTACGGGTACACCCCGGCACGTGCCACCGGTAACCCAGTGCGTACGTTCGTAGCCCTCATGGAGAAGATCGCAGAAGCCTAACCCAACTTGAGGAACCTTTGGTTCCCGCAAGGCGAAAAGCCGTGAACACTGGTAGTCAGTGTTCACGGCTCAACCTTTTTACTACCCCTCGGTATGTACGCTGCGTGCGAAGTGTTTACTTATCCGTATCCCCTGCGTCGCCGAGGGATTCGTCGGACGCAAAGCGGGCCCTGCGCTCTAGCTGTTCTGCACGCTTGCGCAGGATACGGTCACGTTCGATACGTTCGCGCATCCGCTGCGGGTAGCCGGTTTCTTCAACGTCGTACACCGAACACCCGAGGAGTTTTGCTACGGCATCAATGCCTTTAGGTCCCCCAATGCGTCGGCGAACGAATTCACCCGTTTCGCTGACCACGACGACAGACATTTCATTGACTAGAGTCTCCGGCTCAATATAGGCCTCAATAAACGACTTGTTCGCAGCCCATTCACGCAGGTAGGCAGCATCCTCGGGACGGATGGTATCTCCTGGTCCGCGCGGGGGCTTTATATTGCTGGCGCGATTCTTCCTGCCGAATAAGTTGAACACGGTATCCAATCCTATATGTATCCCGCTGAAATGCTTTCCCCCCGTCGGGCAAAAAACGCGGTATGCGGGTACTGTGAGAGGTATTACTGTCCCTTTTACTAATCGACTTGCGAGGAGTCTAAGCACATGGCGCACTCCGTAGAAATGCCCGAGTTGGGCGAATCCGTCACCGAAGGCACCATCACCCAGTGGCTAAAGTCCGTGGGCGATACCGTCGAGGTCGATGAACCTTTGCTCGAGGTTTCCACCGATAAAGTTGACACCGAAATCCCATCTCCAGTGGCCGGCGTGCTGCTCGAGATCAAGGCCGAGGAAGATGACACTGTCGACGTCGGCGGGGTCATTGCAATCATCGGTGATGAGGGAGAAAAGCCGTCCTCCTCCGACGATTCTTCGTCCGCTGAAGCCGAGCAGGAAAAGGAAGCGCCAAAGGAAGAAAAGAAGGAGACGCCTTCCGCAGCTTCCGGCGACGCAACCGACGTTGAAATGCCAGAACTCGGCGAATCCGTCACCGAAGGCACCATCACCCAGTGGCTCAAGTCCGTGGGCGACACCGTCGAAGTCGACGAACCTTTGCTCGAGGTTTCCACCGACAAGGTCGACACCGAAATCCCATCTCCAGTCGCCGGCACACTGATTGAAATCCTGGCTGACGAAGATGACACCGTCGACGTCGGCGCCGTCATCGCACGCATTGGTGATGAAAACGCCGCCCCAGCCGGTGCCTCCTCCTCCGACGATTCTTCTGCTGCTAACGCAGCCGAAGAAGAAAAGCAGGAAAAGGAAGAGCCCAAGGAAGAAAAGAAGGCTGAACCGGAAGAGAAGCCTGCTGAAAAGAAGGAAGAACCTAAGGCTGAGCCAAAACAGGAAGAGAAGAAGTCCTCGACCTCCGGCAAGGTTCCTTACGTCACCCCACTGGTACGCAAGCTCGCTGAAAAGCACGGTGTAGATTTGAGCACGGTTGAAGGCACCGGCGTTGGTGGACGTATCCGTAAGCAGGATGTCGAAGCCGCAGCCCAGGCTTCTAAGGAAGCGCCTGCTTCGGCTCCTTCTGAAACTGCCGCACCTGCAGCAGAGTCCGGCGACCCACGTTCCACCGTCGGCGTTGATCCTTCAAAGGCAGAGCTGCGTGGCACCACCAAGAAGGCAAACCGCATCCGCCAGATCACCGCGACGAAGACCGTCGAGGCCCTGCAGACTTCCGCACAGCTGACCCAGCTGCACGAGGTCGATATGACCCGCATCTCTGTTCTGCGCAAGGCTTCCAAGCAAGCCTTCCAGGACAAGTACGGCGTCAACCTGACCTTCCTTCCGTTCTTCGTCAAGGCAGTTGTGGAAGCCCTCGAGGCTCACCCGAACGTCAACGCGTCCTACAACAAGGACACCAAGGAAATCACGTACCACGCAGACGTCAATCTCTCCATCGCAGTGGATACCCCGCAAGGTCTGCTCACCCCAGTCATCCACAAGGCTCAGGAGAAGACCCTGCCGGAGCTGGCACAGGCTATCGCGGACCTGGCTGAGCGTTCCCGCAACAACAAGCTCAAGCCAAACGATCTCGCCGGCGGTACATTCACGATCACGAACTTCGGTTCCGTCAATGCACTGTCCGATACCCCGATTCTGGTCCCACCACAGTCCGGCATCATGGGAACCGGCGTTATCACTAAGCGTCCGGTTGTCATCACCGAAGGCGGTATCGAGGCCATCGCGGTACGCCAGATGGTGTACCTGCCCCTGACCTACGATCACCAGATCATCGACGGCGCAGACGCAGGCCGGTTCATGATGACCGTCCGCGACCGTCTCGAGCGCGCACAGTACGAAGGCGACCTCGCGCTGTAAAAGCCATCGCACACTAGAACCACACTCCCCTGGCAACCCACTGGTTGTCAGGGGAGTTCTGCGTTGCGGGCCGGAGGACGTCGAGAAGCAGTGTGGAGGGGCAAGAACCCACTAACAGTACGGTTCTACTACTGTGAAGAGACATGACCGCACCGCGCAAACCTTTCTATCCCCCAGACAAATCTATTCGCGCTCAAGAGTCCCCTGCTGAAACTCACTTCATGGGCGTGGTTGATTACAAGGAAACCTGGGACACTCAAGCTCGCCTGGCAGCCAGCCGGTATGCCGGCGAGACCGGTGATCACATCCTCGTGCTGGAGCACCCAGACATCTACACCGCGGGCAAACGGACCCAGCCGGAGGATCGTCCCACTAACGGATTACCGGTCATCGACGTGGACCGCGGCGGACGCATTACCTGGCACGGACGCGGGCAACTCGTGGTCTACCCCATCATTCAGCTGGCTGAGCCTATCGACGTCGTTGATTATGTGCGGCGTCTTGAAGAAGCAGCTATCGAGGCACTGCGCAGAATCGGGCTGACGGAATGTGGGCGCATCGAAGGTCGGTCTGGAGTCTGGCTCCCGGAAACAGCAACCCAGCCAGCCCGGAAAGTCGCAGCCTTAGGCATTCGAGTGACCCACGGCGTGACCATGCACGGGATGAGCGTGAACTGCAACAACACCCTCGATTTCTACGAGCACATCGTTCCATGCGGTATCGCAGATGCTGGCGTGACAACAATCAGCAACGAACTCAACCGTACGATTACCCCCGACGATGTGGCCCCCGTGCTGCTCGAAGCGTTAAACCAAGCGCTTGATGGCACCCTTCAAGTGCAAAACCATACAATTGGCACAGCCCCGGATCCCACAAAGAATCTGCCGGCGCGCTCTGCAACCAAGAAAGGCTAGGGTGAAGGACATGCCTGTAGCTCCAGAAGGACGCCGACTACTGCGCGTCGAGGCCCGCAACTCCCAAACCCCCATTGAGACCAAGCCTCGATGGATTCGCAACCAGGTTAAAAATGGTCCCGAGTACCAGGACATGAAGAAAAAGGTCTCGGGCGCAGAACTGCACACCGTGTGCCAAGAAGCCGGTTGCCCGAATATTCACGAATGCTGGGAATCCCGCGAAGCCACCTTCCTTATCGGCGGAGCGAACTGTTCGCGCCGCTGCGACTTCTGCATGATCAACTCCGCCAAACCAGAGCCCCTGGACCGCGATGAGCCACGTCGCGTGGCTGAATCAGTACGCGAGATGCAGTTGAACTACTCGACTATTACGGGCGTTACTCGCGACGACCTCCCGGATGAAGGCGCATGGCTCTACGCGGAAGTGGTGCGTAAGATCCATGAACTCAACCCGCATACCGGTGTAGAAAACTTGACCCCAGATTTCTCTGGCAAGCCAGACCTCCTCGAGGAGGTCTTTGAAGCCCGCCCAGAAGTCTTCGCACACAACGTGGAAACGGTGCCGCGTATTTTCCGTCGCATCCGTCCAGCGTTCCGCTATGAGCGGTCTCTGGAGGTCATTCGAGCTGCCCGCGACTACGGTCTAATTACGAAGTCCAACCTGATCTTAGGCATGGGCGAAGAACGTGAGGAAGTTCTTGAAGCCCTCGAAGACCTGCATTCCGCCGGTTGCGACATCATCACGATTACCCAGTACCTACGCCCAGGTCCCCTATTCCATCCCATCGCGCGTTGGGTGCGCCCGGAGGAATTCGTCGAATTCGCCGATGCAGCTAAGGAGATGGGCTTCGGTGCCGTCATGTCCGGCCCACTGGTGCGTTCCTCCTACCGTGCAGGCAAGCTCTATGTGGAGGCTATGCACGCGCGCGGTCTGGAAATCCCGGAGAACTTGAAGCACCTCGAGGAAACGTCAATGGGCAGCACCGCCCAGGAGGCAACGACGCTTCTAGATAAGTACGGCCCATCCGAGGCCAGCCAGGTCACGCCCGTGCACGCACGGTAGGGCGCCCCGCAAGGCCCCATGGCTTACTGCCCCGCGCACAATGCGCGGGGCAGTTTTGTTTACGGGAGTTGCCATTCGGCGCTCGCTGTGGGGCCAGCTTCGCGTTTAATCGTGTGGCCCTCTATTGTGGAGGGCATGGCTGATCCGAAGAAGAGCGCTGATAAAGCAGCGAAGAAGCAAGAGCGCGCCGCTAAGAAGGCGAAGCGTAAGCAGAATTATTCCCAGATTTGGCAGGCGTTTAACCTGCAGCGCAAGCAGGATAAGAAGCTTGTCCCGCTGATGTTGCTTGCCGTGGTCTTGTCTGCGGTCGTTTTCTTCCTCATCGGTTCCCTGTGGGGTGGCCAGTGGTTCATGCTGATTTTGGGCATCCTGGTCGGTGTTCTCATCGCAATGTGGATCTTTAGCCGTCGCATCGAAAGCAGCATGTACGACAAGATCGAAGGCCAAGCAGGTTCCGCTGGTTGGGCTTTGGAGAACATGCGTAATGGCGCTGGTGCGGTCTGGTTCGTCAAGACTGCGGTTGCTGCGAACACAAGCATGGATACTGTGCACCGGGTCATCGGTCTCCCAGGCATCGTCCTGGTGGGTGAAGGAACCCGTCACCGTCTTCGCCCGATGATGCAGCAGCAGCACAAGCGCCTCAACCGCCTGGTGGCAGATGTCCCGATTTACGAGGTTTACGTTGGCGACGGCGAAGATGAGGTCACTCTCAAGCAGTTGCAGCGCAAGCTCATGCGCATGCCACGTAACTTCAAGAAGAATGACGTCTACTCCATCAACAGCAAGATTGAGGCAATGGACGCACAGCGCGGCCCCGGTGGCGTGACTGGTCTACCCAAGGGGCCGCTGCCTAAGGGTGGCCAGATGTCTGGCATGAACCGTCGCGCGCGTCGCGCAGCAGAGCGTCGTAACCGCTAGTTTTTACACCACGCTCTTCGTAGACAAAAAGCTCCTGGAGGAACTTCTCCAGGAGCTTTTTCATGCTTTGCGACGCCCCCTCCGGCCTCGCAGCGTGTGGTTATCGGGTGCGTAGAACTGCGGTTCCCGTCGCGCGGTCGTGCATGCCACGCCCGTCGGTATCCACCAGGGCGGCTGGAAGGATTACACAGGTCAGTAGAGTGCGCACGAGTGCGCGCCAGAGGCCAACGCGTTCTTCGGCGTCAACGCGGGCAATACCCATGCCCAATGCCATCTGGCCGGGCGTTGCAGCAAACAGCCAGCCGGTGATGATGCCGATAAGTGCAAAGAGGATGAGGGTCAAAGTGGCGACGTCGCCAAGCACAGAAGTAAACATGGCGATGAAACCTGCGATAATCCAGGCAATCAGCCAGTCAATAGCAACACCACCGGCACGCCGTGCTACTGAGGCCAGCGATCGGGGACCTGCAGGTGGCAGACCCAATGATTCGCCGGGGTAACGGCTTTCTTCCGTGCCGTCAAACTCTGACGGTATTTGTGGGCCATCAAGCCAGCTTCGCTTCTGTTGAGACATGCCCACTAATCTAGCCCACAGAGGTGTGAAAATCCCTGTTCCCCTCATGTGTGGGGAAACTACCTAGAGTTACCAGTACGCGTTGTATACTTAACTTCCATCTACCGACCCCCTATTCATACAAGGAGATGCGCCGTGGCATTGAGCTCCCGGGAGGAACTACTGCAGTTTATTAAAGAAGAGGGGGTGGAATTCATCGACGTTCGGTTCACCGACCTGCCAGGCATCGAACATCACTTCAGCATTCCTGCTAACCAAATCGATGAAGATACCTTTGTTGACGGCCTCGCTTTCGACGGTTCTTCTATTAGCGGTTTTACCTCTATCGACGAATCAGACATGGCGCTGATTCCGGACATTACAACCGCGAAGATTGACCCATTCCGCTCCACTAAGACCCTGAACATGCAGTTCTTCGTTCAGGATCCTTTCACCCATGAGCCGTTCAGCCGCGACCCACGCACCGTGGCCAAGAAGGCCGAGGAATACTTGCTATCCACCGGTATCGCAGATTCCTGCTCATTCGGCCTCGAGGCTGAGTTCTACCTCTTTGACAAGGTCAAGTACTCCACTGACACCAACTCCAGCTTCTACGAACTCGACAGCGACGAAGGTTGGTGGAACCGCGGCAAAGACACCAACATCGACGGCACCCCAAACAACGGTTACAAGAACCGCGTCAAGGGTGGCTACTTCCCTGTTGCACCTCACGATCATTCGGTAGAAATCCGTGACGAAATGGTCCACGAGCTGACCAAGACCGGCTTCGAGATTGAGCGCTTCCACCACGAATGTGGCACCGGTGGCCAGCAGGAAATCAACTACCGCTTCAACACTCTGCTCGCTGCGGCTGACGACGTCCAAACCTTCAAATACGTAATCAAGCAGGTGGCCGCCCGCCACGGCAAAGCCGCTACCTTCATGCCGAAGCCACTCGCCGGCGACAACGGCTCCGGTATGCACGCTCACCAGTCGCTCTGGAAGGACGGCAAGCCGCTCTTCCACGACGAAGCAGGCTACGCAGGTCTGTCTGACATTGCCCGCTACTACATTGGCGGCATTCTGCACCACGCGGGTGCCGTGCTGGCGTTCACCAACCCAACGCTGAACTCCTACCACCGTTTGGTCCCCGGATACGAAGCACCTATCAACCTTGTGTACTCGCAGCGCAACCGCTCTGCGGCCGTGCGTATCCCCATTACCGGATCCAACCCGAAGGCCAAGCGCATCGAATTCCGCGCACCAGACCCAAGCGGCAACCCCTACCTGGGCCTGGCCGCCATGATGATGGCTGGTATCGACGGCATCAAGAACCGCATCGAACCACACGCCCCCGTGGACAAGGACCTCTACGAACTCCCACCAGAGGAAGCTGCTGACATCCCGCAAGCACCAACCTCCCTGGTTGAAGCTCTCGAGGCGCTGCGCGAGGACCACGAATTCCTCACCGAAGGTGACGTATTCACCGAAGACCTCATTGAGACCTACATCCAGATGAAGTACGACAACGAAATCACCCCAGCCCGCGTCCGGCCGACGCCACTGGAATTTGAGCTCTACTTCGACTGCTAATTTCTAGCGGACTTTTGCAGATTTGACCTGCTGCTTATTTTCCATTGATCGTGGAAACACCTGACACAGAGTTGGGTGTTTCCATGATCACTAGGATTCAAGCGGTCCTCACGTGGACACGGCCAACACACCGCACGCGCGCCCCTACAAACCACCACCCCTTTTCTTTCGAGACAAGCCTGGTAGTCTCGAGAACATGATGGGAAACACGATAGTTCTCCATCCAGAGACACCGCTCACACCACGCGTGGCCTGATGATAGTAACGCCGGGTGTGCACACCCCCTGGTAAAGACGTTCATGCGAAGTCTTGCCGAGGTGGCTGAAGAACGAGCAGGTCACAGCTTATCCCCGTCGGACTTAGTCCAGCGTGCCGACCCTGCCAAAGCCACGCTGAGCAAAATGCTACGCGGCGATGTGTGGCCTGATTCTGTCACTGTCGCCCGTCCACCCCCGGCGACACCGACACCGATTAAGCGAGAACGAACAATATGTCACGACTCAACGACCTGATTGCACAAGCCAAGAAGGAAAACCCACGCCTGGGCGCCGCCCTTGAGCAAGAGTTCCACGCGCGAACCTCTCGCACGTTTGGTCTGGTGTTTGAGCGACACCTACCCGAAGAAGTCGAGTTACCGGGCCGTCCCGTGCGACGCGGCGACAACGTACATGTACTCCCACCGCGCGGGTCCAACGACAAGCCGGACCCGCGTACCTGGCGCGTAGCCGGTATCACCCGCACCGATGAGGGGCGTGTGGCCAACCTGGTCGAAGCTCACCCGGTAACAGACGAACAGCCAGACACGATGGACGCAGTACCCGTTGCGGACCTCGTTGTCACCGCAGAACATGATGACGTGATTTATCCCGGCCTGGTACAGACCGGCGAGGTAATCGGCAGCGACGACGAAGACGCACCGTTTCACAGCGTGATTAACGCAGAAAACTACCACGCGCTGAAAATGCTGACCTACACGCACTACCACTCCATCGACTGCATTTACATCGACCCTCCATACAACACTGGCGCGAAGGACTGGAAGTACAACAACGACTACGTTGACGGTGAAGACGGCTACCGCCACTCCAAGTGGCTGTCGTTCATGGAACGTCGTCTTTTGGTTGCGAAGCAACTGCTTAACCCAAACGACTCCGTGCTCATTGTCACCATCGATGAGAAGGAATACCTACGCCTTGGCCTGCTACTAGAGCAGACATTCCCAGAGGCGACGATTCAGATGGTGAGCAGCGTGATTAATCCAAAGGGTGCATCCCGCCAAGGCTCTTTCGCAAGGGTTGACGAATATCTTTTCTTTGTTCGACTAGGTAAGAGCGTTGCCAGCCCCCAAGCCCTTTCTGATGAATGGAAAATTAGTGAGGACAAGCGAGCGAAAAAAATAAGGTGGGCTGAACTTCTTCGCTCGGGATCTAATTACCGCCGGAGTGACAGCGAAAACCAGTTTTATCCGATTTTCGTACGCCAAGGTGATAACGGGCCCGAATTTGTTGGCGTGGGAGAACCGTACTTCGGAAGCGATTTGAAAGAGGTAGAAGCACCAGAGGGAACCAGCGTAATCTGGCCTATCCGCCAGAATCGAGACGAGGGGAATTGGCAGATTTCGGCAGATAACTTAAGGAAAAAAATTGAAAGCGGTTATGCGAAGTTAGGAAAATGGCGGGGAGAAAACACTACTGTCTACTATCTAAAGCGCGGTGAGGAGCGAAAGGTAGTCTCCGGTTTTTACAAGGTGATTGGACGCAGTTCCGATAATTCTGTGGTAGTTGACACTCGGGACCTTAAGCCAACATTTATTCCGGGAACCCAGTGGCGAATAGAGTCTCATAATGCAGAGCAGGGCGGGACAGGTATTGTTCAGGCGATGTTGCCTCGCAGGAAGTTCCCCTTCCCCAAGTCCCTTTACGCCGTTTAAGACACGCTGCGGTTCTTCGTCAACGACAAACCCAACGCAACCATATTGGACTTCTTCTCCGGTTCCGGCACCACGGCGCACGCGGTAATGCGGTTGAACAAGCAGGACGGCGGTCGCAGGCGGTCCATCTCGGTGACGAACAACGAGGTCTCCGCCGACGAGCAGGTGAAACTACGCAAGCACGGGCTGCGGCCTGGCGACCCGGAGTGGGAGCAGTGGGGTATCTGCGACTACGTAACCAAGCCGCGCGTGGAAGCGGCGATTACAGGACGAACCCCCGCCGGGGACCCGATTAAGGGTGACTACAAGTTCACCGACGAGTTCCCCATGAAGGACGGGTTTAAGGCCAACGCGCGGTTCTTCACGCTGACCTACGAGCCACTGACACGAGTGCGGCACAACCGCGCATTCAAGGAAATTGCGCCGATGTTGTGGCTGCGCGCGGGCCAAACTGGCCGGATCATCGACCATATACCTAAGCGGGGTTGGGACCTCACCGACGCCTACGGTGTGATTGAGAACGTGGCTGCGTCTGTCGAGTTCGTTGCAGCGGTGCAGCAGCGCGATACGGTGCGTGTGGTGTATATCGTGACTAATGACGACCTAGTGTTTGAGTCTATGGCGCGAGAACTGGCTGACACCAGGGCCGAACTGGTTCGTCTTTACTCGACCTACCTCAACAACTTCGCTTTCCAGCAGACACGGGAGAATTACTAATGAAGTACACGCTCATGCCGTACCAGGAAACTGCGTCCGACTCCATCATGGTCCAGCTCGACAAGGCTGCGAGGTCCCGAAGCATTGGACAACAGGCCGTGTTCGCACTGTCTGCCCCAACGGGCGCGGGTAAAACCGTGATTGCGACCAGCGTGTTCGAGCGCATTTTAATTCCCAGCGACGACCGCGTGGAGGACGAAAACGCCGTCATTTTATGGTTGTCGGATAACCCTGATCTGAACGAGCAGTCGCGCTACCGTATCGAAACCGCGTCAAGCGACCTCGCCACACGCACAGTCACGTTGGATAGCAGTTTCAATCTGCCCACGTTCGAGCGCGGCTGCATTTACTTCCTCAACACGCAGAAGTTGGGCAAGGGCACCAAACTCACGGGCGGGCGCAAGGATACCCAGGACCCGCTATTTGCACGCGGCGACACCGCACAGGTGACGTTCTGGGACACGCTGCGCAACACGATTAACTCCGAGACACGCAACCTGATACTGGTCGTCGATGAAGCCCACCGTGGCGCTGGCAGACAGCGCAAGGACAAGGCCACAATTCTCGCCCGCATGATTGAGGGACACATCCCCGAGGGTCACACAGAGCCGGTGCCGCCGATTCCGACGGTGATAGGTATTTCGGCCACTCCTGGCGCGTTTAAGGAGATGGTTCAGTCTATGTCGGGTGACAGGACGGTGCTGGGTGACGTGACCGTGCCTGTGGCTGACGTGCAAGAGTCGGGCCTGATTAAAGACATTGTTGAGTTGCGTATCCCAGGTGAGGAAGGCAAGTCGTTTGACGGTGTTTTCGTCCAGGACGCGGCCCGTATCCTTGCCGAAACCACGGCCCGGTGGGACGCCTACCACGAGGAACAAGGCGGCGACGGTGAGCGCGTCGTCCCCCTGATGGTGGTGCAGATGAAAGACAAAGCCACGCCCGAGGACATGTACCAGGCTATTTCGGCTATCCGTAAGGGCTGGCCACAGATTCCACACGACTGCTTTGCCAACGTCTACGGCGAACACGACAACATCATGGCGGGCGACACGCTGGTGCCCTATATCGAACCACAGCGTGTACAGGAACGCACCGATATCCGCGTGCTGTTCGCCAAAACCGCTATCTCGACCGGCTGGGACTGCCCGCGCGCCGAGGTCATGGTTTCCTACCGCCCGGCGAGCGATGAAGCCCACATCACGCAGGTCATCGGCCGGATGGTTCGGTCCCCTCTGGCACGCCGGATTGAGGGCAACGACCTGTTGAATTCGGTGCTGTGTATCCTTCCGCAGTTCGACCGTACAGCGGCCAAGCACGTGGTGAAGAAAATCAACCAGGATAAAGAAGTTGGTTCTGGTAGTGATGGTGGGGACGTACCAGTGGGTGAGATAGTGATTGATACCGAGTCGCTTACCCCTGTTGAAAATGAGAAGGTGTGGGACGCTTTTCGCGCAATCAAGCGTATGGTTGCTCCAAAGCGCTCGGATAAGCCCATCTCCATGCTTCTTAACTTAGGTATCGAGTTGCAGCGCGACGGACTGATGGATGACGGCATGAAGCAGGCTGAGGACGAACTTATCTCCATTGTCAATGGTTACCTCACCCGCTACGAAAAGCAGGTTGCCGCCAAGCGCGAGGATATTCTAAAAATTGAAACCCAGCGCCTTGTGTTCGGCTACGCTGATCGTGACCTGGCACTGGCCGAGTCCAGCAACGACCTGTACGCCGATCGCCACGTGATTGAGGAAGCCTACCGGGCAGCAATCCCTGTGTTCACCCGCGCGCTGGCCGATATGTGGGTGAACGCGCGCACCGACGTGCTCGCGGCCGCTGACCCCGACGCGGACGAGGAAGAGTGCATCGACGAGGCCCGGCTGCAGCTGGCAGCTCTGGCCGGTGTCACGGACATCGCGCAGTCGGTATCCGACAACGCGGACGACGTGGCCCAGGACTGGTTTGCCAAATATGCCGCCGAGTTGGCCGCGTTGCCTGATTCGCGCAAGGCCGCGTACCAACCGCTGCGCGAAATGGCGATTCACCCAAGCCACGAGCCATTGACCAAGCCAGCCAACCGGTCGGTGCCACCGGGCACTGCGGATAAGGACGGCAACCTGCTCCCGTTCACCCGCTACGACGACCACCTACTTGCCGCAGACGATGGCACCGCCCCGTTCGATCTCAACGAGTGGGAAGCCCACGTTGTAGCTACCGAGGCCACGCGCAGCGGTGCGATTGCCTGGTACCGCAACCCCTCACGTGCCAGCGCGGAGGCACTGACTGCGGTGTACTACGACAGTCATGCAGAGCTGTGGCGCAATATGCAGCCGGACTTCATCTTCTTCCGTGAGGTTGGAAACGAAGTTCGTCCCTCGATTATCGACCCGCACGGTCACCACCTTGGCGACGCGCTCGACAAACTACGCGCCCTGTCCAACTACGCTGCGCAGTTTGGCGACCAGTTCGTCCAGATTCTCGCGGTGTCTGGCAATGACGTGGACTCGCTGCGGTCGGTGGACTTGAAGAACAAGAACACCCGCGAGGTGATTGAAAAGGCCGAGACCGCTGCCGAGGTCTACGAGCGGGAAGGCCAACCGTACAAGTAGTGCGCGGGAAAACCGGCAGGGGTCCGCCGGGAACGGGTTTAGAACCAACGTCACAGCGGGCGCCCGCTCGGTTCCGTAAACGCTCCTCCAGTGGGTGCATTCGCACCACTAACCTGCGATTATTTGTATAACTACTAGGAAAAGGTGAAGCCCTCGACTTTCGGGGGTTAGTTCACCTTTAGGCATACCCAATTCTCCGCGGTATGCAGTATATTGACCGCTACCAGATTTTCTTCGAGCGTATGGTGGCCGAGTCCGACTACGACGCGGCAGCCTTCATCACCTCCCTAGTCTGGTAAAGCGAGTGTTCCGAGCCATCGCTGCGACTGTTAGTGGCGAATCACGAAGCGACTATCATGGCGAAACTTGCCTGCATTAGGACGCTACCCGACGACGTTTTCGATATACCGACTGTGTTAACACCTTTTTCACTCGAACTCTGGCTAAACCCGTAGAAACTCACTAAAATTTCCGAACATGACTGCATTGCAGGTTAAACCTGGGTCCGAGGAAGTGTGGAGACGCGGTCGCCCCACCCGTTATGCAGAGCTCAAAGAAGAGTTCCAGGCTGGCGTTATCTGCGCTATCGCGGGAGCCGCAGGGTGCGTTGCAAAAAACGAGAGAATCGACTCCGGCATTGACATCACTGTCACCCACGAGATACAGGGCGTTCGTGATCGGAGAACGATTAACCTGCAACTCAAATGCACCGAAAAAGGCAGCGTCAATGACAGGTTCGTCAAAGTAAAAGTATCCAAGCAACGCTACGACGAATACCGTTTCGTGGGCAAGAACGAGCCGCTAATCCTTGTCGCCCAACTCGTTCACCCGGAAATGGCCGAATGGGTCAGCCATGAGGAGGCGCTCACCCAACTCAAAGCCCGCAACTATTGGATCAACCTCACTGGCGCGGTTCCGTCCAATGCGGCTAACGGCGGTGACGTTACCGTCAATATTCCGACAAGTAACGTTTTCGACGACGCTGCACTCGTAGAGCTTTTTGCCCTATACCGCCTAGGGAAGCTTGCACTATGAATAACTTACCCCTGAGCATTAAAGCCCTCGAACTGACGTTGACCGAGCTAGCCTGGATTAAGCAAAAAAACAGCAACAATCCGCGTATGTCGCTGTGGGTCCCCTCCCCCACAGCGAAGCTCGAACCAACGGTTATTCGGGAAGAAGCTGGCGTTTTCCTTCCCCACAATCCCGAGGCACCTGACTTCCTGCGAATTATCCATCGGGCGCTAACCGAGTTGGCGGACCTCAGCGCCGTTAATGTGGTCGAAGAATTTGCGACCTCCCAGCTTCGCATTCAACGCTCCCTCGATAAGTTCGTCGTGTCGACTGACGGACCGGCGGTACGAAATGGTGTCGTCGACTGGCGTATGGGAACACGCCTTTTGAAAGGATTAGGAGAAGTACTGAAATCCGGTGCCCGAGTCAGCCAAGATCCCAAACGTTGGTATCAGAGGTCTAACCACGTTATTGCCGACAACTACCTTGACTCATGTCTCATGGGCCAAACAGAAGTAGGAAGTTACGTTGTCAAAGCCTTCGTTCCTGCGAATGTAGCCTTGTCTATGAGCAACAGCGCGAAGATGAAGAAAAACTCCCAGGTGTCGTCCCGCGAAGTCACTGAGACGGTGTTTGCTTCTGTACAAGCAACAAAGGACGTTCTCGAAGAATTCCGTAAGGACAAAAACCCAGATGCTTTCGGATGGGCGGTAACCCAGGGAGTGTCCGTCGAAATGCTATCGGCTTTCCAAGATCTAATTGGCCAGGACGACACAGAAATCTCGGTCGAATTTATTGAAACCGGAGCTGACGAACCGTCCCTCGAGCCGTACCGCGGAGCGGTTGTTCTCCAACCAACATTAATCGAGGCCGTGGAAGTCGGCATTGCAACACTAAAGGCTGCTCCGCAGCCCACCAAAATGGTTGTTGCAGGGGAGGTTATTGGACTAATGCGCAAGTGGGATGCACCGGATTCACGACGGATCAAGATGCGAGGTGCGGGACGAGATCGCAGGACGCGCGTATTTACCGTCCACCTCAACGCATCAGACTACGACAAGGCGTTGGAAGCGCACGGTCGTGGCGTGCTTCTTGAGGTCAGTGGTGTCGCTGAGAAAGCAGAGTTTCTTGAAGTCGAGAGTGTTCGAGTAACCAACGCACAAGTCAGTAGGGAAAGCAAAACAGAGTCACGAAGCGGTTCCCCAGAGCAACTAGACCTCCTACAACGCCGCTGAGTTGCCAGCGGTATCAAGAAAGGCTCACGGCCTGCCATCGTGGTTTACGGCAGACCGTGTGCGGGCCACGCAATCAAAGGGTCTCTTTCTCGCAACCATCACATTCGGGAGAGCCACCGGTTAGGTACATCACTACCTTTATCCAGGACGCGTTACGTGCAGCAGAGAATCTCGAAATCGAGCTTGTTCTCAATGTTTTCGACGCATATCAGTATTGAAACATACATGACCGGCCTAGCTGCCCGCCACACTCATCCACCTCAGCCCTCCGCTGCCCATCAATCTGCAACCGGCACTGCTACTCTGGTTCGCATTAACGTAAAGCAACCGGAAGGATCCGTCTTGGTACGTGTGCCTATAACCACAGCATCGAACGCTTTCTACGCTGCCCTGACCGCCCACGGGATGAGTCCGGAGCAGGCGAAGTCTTCGGCTGCATTCTTTCTGGACGCTGAACGTTTTGGTAAGACGAGTCACGGCGCATTCCACATGTTGGATTACCTGAAAGCCATGGATGAAGGCCGAATCAATCCAACTCCACACCCCACTATTCATGCTCACGGGGCGGTTATCCGCGTGGATGCAGACCACGGCCTGTCCCAGTTTGCTTTCCACCAAGCTTTAGACACCGTACTGGGCACCGCACGCGATCAGGGCCTTGCCGTGTGCGCCATTTCGAACACGTACACCACCGGCGAGTTGGGCTGGTATCCCCGTGAACTTTCGCGCCACGGCATGATTAGCCTCACGACTACTAACTCGCCTGCGCTTATTGCCTTGGGTAAAGATGGCCGGCGCAGCGTCGGAACTAACCCAATCGCCTTTGGCATCCCCGGCGAACTCAACATTGACCAAGCTATGAGTAACACTGCGTACGTCTCCGTGCGCCAACGTGCTTCCCGCGGCCAAGATCTTCCTGAGGGTTGGGCGGTCGACAAGAATGGCAAGCCCACGACATCTTCGGATGCCGCCGTCGAGGGCGCCCTCCTACCGTTTGGCGGGCAGCGTGGCGGCAATATTGCTCTCATCGCGGAAATGCTGGCAATGCTCGCCGGAGGTGTTTCGTCGACTGAAGCGTCCACGTCTCCGAACGGTTCGCCGTCTGTGGGACTTTTCAGCCTCGTTCTCAACCCTGGGGCTTTTGGGGAGGGGGTCGTCGATAAGCTGTCTGCTCAACTGGGGCTGCTTCACGACGACTTCGAGGTCTACATCCCCGGGCGCGACCGAATGCACGCGCCACTTCCCGACCAGATCGAAATTGATGATGCTGTGTGGGAACAAGTATTTCAGGCTGGCAAGTAACGTACACTTGTGGACATGGCCCCAACGAGTCCCGCTTTAGACAAGTACAGTACTGCAGACGCCCACATGGTGGACCACCACATCGTGGAATTCGGCTCCCCTTTCGACGCTGAACCGCTGACCTATCTGATCTGCATGGTGCTCGGCGTGATCCTTATTCTCGCGGGCGTGGGGGTTGTGTTGAATTACGCAGCTAGAGGTAAGGATCCGAAGGCGTTCCAGCCGATCCTGTCCACCGTTCTGCTGCTCGGTGGTTCGGTACTGGCGGTGGCCAAACTCATCGCAGCACCGTTTGTTGTTGGTGGGATTATGAACGATTCAGAACTGTACGGCTACGTGGTGCGTTACTACTTCCACGCCTTCGGTGCACTGGCATGGACAGCGGTGGCGATTGCTGTGATCGGTGTCGGTATATGGATTGCGCACCTTCTCAACCGCCCTCGTGGGGCCCGAGTCTCGGCGTAAACACCCAGAAACAGCAGTGCCCGTACACCGTGCAGGTGTACGGGCACTTTAGCGTAAGTAGCCGCGTCCCGCTCGGGGTGTGCTTAATCGCGTGGGCGTTTATGGAAGCCCATGCGTGGCTTGAAACCGGCCGGGTGGCGCAGCTGAGCGACAGCGTCAGCACAGACGAGTCGGAATCGTGGCTGCATCGGCGGGAGCTGCGCGACTTCAAACCAACCGACCTCGGTGGATTCGTCGTCGCCAACAACCGCGTCGGCGTTGCCGGTCACGGAAAGCCGGTACGCGGTGTCCACGTAACTGCTAACGTCGCCGTTAGAGTACTCAACCGGCCCCACTGCCCCGACTCCCAGGAGAGCCTCTACTGTGGCTTCGACGCGGGTCTCTTCGAACACTTCCCGAACGGCGGCATCGTGTGGCTGTTCGTCTGGGTCAACGATCCCGGTGACGGGAGTCCACTGGCCGTCGTCCGCTCGCTTAACCAGAAGTACTTTCGGAGTCTCCCATGCCGGGGCGCCCTCGGGTACGTCGCGTACCACGACAGCGGTCACGCCAGGCAGCCACAGTTGATCGTGACCGATCTTTTCGCGCAACTTCAGGATGAACTCGGGTGTCGCCATAACTTAGGCCTCGTCGCCTGCGGATTCTGCGGAGTCCGTATCGGTTTTCTCGGCGTCCTTCTGAGCAGCCTGTTGCTTAATCTGGCGGGCAAAAGCTTCCGGATCGAACTCGGTCGAGTAGTCCATTGGGGCGAATCGTTCTTGTGCCATTCTTCCTCCTCGTTGTGGGCGTTTTTATACTTCAGTTGCTGCGATGGAATCGGTGATGAACTGCTTCACGGTGTCAGCATCGTTGGGCAGATCTGTGACGTGACGGTCTGCTTCCATGATGCTGCGGAAACGCTCTGGCGTCTCAGGTTGCTGACCTGTGGCTTCCTCAATGGTGCCAGCAAACTTCACAGGCAGTGCGGTTTCCAAGCACACGATGGGACCCTCGATGTGTTCGCGCCATCCGCGTGCCACGTGTACGCCATCGGCGGTATGCGGGTCGAGCATCACACCCAAACGCTCGAAGCAGTCGCGGATAGTTGCCAGACGATCAGCATGGGTGGAACTTCCGGAGGCAAAGCCGTAAGCGGTGGCAATGTGTGCGAAGGATGGGTCGTCGGCGAGCGAGAATCCACCCTGTTTTACATCCTTGCCAAAGAGCTTTGCGACGCGCTCCGCATCCCGATCCAAAAGGTCAAAAATGAAGCGCTCGAAATTAGAGGCGCGCGAAATATCCATGGACGGGCTGGAGGTCTCTGCGGTTTCCGCAGAGCTGCGCGGGCGGTATTCCCCGGTGCGGAAGAATTCGTCGAGGACGTCGTTTTCGTTGGTAGCGACGATGAGCCGGTCGATGGGAAGTCCCATCTGGCGGGCGATGTGGCCTGCACAAATATCGCCAAAGTTGCCGGTGGGGACGCTAAAGCTCACCTTTTGATCGTTGCTTTCAGTCACCCGAATCCAAGAGGAGACGTAGTACACGATCTGGGCCATGAGACGCGCCCAGTTAATAGAGTTCACAGCTCCGATGCTGTTGTTCTTCTTAAAGTCTGCATCGGCGGACACTGCCTTGACTACGTCCTGGCAATCATCGAAAACGCCGTCGAGGGCGATGTTGAAAATGTTCGGGTCATCAAGCCCGAACATCTGGGCCTGCTGGAAAGGTGTCATGCGCCCTCGTGGGGTAAGCATGAACACGCGGATTCCGTCTCGTCCACGCATGGCGTATTCCGCGGCGGAACCGGTATCGCCGGAAGTTGCGCCCAGAATGTTAAGTACCTCGCCGCGACGCTTCAGTTCGTATTCGAAAAGCTCGCCCAAAAGCTGCATCGCCATGTCTTTGAATGCAGCCGTAGGCCCTTCAGACAGGTGGCCAATAAACAGGCCGTCGTCAAGCGCGGTAACTGGAACGATGTCTGGGTGCGCAAACTTGTCGGTGGTATAAGCGCGCGCTGTGATAGCGCGCAGATCTTCGACAGGGATGTCGTCGACAAAAAGCGCGAGTACCTCGGCTGCTAAAGCTGGGTAGCCATCTTTATCCAAGACGTCACGGAAGTGGTTAAGCCTGTCCTCGTCCAGGCGTGGGTATTCCTCAGGCATGTAGAGGCCACCGTCGGGAGCGAGACCGCCAAGGAGAATATCGGTAAAGGAGGCTGGGGTACGGGAAGCATCACGCGTAGAAATGTATTTCACGTGCCCTACCTTACTGTACGGCCCAGACAACCGAATATGTCCAGGCCACATAGGGGCACCCCCGGGGCACGCACTCGCGCGTGCCCCGGGGGCGTAAACGTCGTGGCGGTTTAAGCGCCCTGCGGTTTCGACTTGCCCGGGATGGTCAGGAAGTACTGGCCACCCTTGATCTTGCATTGAATGCCACGGGAGTCCTCGGACTCATCACTCTTGCTCTTGGTTCCTGGGCCAACTTTGCATACCCAGTTTTCACGCTCGACGCGCCCGTCGGCAGCCGCGGAGTCCCCTACTGCGTCGTAGCTGTCGATGACTTTGCGGGCGTCGTCGCAGTTGAGGCCATCGGCGATGGCGACGATAGACCACCCCACGGCGTTGGACGGAGCACTGGCAAGCGCGCACGATGCGCCGGTGTCAACGGGGTCGGAGTTGAATCCGCCGGAACCGTGCCACGTGTCCGATTCGAAGGTGCGGTCGTTGAAAGTAAAGGAGTGGCTTCCGTTGTCTACTGTGAGTTCGGCCTCGGCTGGGCGCGTGACGGTGACACCTGCGAGTTCCACGGTTGCGCCGACTTCCAGCTCCGGGAGATTTTCGGGAATCGTTTCAGCAAGTGTCACGGGCCTAAACCCGAATTCGCCTGGCCACACAGCAGTGCCGTCCTGTGGCCCGCGGAAGTTCGGGTGCTCCGCATTGACCTCTGTTGGTGGGAGTGCGTAGTCCAGTTCGCAGAAAACGCGCTCTGGCGATTCCACCACGCACCGAGCATCCGACGTGGCGAACCCGAACCCTGTGCCGTCGGAAAGCGCGAGTTCCTCAGCAGTGGCGGCGGTGCGGACTGCGCTTGTCGACGTCGCTTCGGTGGTCGTTGCGCTTGCCGTGGAAGTGCTCGTGGAGCTCGTTGTTTCCTGGGTGGTTGCGGGTTCCTCTGAGCAAGCCGTGAGCGCCCCCAGGGCGAGTACACCGGCTGCAGCTACTGCGCCGATTCGGGTGACCAAGCAGCGGCTTCGAGGGGGGTCTACGAGGGATGTGTGCACTTTCTAAAACTCCTCATCACACGTGGAATTCGCTTCGCTTCTTTCACCGTACTAGATATGGTTATTCCTTCTACTTTTGGCTAGTTATCTGGTATTTCCGCCCCTAGTCTCTGGAGACAGCGTAAGGTCATATCAATTGGGCGTGTTTGGCACCCTGCCTCAGTTGGTTGTGCCGAGCAGGTCTACCCTATGAATACGTGAATGCTGATCCGCGAGAAAAAGTAACTAGCCACGCCCTGATTGTCTGGAGTGCTGCGGTCTGCGTCTATATCGCCGCGATCTTCTCACGTACGTCCCTCGGCGTGGCGGGCGTCGAAGCTATGGATCGATTTTCCATCGACGCCTCACGGATCGCAGTGTTTACCGCCGTGCAGGTCGGTGTGTATGCACTTGCACAGATTCCGGCGGGCATCCTCATCGACCGTCGTGGACCACGCTTCATGCTGTGCGCTGGTGCCCTGATTATGGGAATCGGGCAAGTTATCGTCGCAGTGACCACGTCGTTCGGGGTCGCAGTGGCTGCCCGAGTATTGATTGGTGCTGGCGACGCTACAACGTTTCTGTCCGTGATGCGCCTGCTGCCCCTCTGGTTCCCGCCAAAGAAGGCACCGGTGTTCTCCCAAATGTCAGGTGCCTTAGGCCAGATTGGCCAGTTCCTATCTGCGGTTCCCTTCATCGCCTTGCTGCATCATCAGGGGTGGACGCGTTCGTTCTTACTACTGGGGTCGTCGCTATTCTTCGTCGCGTTGGCTGCGATTTTCTTAGTCCGCGATAAGCCAGCCATAGTTGAGCAAGAATTGCAGGAAGCCCGCTCCGAGGACCCTACTGATGGTGTTCGACGCATCCCGCTGGGACGCTCCCTGTCGTTAGTTATTTCGAATCCCGCTAGCTGGTTAGGATTTTTCATCCACTCGACGATGATGACCCAAAACCTGCTCACCTTATTGTGGGGCGTTCCGCTGGTGACCCTAGGAATGGGTGGCTCATCGGCTCAAGCGGGGTTGATGCTCACTCTCAATACTGTGGTCATCATTATTTCAAGCCCCCTGCACGGGGTTTTATCCAGTCGATTGGGTAATAAGCGTGCGTGGTGGATTCTTTTCGGCATGTTAGGCATAACCGCTGCATGGATTATTTTCTTCCTGCCTGCAACCCCACGTTCCATTGGCGCAATCATGGTGGTCAACACCTTACAAGCAGCGATTACGCCGATGAGCAGCTTTGCTTTCGACTTCGTCCGCGAAAACACCGACACAGCAGTCATGGCTACTGGCACCGGTGTGGCCAACATGGGCGGATTCGTTTTCACGATGCTAGGAGCCCAAGTCATGGGCATCGCGATGGATCATTCTGCGGTGGGCGGAAACTACACCTGGTTAGACTTCCGCCACGGCTGGTTGCTTGCACTGTGCTTGTGGATAATCAGCTTCGCAGGTTTTATCCTTTTCTGGATTTGGTGCCGCCGACGTGGCGGTTCCGGGGTTCGTGTTATCAACCAGGAACCCCCGCGTTAGCCGCTCTAGCGGGGTGGTTCCTGCTTTCCGGTGAGGATGTCGATCACAGAACGGATAGCTTGCTCCCCAACAACACCCGGGATACGGAATTCCGAGGTCGGTGTGGGGTCGGTGCCCTTGTGGGACGTGCTGGACTTCGGCAGTGCTTCTTGCACACTGTGGGTGTGCAGGTGCACGACACTTCCATCAAGGCTTAAACGCGCGCCGGATTGGACGCCAGCATTTTCTGCGGTAGCGACAAACTGTTGCAGATCGCGCAGAGTCGCATCGTTGAGGTCAAGAGATAGCTTTAATTCCATGGCACCTAGTGTAGGAAGTTTTAGGGACGGGTGTCGTACTCCGTTTCTCCCCAGAAAACCTTATCCACGACCTTGCGGGCCCGGCGCGTGATTTTGAGGTAATGCTCTAGGAACTCCTGATACTCTTCGGGCGCCCATCCGGATGCCGCCGCGACGAGCGCTAAAGCGGGCCCGGGGCTGGGGAGCTGATCGGTACGTTTTCCGCGTACAAGGACCAGTGCGTTGCGGGCGTGCGTCGCGGTCAACCAGGCGTCGAGAAGCGTTTGAGCCTCACTCGGCGCAATTATTTCCTCATCGCGAATAACGTGCAGTGCCTCTACCGTTGATGGTGTCCGCAGGTTGGGGTGCGTGTGGCCATGCATCATCGTGAGTAGCTGCACGGTCCATTCAATGTCTGTCAGCCCGCCGCGGCCGAGTTTGGTGTGGGTGTTGCGGTCAGCTCCGCGAGGTAAACGTTCGTTATCCACCCGGGCTTTCATGCGGCGCACTTCGGTTACGTCGTGGTCGCTTGCCCCACCCTCGGTGTAGCGAATGGGATCGATGGCCTCAATAAACTGTTGGCCAAGCTCCTCGCTCCCCGCGATGGCGTGCGCACGCAAGAGGGCTTGCTTTTCCCAGGGCTCACCCCATTGCGTGTAGTAACGCACATATGAAGCAACGGTGCGCACCATAGCCCCGCTTCGACCTTCAGGACGCAGTCCTACGTCAACTTCCAATGGCGGGTCCTGGGAAGGCCGCGACAGGCGCGAACGCATACTATCCACCACTTCGGTGGCCCACACTAGGGCTGCATGTGTGTCCTCTTCCGAAGGATTTTCTACCGTAGGTTCAGCAACAAACATCACGTCGGCATCTGAGCCGTAACCCAATTCAAAACCACCGAGGCGCCCCATACCGATGACCGCTATGTGCGCGGGTGCAACACCGCCTTCGGGAGTGCGGGCATCGTATTCTGCCATAAGCGCAGCGTGCAAGACAGCAGCCCATACTGTGGACAACCCAAGGCAGACTTGCGTAACTTCACGCATCCCGAGGAGGTCAGCAGACGCGATGCGAGCCAGTTCAGCGCGACGCAGCCCACGTGCAACTGCGATCGCTTTATCGGGGTCACGGTGCCGCCGCGCGGAATTGACCAAGGCATGGCCGACCAGTTTGCTCGATGTTTCCAACAGTTTAGGTCCTTGAGCGCCGTCACCCAACTGCTTCACGACGTCCGGCGCCGCAATAATGAGACCTGACGCATAGGGAGAAGTACCCAAAATGTGCATCAGCCTCTGCCCTGCTACTCCCTCGTCGCGCAGGAGGCGAAGAAACCACGATTCTTCGTACGCCGCCTCGGAAAGCTTGCGGTAGTTGAGCAGACCCGCGTCAGGATCTGCAGTATTTCCCAGCCAGTTCATCAGCGTAGGCAGAAGCATCGCCTGGATCTTGGCCTTACGCGAGGTTCCTGCAGCGAGTGCGTGAAGATGTTGCACCGCACGCGCCGGGTGCTTGTAACCCAGTGCTGCCAACTGTGTCTCCATGGACTCACTAGACAAGCCTGTCGCGGTGGTGTCCAGGCTCGCGACAGTCTTGAGCAGCGGGCGGTAGAACAGGCTGGAATGCAACTCCGACACGTGCAGCTGGACCCGCCGGATTGTTTCACGTAACTGTTGTACGTCAGTGCGCGATTTCTGGGCAGTGAATCCGCAGGCCGCTGCCAGCCATTCCCACGCTTGCCTATCTTCTTGCTCCGGCAGCATGTGGGTGCGCCGTAGTCGCTGCAGTTGAAGCCGGTGTTCAACAAGGCGCAAGAACTCGTAGGCATTACTTAGTGCAGCGCCATCTTCACGGCCGACGTAGCCCCCACTGATAAGAGCATCGAGAGCCTCCAAAGTTGCGGGCGTGCGCAGGACCTCATCAGTGCTGCCGTGCACCAGTTGCAGGAGTTGGATGGCGAATTCAATGTCACGCAGTCCCCCTTTCCCGAGCTTGAGTTCACGCTGACGGTCACGTTCGGGCACATTCGCAAGGACTCGGCGACGCATGGCTTGTACATCTTCCACGAAGGAAGGTCGGCGTCGTGCATTCCACACCATCGGGTTCAGCGCCTGGTAATACTCCTGCCCAAGCGGCAGGTGTCCAGTCATGGGGCGGGCTTTGAGCAAGGCTTGGAACTCCCAGGTGTGCGCCCATTTTTTGTAGTAAGCCACATGAGACTCCACAGTGCGTACGAGCGCACCAGATTTGCCTTCCGGGCGTAAATTGGCGTCCACTTCGAAGAAGGCCCGGGTTGCCACTCGGGAGAATTCAGCTGCGATGCGCGTGATGGTGGGGCTTGCATCGGTACCAACGAAGATGACGTCGACGTCGGAGATGTAGTTCAGTTCTTGGGCGCCACATTTCCCCATGGCGATGATGGCGAGAGCGTCGTCGAGAAGCGGTAGCTCCGGTTGCCCATCCTCACCTGCCCGGGTGGGAAGGACGTTTGTGATGGCGACTGCCAGCGCTGCGGTGAGGGCCGCGTCAGCAGCATGTGAAAGCAACGCGGTGATCGTGCGAATCCCAACAGCGTTACCACCTTGATGGCGCTTCGTTTCGGGGAATGTGCCTGCGAGGTCGTAGGCCGCGATACGCATGATGAGCGTGGTGTAGCGTTCCTTGACAGCACGTATAGCTTCCGGCCCAGAGATCCCGGCGCGATACGTCCCCGCGGTGTCGAGGCGTTCTGTTGCAGTGTCTGCGGCATCGAGTCCAGGATCGCTGAATGCGGCCGGGCGCGCTTGAATACAGGCCAGCATCTCATGCATGAGCTCTGCTGCGGTGGGCAAAGGTAAGTCCAATTCCCGCCAGCTGTGCGGGTGTGCGGCTAAGAAGTCTCCGAGCGCGCGTGATCCGCCGCATAGAGCGAGGAATCGGATGCGCAGTGCTACGTCGCCATGCACGGCCGTGTTGAGTTCGTCCCATCCGTCTGGTTCTTGTTCGTCCCAGGTGGTTAGCGATTCGTGCAGGCGACGGACAACGTTGAGCGCTTGGTCAGGATTGCTCGTATTAGACAGTGCCCATAGGACGTCGATGGAGTCAGGGGTGTCCCACCCGATTGTGCCCAGATCTTCAGCAGCGCGTGGGTCGTGGAGCCCTAAGACCGCAGGTGAAGGCACAGTAGAGCGTGCGGGGTGTGCGGCACCAAACATGGTGGGTTTCCTTCAGATCAGGCGCATCGGGGCCAGTGGACGGGTTTAGAACTTGAGCGTGCTTTCAATCTCCCATGGGGTGATCTGTTGCTGGTATTCGCGCCATTGGCTCCATTTTGCACGGAGGAAGTACTCGTAGACATGCTCGCCCAAGATATCGGCGATTAGTTCCGATTCTTCTAAGTGGTGTAGTGCGGCATCTAAGCTATTAGGGAGGTCAACATAGCCGAGCGCACGACGTTCCCGCCGCGTCAGTGCGGAAATGTTATCCTCAGCTGGCTCGGGAAGTTCGTAGCCTTCTTGGATGCCCTTTAGTCCTGCACCAAGTAGAACTGCGTAGGTCAGATATGGGTTGCATCCAGTGTCAATGCTGCGCACTTCAATGCGACGCGACTCCTCTTTGTGCAGCCGGTAGATGGGGACGCGGACCATCGCAGAGCGATTTGAAACACCCCACGTCGCCGCAGTCGGAGCTTCATCACCGAATGCAATGCGCTTGTACGAGTTGACCCACTGGTTCGTGACAGCGGAAAGTTCAGGTGCATGGCGCAGGATGCCCGCTACAAACTGGCGCCCAGTTTCTGACAATGCAATTTCGTCATCTGGGTCGTGGAATGCATTTACCCCACCCTCGAACAAGGAAATGTGCGAGTGCATGCCTGAGCCCATGTAGTGACGGAGTGGCTTGGGCATAAAACTAGCTAGCACGTTGTTTGCGGACGCTACCTGTTTAATCACGTAGCGGAAGGTCATGACGTTGTCTGCCATAGTCAGGGCATCGGCGTGCCGGAGATCAATCTCCTGCTGGCCCGGCGCGGTCTCATGATGGCTGAATTCGGTGGCAATACCCATCTGCTCAAGGGCGCGCATCGCTTGACGACGGAACTTGGGTACCGCGTTGCGCGTGGATTGATCAAAGTATCCGCCGTTGTCGGTGGGCACTGGCTCAATTCCGGTGGCCCCATCCTTCACAGAATCAAAGAGGTAGAACTCAATTTCCGGCGAAATCATGCAAGTAAAACCTTGTTCTGCGGCCTTGTTCACCTGGCGGCGCAGCACGTGGCGGGGATCAGCCCAGGAAGGTTGGCCGTCCGGCATCGAGATGTCACAGAACATGCGTGCCGTACGCATAGTGGGATCATCCTCATCAAAAGGCATAATCTGGAAAGTGGACGGATCCGGGAGTGCAATTGTGTCCGCCTCAGACAGCCGGGCAAAACCTTCGATCGAGGAGCCATCGACCCCCACACCTTCTTCGAAAGCGCTCTCTAGCTCCGATGGAGACATCATGATGGCCTTAAGCGAACCTAGGATGTCAGTAAACCACAAGCGCACAAAGCGGACGTCATGTTCCTCCACGCTGCGAAGGACAAACTCGTGTTGGCTGTTCATGGATTTACTGTAACAGAGGTAGCTGGAGGGCTTAGAGGAGTTTTACCCTGCTGGAGGGCTGTATTTACGTGGGAAGCACCCCTGGAACTCCCTGCGTACGCGTGTTCAAAGTTCATGGTTTCTAGGTATACACCACAAGCAAGACACCGTCTAGAGTATGTGTTCGAACACTAAAATCTCGCACCTCATCCCCACAATGTCGGGGGTGGCAATGCATTTTAAGAAAAAACTACGACCACCTGCGAAGTTAGAAATTCTTTTCGAACACATGGGGGTGGTAAATCTGCGACGTATCTGAGGTTCTTGGTCGAATACTTGCCATGCCCACGTTCACTGCACGCCAATATTCAACAGACTGCACACCAGATTTTTCTATCATCGACAAAGCAATAAATGCCGCACTACACGGGTGGTTGCCCACAGATCTTGCGACACACCGTTTCACCCTATCCCCTGCCATAGTCCAACAGACTGCTCAAAGACTGTATGACTTTGGGCATACCCATATCGCTCAACTATGGGAAAGTGAGATCCCATCGCTCATGGCGAACCAGCCCGCTTTCGATCCCCGAGAGTTTCCCGAGCGTTGGCTGATCCTCCCTGGAGTCCACGCCCTACAACCTCATACTGAGCCGATTCTTCCCGACTCTCTGCACTGCACGGTTGATGATTTTGAAGGTCTTTACGCTCTCTACGGCTTGCTCCTAGGCTCACGAAACGTAGGCCCAGGGCCAGTCGTCGTAGAGCGTCTGCGCATACCAGAATTCTTGGCCTACCCCGAGGAACAGTGGGATGCTGTCGCGGGTGAATTCGCCGCATGTTTCCAGGTGTGCCTTGTCAACCTGCCAGCTCCCGGGATAGCTGCGCTTGTGGGCACCTCCGAGGATTGTCTCTTTACGCGAATGCTTCTGGCTGCAGCCGGCCCCGTCATCGCCGACCTCACGGATTACGCACAGTTCGTTGACCACGGTGAAGGAGAAGAGACAGCGCCCCCACAGCCACTAGATTATGCGCGCATGTTCGTAGCCTTGCTTGCCGAAGGCGTCTTATCCCTCATTGAAACCCTGCCGGAGATCGCTGAAGATATCGCCACACGGTCACAGCGCGCCGCTCACCATGCTGAGGAAGTCTTTCCAACCCTGCAGACTTCTTAGAGCCCGGGGTATGGTTAGCACACAAGCAACAGCGCTTACCAGCATCGCGGGGTGTGCCCCGACAAGTGGCACAATAGAGCAATCGACACATGAAAATAAAAGGCCGAAAGGACAGTTCAGTGACGCCTACTACGTCAGTAGAAGTGGAAACGAAGTTTGCCGTCCAGGATTCAACAGTGGTCCCTGACCTGACCCGCATTTCGGGCGTTGCATCGGTCGCTTCGACGGAAAAGTTTTCCCTCCACGCGGTCTACTTCGATACCGCCGATTTACGTTTGACGCGCGCCAAAATTACTCTTCGCCGCCGGACTGGCGGCAAGGACGAAGGCTGGCACATCAAACTTCCTGACACTGGAGCAGGCCGCCAAGAAATCGCAGTTGATCTCAACGAAGATGACTACACTTCGCCCGACCAACCGTTTACCGTGCCAAAAGAATTACTAGGCGAAGTCCAAGCCATTATTAGAACAGAGCCACTCAAACCAATCGCCACAATTGATAACACCCGACGAGAATCTGTCCTCACCTCCGACGACGGCACCCCACTGGCTTTCTTCTGTGACGACCGCGTCACAGCCAAGGCGCTTATCGAGGGCGGGCGCAAGAAATCGTGGCGGGAGTGGGAACTCGAATTAGCCCCAGGGCTGGCCGGTACTCACCGAGGCGACCGGGTATTAGACACCTCCGAAGAAATCCTCCTTGCCGCTGGGGCCACCACATCAGCGCTCCCCTCCAAACTCTTGGTAGCTTTGGGCACAGCCGTTGACACCGCTCCAGAACCAGCATTGCCATTGGAATGGCGCCCAGTAGAACGCTCCGACGAAGCATTCGCGATCCTGTTGCAGCAACTACGGGACCGCCGCGATGCCATCATCTCCGCTGACGCACAAGCCCGCGCTGGCGAGCTCGACGCGCTGAAACTTATCGTCGAAAACTCGAAAGATTTGCGCTTCCTCTTTTCCATGCTGCGCGATCTCTTCGCCCACGATGCATGGGATGACCGCCTTGACAACATCCCAAGCCTGCGTGCCCAACTTAAAGCACTGAACAATGCGTGTCAGAAAGCAGTCGCAGCAGACCTAGAGCACACCCTGCTGCACGAAATTGTGCTCGGTAACCCCACGGGGCTGATCGACAGTTTTGCCGCCAACCGCCTCAAAGACGGCGCCCTCATCCGTCGCGACCGCGAAACTCGCCGCGCTCACGTAGCGCTGACATCAACCCAATACCTAGATTTGCTCGACGACATCGACGCTTTCCTAGCAGACCCTCCAGTGCCGTCCCGTTCTGAGCGTCGCAAAGCTGTGGCGATTGCGGTACGCGCAGTAAAGCGAAGCTGGCGCGATCTTTCGAGTCTCATCGAAAGCGTCACCGAAGACATGGACAACACCGGTCTTACACCAAACGAATTGCAGCACGCGGTCAACCAGCTGCGTAAAGCTTCGCAACGGCTATACATGTCCGCAAACATTGCCGACGCCGTCACTCCCTACAAGGCACGCCGACTGACCAAACAAACCCGCAAGCTGTTGCACGAAGTTGAACAAGCGCAGGCTTACGTCGATTCATGCAACACAGTCTTGCAGCGCGCACGCCAGGCTAACCGCCACCGGGAAGATACCTTCTCCTACGGCATGGTCTACGAAACCTGCCGGCACGCGGCAATTTATCTACTCACCGGCGCAGAAGAACGCGCCCAAGAAGTGGCCGCCGCCTACAAACGTTTCACCAAGTCAGTCCGGAAATCTTAAGCGTCTTACGCTCGCACCTTGGGATCAGATACAGATATGGGCCCCTGAACTGCACTGTCAGGGGCCCACCACATGATTCCGTCACACGACGTGTCACGCTAGGTTAATCTTCATCTTCCCATGCTTCGTCTGCTGCATCAGCAGCCTCATTACGAGCCTCCGCACGCTCTAATGCCTGGGACGCGGCCTCCTTAGACTCGTACGGCCCCATGCGGTTTTCCCAACCACGGACTTTGCCCTGGGTAACTTCGCCGGTTTCAGGGTCGTAGTACCATGCGCCTTCTGTTTTATCAGCCACGAGTGCCTCCTTATTTTCACAACAAAAATTAAGTTCGCCCCATCCACGATACCTATTTCTCCGAAACCAGTGCAGCGTCCACTTGTATAACGGCTAGACTCGCTCTAGATTGCCAACGCATTCGGCTCCCCCTGTACGCCAATACAGTAAAGGATTAAATACCTGTGTCACACGAGTTCCCCACCCCGGATTGCCTCACACGTGCTGCCAACATTCACGAAGAAACATACGGCACCCCAGGCACGATCAGCGGGCACGCACCAGGTGTGTGGGTAACTATTGGAGAACACATTGACACATTCGGTGGCCTAGCCTTGCTGCACCACGTCGAACAACGAGTGGCCGTAGTAGCCAGCCCCCGGGAAGATTCAACGGTGGCGGTAACGGCAAGCTTTGCTGCGTCGTTAAGCGATTCCAGCACTCAGGGCACTACGGTCTCGGAGTCCGCTACCTTCAAGGAAGCGACACACGCCATTCAGGAGCAGTCCCCGCACGCTGACGAGCACGGTCAGCGGATTGAACCGCCCATGCCGAAGGGCGGGTTAGCGTTGCGCCTTGCTGCGGTGGCGCTGAACCTCATGCAACGTGGTGTCCTGAGTCGTGAGTCCACAGGGTTCAACATCACTGTGGTCTCCGAACTGCCCCAGGGTTCCGGTTTCTATGAACTCGCAGCGATGGATGCCGCGTTCGCTGTGGCTGCAGCTAGCCGACTGAATGACCGCAACGAGCCACCGATTCGCCTCAAGTTGGCAGAGGCCTGCATCAGCGCTGCCGATAGCATTGCTGCATTCCCCGCCGTGTGCAGTGTTTATCATGTGTTGTTGCGCTCGCAGGGCACCGGCATGAGCGTGATGAATCATGCAGACGGTGCGTTGACGCAAACACCGTCAATGGTTGGCCGCAATTTCTCACTCGTTGCAGCACGCAGCCCTGAAGGCGGTCTCTTGGATGTCCCCGAGGAGGAAGCTGCTGAACAGCAGCGCATCCGCCAGCGTTTCGTATCAAAGGCCAGTCACGCATTCGGGGTCGACTATGTGAACTTGCTTCCCGACGCCACCGCGCGAGTCATCCAATGGCTCGAAGCAAACCACCAGGTCTTAGGCCCCGAGGGATGGCCAAGCACCCACGAGGCTGCTGCGTGGCTACGTTTTTGGGGCGGTGAATCCGAACGCGCCTCCACTCTGCTCTCGGCAATTCGGGCGTTGGATTTCCCCACTGCCAGCAGGCTCATCAACGCATCGACGGAAGCTTTGAACACAGATTACGGCATCGCGGGAACCGCTATACCGCTGGGGCAACTCTTGCTCAAGCAGGGCGCAGATAGCGCACGTCCAGCAGCACCCGGAAGGTCGCGGACTGTTGCCGCGGTAGTGCCTAACGAAAACGTTACTGAGGTCTTGGATTATCTAGCAGACGCAGGCATTGAGGCCACAAAAGTAGCTACACTGTCGACGTTATGGCGGGCTACAGAAGCCTAAAGTTAAAGCGTAAAAGGGCGCATAAGTTGGCCTATAAGCCGGATTCTGTCCACCCACCTGAGGTGGGTTGGGGCGACATCCATCTAGGCCACCAATCGCTTGGTGGCTCAAGCAGCTACCTGCGGACTTAGGCCAGCTGCCGTTAACGTCCGCTCCCGGCGCACCAGTGGTGCACCTCGTTGCCTTGCTCCCGGTGGGGTTTACCTGGCCACACCAGTCACCTGGCATGCCGGTGCGCTCTTACCGCACCCTTTCACCCTCACCTACCGCGAAAGGGAGGCGGTCTGCTTTCTGTTGCACTTTCCCGCGGGTTACCCCGGGTTGCCGTTAGCAACCACCGTGCTGTGTGGAGTCCGGACTTTCCTCGGTGGCCCGCTTGCACCTAGTGGTGTAGTTCGGGCCAACGCGTACGCCCCAGCCAACTTATGCGCAGCCTGCAACCTTACTCGCTGTTGCTGCTTGGCTCCAAGTATGGGACGTGGTTGACTGCCCGGATCACACCAGAATCGCCGGTGAAGTCGATGATTGACCAGCTGGCTAGGTCGAGGAAAAGGTTGCGGAATACTTCCGGCCCACAGCCTAGGCCTTGGCGGATAAGAGATTTGATGGGGTGTACGTGGGTGACCACGGCCACCGTCTTTCCAGGATGCTGTGCGACGACCTCTTTCCGCCACGCGGTAACCCTGCGGTGGAGCGCCTGGATGGATTCTCCGCCGGGTGGACTTACTGCGGTATCGGTGGTCCATCGTTCATGAAGTTCGGGGTCCCGTTCGCGGGCCTCCTGGAAGCTCAGTCCGTCCCACGTACCAAAGTCGATCTCGAGCAGGCCGTCGTCCACGGTGACGTCTACGCCTGTGGCTGTGCTGAGGTACCTGGCGGTTTGCCGGGCCCGCGCCAGCGGGGAACTTAAAATCACGTCGATTGTTTCCCGGCGCGCCAGATCTTTGGCAAGGACACGGGCTTGTTCATGGCCGTGGTCTGTGAGTTCTTTGTCGTCGTGACCGGCGTAGAGTTTGGCCGCGCTACTTGGGGTTTGGCCGTGGCGGACCGCGATGATTCGTGTGACTGGCACGCTTTCCGCCGTTTGCGTGGAAAAGTCGGATGGTTGCGCTGCCTGGGTGTTCTCAGAGACGGTGGGTTCGAAGAGGCCGTCTTGCGGGCCTGGGTTTTCTTCCGAGGCAGTCTCCCCGCCACCCAAGGGTCCTTCAGGGGCTCCTTTGGCTGCAGCGTCCATGGCTTCGTTGGCTAGGGCGTCTGCTTTGGCGTTGCGCTTGCGGGGAACCCATTCGAAGTGGACTTTCTGGAAGCCGGACATGAGGTCGCGGGCTTCGAGAGCCAGTTTCTGCATATCGGGGTGTTTAATTTTCCAGCGTCCGGACATTTGCTCGACGACGAGCTTGGAGTCCATGAATACGGTAACGGTCTGTGCACCCAGCTCAGCGGCAGCGCGCAGCCCGTTAATCAGGCCCCGGTATTCGGCAACGTTGTTCGTGACTTTGTCCGCGAAGACCCACGCTATTTCACGGAGAACCTTCTTGTGGTCTCCGGTGTACACGACTGTCCCGGAACCGGCGATGCCTGGGTTGCCGCGAGAGCCGCCGTCGGCTTCGATGATGACTGCGTCTTTATAGACGTCCATTTACACGGCCTTTCGCACCAGGTAGGAACCGCAGTCTGGGCATTCGGGGAGTTCGTCGGCAGGCGCCAGGTTGATGGCGGAGCGGTCGGCTGCTGGTAGGACGATGTGGCAGGAACCGCAGGTGCGTCCGTTGAAGAGGCCTACTCCTACCCCGTTGACGGCGCGTTGTTCGTGGTAGGCCTCCACGACGTCGTCGGGTAGTTGTGCTTCGAGTTCTGCCACGTGGGCGCGGGGATCTTCGGATTCTTGTGTGGACGCGGCTTCAGCGGCACGCTGAGCTACCTCGACCTTGCGCTCTAGGTCAGAGATTTTCGCACCATGGATATCGCGGTTTTGGCGTAGCGCGTGGACCTCATTGTGTGCTTCCATCAGTTCAGCCATGAGGTCAGCGATGCGGGACTTGGTGGCGTAGCGGTCGTGCTGCAAGTCCTTGCGCTTTTCTTCATCAGTTTCGGTAGCCAGTTGGGCCTTGTTGTCGCGGTCCCGGGCGCGGAGTTTGCGCTCGTCGTCTTGGATGCGCAGGATCTCGTTTTCCATATCATCAACGGCCATCTGGGCTGCGGAAGCGGCGCTACGCATCTGGTCGAGTTCGGTGCGCAGGGTGTTGAGCTCGGCTTGCTCTGGGGTTTCGGTGGTTTTGGCACCTGCGGTTGCTAGGCGACGTTCCAGGGTGGAAAGTTCGAGAAGAATTGGCTGCAGGTTTTCGGCAAGTTTCATGGCTTTTCCTACGGTTGTATGTGGTGTCCGGGTGGGCCGGAGGGGCGTTTTATTCTACTGCGCGGTACGTGGGTGTGCCGATAGGGTCCAGGGGTCGGTGCGGATATCGATGATGTGGGTACCTACGCCGAGTTCGGCGACGAATCCCGCCGCTTGGGTGGTCCAGGGGAATTCGCTGGCCCAGTGCGCGGTATCGATGACGGCGGGCCCTCCGGCGCGGAGGTGTTCGTCGACTGGGTGGTGTCGTAGGTCCGAGGTGACGTACACGTCCACCCCGAGCTTGGTGACGGTATCGAGGAAGCTATCCCCGGATCCAGAACCAACCGCCACAGTCTGCACCATTTGGCCAGGGTCGCCGGCGGCGCGAACTCCCCACACGGTTTCGGGCAGGGCGTCAGCGACCTGTTGGGTAAAAGCACGCAAGGTCATCGGTTCCGGCAATTCGCCCACGCGTCCCAGTCCATAAGCCTTGCTCAGGTCGCGTTCGCGGTCGGCAGCGAGCTCCACGATGGAAAACGCTGGTTCTTCGTACGGATGCGCCCCACGGACCGCCTTAATCACGTGTGCTCGGCTGGTCCTCGGCGCCACGAACTGGACTTGCTGTTCTGCACCAGTAAAGAGCTTTCCGACGTCGCCTTCGGCCGGATGTGCGCCCTCTTTGGGAAGGAATTGCCCATGTCCGGTGAGGGTGAAGGCACAGTGCGAGTAGTCCCCGATTGCGCCTGCCCCGGCTGCGAAAGCTGCTTGCATGACTACGTCCGCGGAGTCCTCGGGCACGTTCACAGTCCACTGGTCTAGTGCTGAGGAGCCGTCATCATCCTTGGGGGCGATGGGCCGCCCTGGCGTGATGCCGACAAGTTCCGCGAGGACATCGTTGACGCCGGGGCGGGCAGAATCCGCATTCGTGTGGGCGGCGAACAGCGCTACCCCACCGCGGATCAAGGTGTGGAGGACCTTGCCTTTTGGTGTATCCGCTGCGACCGTAGACGTGCCGCGCAGGAGCAGCGGGTGGTGTACTACGAGCATGTCGACACCAAGGCGCACGGCTTCGTCGGCAACCGCTTGGGTGCAGTCCAATGCAAAGGCGACGTTGGACACCTCAGCGTCGGGATCTCCGCAGATGAGTCCCACTTTGTCCCAGCTTTCGGCCAGGTGGGGCGGGTAAGCCTCTTCTAGGCGGGCGCGCACTGTTCCTACTGTGTGAGTCACTAATCCTCCGTTGCGTTCAACTGTTGGGGTATGACTTCTACAGTGTAGCCACCATCCCAGACACAGCATGGTGGCCGCACGGCAAAGTCTCGCGCCGGTTCTCACAAAAATCTCACATGCTTCTGGCACCCTTGACGATGTGACTGTTGTACTCCTTGACCTTGATGGAACGCTGGCCGACTCCTACCCCGGCATCCGAGGCGGGCTGCTCCACGCAATCGACGCCGTGGGCGAGCCCCATCCGCCTGAAGATTTTCTGGCCACAATCGTGGGCCCGCCAATGGAACATACTCTGGGCAGGCTGGGCATTTCGGGAAAGCGTCTCGACGCCGCAATGGCCGCGTATTACCAGTATCAGAATGCGCAAGGGTTTGAGGATGCTCGGCCGTATGCGGGCGTCGAGAAGCTTCTTGAGCGCTGGCGAGCTGCGGGCTACAGGTTGGCGACCGCAACATCGAAGTCTGAAAACGGGGCAATGACTGTACTGCGCAAGTTCGGGTGGGTGGACTTGTTCGAGTTCATCGGCACCGCTCACAATGACCACAAGCATCCGCGACGCGGAAAAGTACCAGTGCTCAAACACGTATTTAAGAACATGAATCTGGACCCGGCCGGGGAACCCATCATCATGGTTGGCGACCGCCATTACGATTTCGAAGGCGCACGTACCATGGGTATTCCAAGCGTGGCCGTAACCTGGGGTTATGGTCAGCCCCAGGAATGGGAGGACGCAACGTGGACCGCGCACAACCCCGCGGAACTAGGAAGGATTATCGATGACGCAGCACAACGTAGTAATTAGCTTTGTGTGCACCGGCAACATTTGCCGCTCGCCGATGGCCGAGGCCATCCTGAAGCACACGCTCTCCGAGGAAGGGCGCACGGACGTGGAGGTGGTCTCGTGCGGGACAGGTGGCTGGCACATCGGGCAGGCTCCAGACAAGCGTGCTCTTGCCGAACTGTCCGCACACGGCTACGACGGCTCCGCACTGCGGGCCAGCCAGTTCGCGCAACGCGACGCTGACGCTGACCTCCTCATCGCCTTAGATAATGGGCACCGGTCCCACCTGATCGCCAGTGGCGTTCCTGAAGAGAAGGTTGCCTTGCTGCGCGATTTCGACCCCAACTCCCCCGACGGCGCAAACGTGGACGACCCTTACTACGGCGGCCCTGAGGGTTTCACCGTGACCCG